>JASMKV010000125.1 GCA_030749035.1 Myxococcota bacterium | reverse complement strand
CAAAGGATAGTTTCACGCTTATGCAGCAGATTGCCACCAGAGAGGATGTACGTCGAGCCGTCGGCAATCGGCTGATCTGTGGTCTGCCAGGAACCTCCTTTGATGCTGAATCGAAAGAGATACTCCGAGAGATCAATCCGCTGGGCATCATTCTCTTTGCCCGTAACGTCGAATCTCCTGAGCAAATCTGTGAATTGAGCATGGAGATTAAAAGTTGGCAAAAAGACAAACCGATACTCATCAGCGTTGACCAGGAAGGCGGTCGCGTCGCGCGCATCAAATCCCCAGCGACACAATGGCCTGCAGCGCGCACGCTCGGCTCTATCGACGATGTCAAACTCACGCAAAATATGGGTCAGGCACTGGGCAAAGAGTTGCGCGCCATGAATATTGATCTGTCCTTCGCCCCGGTCCTTGATGTCGATACAAACGCCGACAATCCTGTCATTGGTGACCGGTCGTTCTCAAGCGACCCTTTACAAGTATCAAGACACGCCATTGCTTTTGCAAACGGTTTACAAGAAGCGAAAGTTGCCGGTTGTGGTAAACATTTCCCCGGACACGGAGATACACACCTCGACAGTCACTTCGCTCTCCCCCATATTGAACATGAACTCGAGCGCATCAAAGAAATCGAATGGACCCCGTTCAAAAATGCGGTTGCTGCAGGCTTTGAAGCCATCATGTCTGCACATGTGGTCCTCGAATGTATTGACCCAAAACACCCGGCCACACTTTCGCACAAAGTGATAGAATACCTACGCCAAGATATTGGCTTTGATGGGATCCTCTTTAGTGACGACCTGGATATGAAAGCGCTTGCCGACAACTACGCTGCGCAGGATATAGCACAACTCGGTACAGAGGCAGGGATTGACTGCTTTTTGGCCTGTAATGATCCCACGTTTCTCTTTGAGTTCTATCGCTCCCTTATTCAGCTGGTCGAAACTCAGAAATTATCCCATGTTGACCTACTCAAAACCGAAACAAGACTCATACAATTTAGAGATAAACACACCTATGCGCCAACAAGCTGGAAAGAGTCAAAATCTCTTATTGGTTGCCCCGCACACAAAGACCTGGTGCAAGAAGCGCAAGATCGACATCGCAGCATATGCTGACAACATCTCTGCCTTAATGTAAACGAAACGGTGCTAAAATATCGTAAAGGTCCAGCTCTGGACTCACCCCTAATGTTTTCTTCGCAAGGGTCGTGTCCAGCACCGCATGAAATCGGATATGGTCGAGTTCTGGGGCGGGGAAAGCTGTCATTCGATATTGCCACATTTTACCCAAAGCCAGTTTAAACAAAGAATAAGGCACTGGCAACGTTGGTTTGCCTAAGACGTGGAAAATGCGTGATAAGGGCAAAGGCTCTGTGCCCGCAACATTAAGAATACCTCTAATACCTGAGCGCAAAGAATCCTCGAGCATCGCAATAAGGTCACTTTCAGCCAGAAGTTGCACAATCGGGTCAAAACCCATGAGACGCGGAATCATCTTTAAACGCAAATAATTAGAAGGCGCATTGCGCACATGTGGCCCTACAATGTGTGCTGGTCGTAAAATAACCGTTTCTATATCTGGATGCTTCCAAAAAAAAGTTTGCACCGCTCGGTCAACAGCCACCATGGTTCGGATCTCAGGAAAACGTTGTGTCGCCATTAAAGGCGCTTCTTCTGTGATGTAATGGCTATTGGTTGGCATCGGGCCATAAACATCACCACTTGATAAAAGGACAAGTTTGCCAACATTGTACTTACTCACATGCTTGAGCAAGACCTCCGTCCCCATCACATTACGCTCATATAATTTCTTCGGTGAAATACGGAAATTGTGAACCGTGCCCAAATGAATAACCGCATCAATTTTATTGCGACGAAATAAGTTCTCCACAGGTCGATGCCGTATATCATGATGGTGGTGCTCTATCCGCTTGGGCAACGCCGGACATTTCCGGGGATCCACCCCAATGATATGATGCTTGCGGCTTAAACGACTCGCCACCCTGCGACCAAAACGACCTGATATTCCCGTCATCAAAATATTCATATTTTACCAAAACACGTTTTTACGTTTAGCCAGCCCATCATCAATCATCGTCTGAATGCGGGCATGAACCTCTTGAACCCTATCCAAAACAGCTGCATCCTCATCATCCGCATTGCCATTGAAAGTCATCGGCTCGCCAAAGTAAATACGATACTTCGTTGGATACGGTAACATGCCTAAGCCAGGAACAAGAGGGAAAGTCGGCGTGATCGGCACGGCAGGTAAGCCAAGGAGGTTTCCCAGCGCTTTGGCGTTAAAGAGGCTGGGGGCTTGCTCTTCTGCCCCGATCACCGCCGCTGGAACGATCGGCGTATTGGTCTCCAAGGCCAGGCGCATAAATCCCTGGCCAAAGCGCTGAAGCCGATAACGATGCTCCCAAGTTTTATTCAGCCCCCTCACCCCTTCAGGGAAAACCAAAATCGCCTCACCATTTTCAAGGAGCCGTCGACAATTTTCTGGCGTGCCCAGAATTTGTCCACAGCGGGTTAAAAAAGTTGAAACAAAAGGTAAACTTGGGACAAAGCGCTCCACCATACTCCGAAGAAAACGGGGCGGATCGCGCTCTAAAAATGCGGCCATGCTCAACATCGCCCCGTCAAAAGGTAACTGCCCGGAATGATTGGCAATTACAAAGCATCGACCATCCGGAATATTGTTTACCCCATAGGTATCACAACGAAAATAATGCTCATAAAACCATGCCCCAAGCCCTACGGCACACTTTAAGGACTCTGGATTGAAACCAAAAGCATCCACCCCGTGGGCACCAAGTCTTGTGGGTATTCGGTCCACTCGGGCCTTAAGCTCAGGGGAAGCACTCAAAGAGCCCAGTTCTCCGGGAATTTTACCTATGAGTTCAAACCATTTGGCCAATGCAACAACGAAATCCATGGGAATTCAGAGGTAGCGAAGTCAAGGGTCTCTGTCAACAGGTGCCAGAAGGTCTCAAGGTGCCCTATATGGGCAGACAATTTAGTCAAAATTTCTTATCAAATGAGAATTGACCTTCGGTCAAGATTTTGCTTTAGGCGAAGTGTAAGAGGTTTTATGGTTTAAAATGGAATTTTGTAAAGGACACTAGGAGAAAGCAATGGAGTCGAAAAAACTTTATAGCGCAGCCCCTGGCTCTTTTGATGGCGACGAAAACAACACACCGCTTGAAGATGATGACGTTATAGATGATTTTGATAGCGATGGAAGCACTTTTGGTTTTGCCAAAGGCGTCTTCGACCAAGTTCTCGATGATGCGGACGAATCGGAGACTGACGAAGATGAAGACGATGAAGATGCCGCCTATCTTGATCAAAGCGATCCAAATGATGAGAACGAAGAGACCAATCAACTTGAAGATCTTCCTCTCGATGCCTTTGACATCGAACCTAACGATCCCGACGAAGACGACTTTGAAATTTAGGCCACGGCAGTTCTAAAGAAGACTCTTGAATACAGTTTCACATAGTGCTGAACTCTTCGAGAGTAAATTACGTTCATATATGGGCTCTCTACCTTCGGTGGTGGTCGCACTCTCAGGTGGTGTGGACTCCTCACTTCTGGCTGCCATAGCCAGCCAGGAGCTGCCCAACAAGGCCATTGCGGTGACTGGGATCTCCGCAAGCCTACCCAGCCAAGAGCTCAACGACATTCGTCACTTTTGTCAAAGTCATGCGCTAAAACATATCACCGTTGAGACCCACGAACTTAAGCAAGCCTCGTATCGGGAAAACACGCCAGACCGCTGTTATTTCTGCAAAGAGGAACTTTATGGGCACTTACAAAGCTTGGCCAAAGAACACCAGATAGAGACGATTATAGATGGCACCCATGCAGATGATCTTCAAGGTCACAGACCAGGGCACCAAGCGGCCCTTGATGCGGGTGTGCGTTCACCTCTGGTGGAACTTGCCGCCAGCAAGCATGATGTTCGAACATTGGCCAAGAGGCTCAATCTTTCCAGCGCCAATCGCCCCTCTTCCCCCTGCCTAAGCTCGCGCATCGCTTATGGACAAGAAGTCACAGAAGAAAAGTTAGAACAAATTGAACGCGGCGAAGCCTTTCTAAAAACCCTGGGCTTTAAAAAAGTTCGCCTGCGTTATCACGATGCCATCGCACGCATTGAGATCCCACAAGAAGAGCTGAGCCAAATTATTGGCCACGCCGAAGTCATTCATACACATTTACGTGAACTCGGCTTTACCTATGTCACACTCGACTTAGGCGGCTATCGCAGTGGTTCACTGCTTGAAATCGTGCAGCACTAAAATGGATGAGCAAACCCTTAAAACCATGTTGGCAAAGTTGGCCAACGGCGAAATCAACGTCGATGAAGTGAGCGCTCGCTTGCGCCATCTGCCCTTTGAGGACATTGACTTTGCCCGCATCGATCACCATCGGGCGCTGCGCTTAGGGCAAGCCGAAGTCCTTTATGGAGAAGGCAAAA
>JASMKV010000124.1 GCA_030749035.1 Myxococcota bacterium | reverse complement strand
ATCAAAATTATAACAATGCACACACTTCCAATTGCATAAAAGCGTTAACTCTATGGTCACATCAAAGGGAAGATTCTGCTTTAACGCCATATTGTTCAACGTTGCTTTCGGTCCCTGAGCACAATCCGCATATGATGCTTTATTGTTATTCATTTTATTTCATCACCATGTTCAAAAAATTCGACCTCAGCACTTATCAACACACCATACTTGATTCATTAGGAAGCAATACACTATGCGGAAAAACATCTTGTCTGGGGCTTAGAATGGCTTTCGAGCCAGTCACCGCCGCAAGCCCGGTTATATCGGAGGTTTCTATGCGTCGAACAAAGCCATTCGCCGCATCGAACCGGCTCTCCAATGCCCGCGTTGTATAAAGCCCTTTGCGGTGTAAATAACGACGAAAATCTGCGGTTTTCCCCTCGGCAGGGGCCATCGCAATCCAGCTTAAAACGATGGGGCCTTGTGGACAAAGCCTTCGCAGTTTAGCTAAAACCTTTTCTTGTAAAAACCTGCTACCAATATGGCTAAAACTGCCCCATCCACAAATAATCGCATCATAAGGCGCATGTGTATCTAAGCTATTTTCGATACCCGAAAACTTTTCGTAGGAAATATGCTCCAATCCAAGTAATTTTTCATTGCTGATCAAAGACTCTGTATTGTCCAATAATTTTTTAGAGATATCAAAGCCAGCCACACGATATCCCATTCTCGCCAAATATGTCATTTCTCTCCCGCCACCACAAGCAGTGACCAGGACACGCGCAGGTAAATCGGGGAAATACTTCATTACAATTTCTTTTTCCCACTGATGTAAATCAGAATTGTAAGACTTCCCGCGATAGAGTCGGGTGCGTGTAAAAACCCGCTGATTAAAAATATCCCATTGTTCAGCAGGCACAAAATTCAAAAGCATTTCCTCCCGCATCTTAGCGCAGCAATGATTCACAACATTTAGAGTTTCCGTCGTGCTATCAAGCACCTTCAGAAGAGGCGTAAGTCGCTGCTGAAATCTATTACCCAACATTTGCTCCCTTAGGGTAAAATCTTGAGAGTTGTAGATTTTAAATTCAACATATCGACTTCGTCTCCCCAAGTCTCAACTCTCAGACCTTTTTTCTGTAAGGCTGAGCCATAAATAGCATATGCCCAATTCAAACGCTCTTGGACCAGCACCTTCGGTAATTCCGTATATTCTGTTGCTGATGTCCCTGACTCGTGTGAGTAGGGTGATATCGTTATTGCGTGCGGCGGAAATTCCTTTAAGAACTTAAGTGTGGCATTAAAAGCCTTTTCTGATTCGGTTGGAAACCCTACTATAATATCGTAATTTAATTTGAGTCCAGGGACATCCTCCTGGAGACGCGCAAGCCCAAGGCGCACCTCCTCAATCCCATGGTTTCGTTTCATATCGAAGAGTACCTTATTGCTTGCCGATTGCATCGAGAGAAAGAACCACTTGCTTGAATTCGGGCTGTTCAGAAAATCTCGAATGCCCGCATAGTTTTTCATGAAAAACAATGGATGAACATTCCCTAATAAAATATTCATTTTGCCCTCAAGCGAGCTCACCGCCTGAAGCAAATCATTCAAGCTTTTGCCACAATCCACCCCATAACAACCGACGTCATCTCCACTCAAAAGAAACCTGTCGTGACCTTCCGAAAGACAAAGCTTGATGTCATCAACAATGTCCCTAATAGGACGACTCTTCATATTGCCGATGCTTTTTTTAATGCTGCAAAAGCTACAAAACTGTGCGCATCCTCGTCCCAAAGAAATCACAACACGTTGAAAATCTGGATTCCAATGTGGTCTCGCACTTTGCGCAAACGGTTTTTCCTCTGCAAAAATCTTATCCAGGCGATGCAGGTCGTCATGCCCCAACATCATCATGGGCTTTGAATTTTCGAAAATATCAGGGGCGATATCCTTGGCACAGCCCATCACAATAAGCTTGGCTGACGGAGCCCCCTCTTCCAGCACACGCAGGCGTTCGCGCAAACGTTTTCTCTGAGAATGAATGAACGCACAGGTATTCACAATGAGGTATTCTGCATCAGTGTGATCGTTGACGAGCTGGTGCCCATTTTGCCGCAAATAGGCCTTCACCTCTAAACCCTCGTGGGAGGTTAACTCACAGCCAACATGATTGCTCAAAAAGATACGCTTAGACGTATTTTTGATGGCTGTGGGAAGACTCTGGCTTGCATTCATAGGCTTGGTTATTGCATACTTGGGGGCAAATGTTGAGGGAACAAGATAAAAACTGATGAAGAATAATGCTCATATTAAAGGCGCGAAAATAACAGGGAAATGCATGTATCCGACTCTGCAAGCGGGTGATGTCGTCCTTTATGATACCCGACCAGAGCAAAACCTTTCTTTTAACGATATTGTCGTTCTTCGTTCCGGGGTGGCCCATAGACTCACCTGGATCGACCCCTTGGGGGGCTTATGGAACACAACCGATCAAAGCAAAGCCACCTATGCCCGCACCAAACCGGAAGACTACTGCGG
>JASMKV010000123.1 GCA_030749035.1 Myxococcota bacterium | reverse complement strand
TCAACATCCGCTGCTGAATCATAATTGTTTGCATTCGGATTGGTACAACCGGCAAGACAGTCGCCCCCATCCCAGTTGTATTCCGCACACGCCAAATTAGGCCCATTTTCGCCCATATCGCATGCACCATCGCCCAGGCGCATAAAATCTGGCACAAAGCCATCAGCGTTTTCAAAGTAAGGCGAATCGTCAGCACCGGCGACAAAGATAGCCCTGTGTTCGGGATGCTCACACTCCGAAACATCGCAACAATGTCCCTCTTCATCGCAAGGCAAATCGTTGGCAACAAAGGGCTCAAAATAATGCGCCATAAAACGACGGCAGGACAAATTGCAGTCTAAATAACCGACGGAATAACAGTGGGTCATGCTGCCGCTATAATCTCCAGAGAAAAAGAGACAAGAATCCCAATCCTCAAGACACATATCACAATAACTCACAGAACTTGGAACAGAACACAGGCCAAAAGCTGTAAAGGGATTGTTCTGAGGACATTCTTCAGGGACATCCAAAGAACAAGTGTCGCCAGGCGCGACGTAAGTACACGTTGAATTATCAACCTGCAAAATCGATGCTCTGTAATTGGTCGCCTCAGGGTCGTTACAACCAATAAAGGAAGAGGCATAATCCTCACGCATGGCATAAATCTGCCCACAGGTAAAACCAGCCTGCGTATCCTCACCAAGAGCCCCCAATTGCGCCAGGCTGCGCGTTGGTTTTTCGATATAGCCCGTTGCTAACTCCTGCTCTACAAACCCGCGTCTTTTACAGGTGCTGCTACCATAGTGCATAAAGTTGGTCACATCAGGCAGGGTGGAAATCCGGTAGAGACATTCCCCCTGGTTTTCCGGGTCCTCAATCAAACAATAACCAAAATCATGTAAAGCACAGCCTTCTGTGCAACAGTCCTCGCCAGCCGTGCATTCCTTGTCGGTATTCTCTGTAATGCCTAAGGTGCCAATCTCCTGGCCGCAAACATCCCGAAACTGGTCGCAATTATAGATCGAGCAATCGCTCACAGAACAAACCTCACATGCCGATGGGCTCGAAGATGGGCATTGCGATGGTGTGTTTTCTGGGCGACATAAGCCTAATTCATCATCGCAGACCACATCAAAAGTAAAACCTTGGGTGCCCGCACAATATGCTTCGATTTCTGCTGATGAACAATCCAAAGAACCCGCTTCGCTTTGCGGTAGTTCTGGGTTGATACAACAGCAATAACCGTTATCTATAACAGTCTGGCATTCGTTGTCGATGACATCGTCCTCAGACAGCAAACAGCAACGACAGAGCTGGTTATCTTCACTGCAGCAATCCCTATCTTCGACACATTCACGCCCCACACTGTCATGCCCCATAAAAAGTAAGAGTTCTGCAAACTGACTGTTGTCAGACACCGTATCAAGAATATCATCCTCCAGCCCCATGCTGGAATCGGGACCTTCGTAAATACAATAGGTTTCAATATTGCCCTCATGTGTCACGACCTCCCAATCGATGCCACCAAAGCGAGAACGTATTGCTGGCGTATCGCAAACCTTGTCGCCCTTTTGCGCACAAGCGCACGGTGTTTCTTCGTCGTCATCAAAACACGGCGCATAAGAGCCTTCCGGCGGACTCACCTCTTCATGATTTGTATAGGTCTGACTGTTGCTGGGGCCAAATATGTGCGCCAAGCCCAAAGCGTGACCAAGTTCATGCGCCAGCATATGGAAATGTTGAGGCTTTCCGGTGGAAGAAGAACGTGTAAAGAAATTGTCGCGTTCTACCTGAACTGCTGCGCCCCCTGAGTAGCGTCCTCCCACACCAGCATCTCCCCAACATTGTTGAGCACCCAAGCTGCACAGCTCAATCGGACAATCCTCCTGCTGGCTTGCATCGCAATAGGTTGACGGTTCTAAATCATCAATGCGGATGGCCAGGAAAACATTCATCGCCAGCGGTACATGGTAATCGTTCGTGCCCCCAAGATGCTCCAGGAACATTTCACACAACCCCGCCTCAGTGCAAACACCACTGCTCCCAGAAGAAAGACATTCCGCATCGCTTGTACAGTTCATCCACTCCTTAAGCACCGGATGGTCGTATGTATCAAGCATGCCAATGTCTTGAAGCATCTCGTGCAGCGCAAAGCGCATCTTTACAGGGGCGAATTGTTGATTGAGATAATGAAGCGCTTCTAAAGCCCGATATTTACAGATATCCTGACCGTTAATCGTGTCCCCTGCCGCAAAGCTCATGAACTCACTTTCAAGCGCAATCATGGTTTCCAATGTGGCCCCTTCTGGACAAAAGGACTCCTCGTGATCTTGATTGTAAATATCATGAAAGACCACGGGAATATCGATGAACTCGGCATCCTCTTCCAAGCAGTCCATGACGCCATTGGTTTCACTTCGAGTATTTGGCGATTCTTGCGTTTTAAGGTGTTTTATACCAGCGGTGAATTTTTGATTGGCACTGCGCATGACCTGACTCAATTTAGCCAAGCGCTGTGGTGCGTAAAACTCTTCGCTCCAGGTGACAGGACAGAATTCTTCGTCAGTGAATGCATCAGTCCCCACCTCTGAGCCAGTTGTAGACTTTAACCCATAGCCATCAAATTCAACCCCCTCAATCTCAATGACCCCCGCACAACCTTGCTCAGAATTACCAGTAGGTAGCCCCCATGTGAACAAAAGAAGTAGGGTCGGAAGCCCCAAGCCCAGCCATAGGGCTATCTTCTGTGTAGGTAATTTTCTTAACACCCAGCGTATCTCCCCCACGAAGTGCGGCCAAAGTCCATAAATGGGATTTGGCATCAGCAATGGAGTCAGAGGGTAAGAACAGCCCCTATCCTAGCATTTTAGGGAATATTTGTCGAGGGAGACACTTCCCATGCAGCGCAATGGCAAGTGAAAGCCTATTTCCGCGGCGAAAATGGTAGAACCCATTGTGGCCCTGATCCGCATGCGCATTTGCTGGCAAAAATGCCTAAATGGGTGAAAAAGTATATGACATTATATGTGGGTTAAGCGGTGATAGCCGAAGGCCGATTACCGAAGTCCGATTACCTAAAACCGACAGCCGATGACCGATTACCGAAAACCGATTACCGAAAACCGATTACCGACATTCGATGACCGATTTCCGAAAACCGATAGCCGA
>JASMKV010000122.1 GCA_030749035.1 Myxococcota bacterium | reverse complement strand
GCGGCCCCCCAGACACGGACACCGTGGCCTACACCCTTTCACACCCCGTCTCTGTCCCTCTCCAAGACTGCGCCGGCAATTGGGGCGGCTCGGCATACACAGATAATTGCGGTACCTGCGATACAAACCCGGACAACGACTGCGTCCAGGATTGCGCCGGCGATTGGGGCGGCTCGGCATATACGGATAACTGTGGCACTTGCGATACAAACCCGGGCAACGACTGTGTCCAGGATTGCGCCGGCAATTGGGGCGGCTCGGCCTACACAGATAATTGCGGTACCTGCGATAGCAACAGCGCCAACGATTGTACGCAGGACGAATGTGGAGTCTGGGGTGGCAATGGCCCCGTAGAAGAAATCATCACCCGTAATTGGAGTGCCTCTCCTGATTACAGTGGTATGATGTTGTTTAATGGTACTGATGACGCCAATAGCGGGATCATTCAGGGTTGGATTTCGGATGCATCCGCCGAACCACTCCTCAATCACTGGTGGCATCTTATTTTCAATAATAATCCAGCGCATCCAGCAAATGGTTTCTATTATGCTGAGCAGCATGGAGGACCACACCCTCAAGGCGGCTATGGCCATCGTAGAAACCTCCAATTCAGCCAGTCATTTCAAGGAATCGGTGATTATGACATTTGTGATGGGGTGCAGGGTATACCCACCCCGGAAAATTGTCCCGAAGGGGTCTGGGGTGCCACCACAGTCACTTTCTCCCGCACCTACTGCCAGAACGACCCGGCGTGCAACAACGGCGAATGGGATGATTGTGGCGTTTGTAACGGTGATAACTTGGACATGGACGCATGCAATGTCTGTTATGGCGACAATAGCAGCTGTAGCGGCTGTACCGATCCGAATGCTCTCAACTACGATCCGAATGCCCTTGTTCATGATGGTAGCTGTAACTACGATGACGGTCCCAACCCACCGCCGGAAGGTCCCTCGGGCAACTGCGCATGCAAATTCTCTGCTTGCTCTTGCTCTCCAGGCTACGAACCTCCTGAAGGACAAGTCCTCAATAATAATTGTAATGAAGGGTTTTTCCCTATTTGCGAACCGGGGTAATCGTGCTGCTCTTGGCTACAAGAATCCTGAAAAATCCCCTGCCTGGCCCCCGAACAAAGACCACCGGGCAACCAGGAGCATCGTTCAAAACCGACCCTCTTAAAGAGAACATCGCCGTAAACGCGTCAAACCGGCAGCCGCCGGGCAAAATTGCCTTTCGGTGTGAATATCGATACTAAACATATCTAAGCGCTAAGCAACGACAACAAGGCCACAAGATGCATCCCGTTAGCAAAAAGGATATACGTAAACGTATTTTGCTTGTCGATGAGGACAAGGCGGCTCTCGAGTTCATGCTGCAAATTCTGAGCAACTTTGAAGTCAGCACGGCCAAAAGCATGGCCTCGGCCTTAGGCGCTTTAACGCAGAAATCTTTCGACCTGATGATTTGCTCCAACGCCATGGATGATGCCCCCTGCAGCGATTTTTTGCGCCACTCTAAAGAAGAGTGGCCCGCATGCAAACGCATCCTCTGGGCCACATACGGGGAGTTACCGAAAGTTATCGGCAGCGGCGTGGGTGCCCTGGCCGACCGTGTCCTGCCCAAACCGGTCAAAGCTGAAGTCGCTCGGCGTGCCATCCAAAACACCCTTTTGGGTGAACGCACCGACTACTCCACCGTCTACAATCTGCAAGCCTCGATCTGTGAAGTGGTGTTCAAGGCCCAGGAACTCATGCAAAAGACCGCCGAACAACTCACCCGCATCCCCAAGTCGGTGGTGCGGCAACCGCCCGAAGACAACGCATTACTCGAATTGCAATTTGTGCTGCCTTGTTCCAAAAGCTTTGAAAAAGTGCGCGACAAGCTCGCCACCGATTGGCACATGCCCTATAAAATACGTGGTAAAAACTTAAGCCGGTCAGAAAAGCGTCATCCCGTCATTAATATTTTGGGCAAAATCAACAAAGACCAGGAGCTCTTTATCCGCCAACTCTCCGGGGACAACATCTACGCCTATGTGCTCTTCATGCCCTGGAAAGATGGCAAGCGTCAAACAGCCCTTTTAGGCGTCCATCAGCAGGGAAAACACCACGATGTGTTTAAGGCCATGCTCGATGAAATTCAAATTGACGCACTAAGTAATCTCTCGCAGTTCCACTACGCCTTTGCCGACACCCACAACAAGGAGCGCCGCAACACCGGTGAGCCCGACTATATCTTCGAATACGATTGGGTCGCCGCCGGTGCCTATGTCGGGCCGGACCGGCGCGGCCAACCCACACCTTTTATGGCCTTACGCACCTTCTTCGGTAAACGCCAGGAGGTCCCCAAAGCCCTTCTGCAATTTGGTGGGCGCTTTGTCGACAAAATGGATATTTTTACCCGCCTGTTTTTTTGGCTCTATGTGGTCCTCTCGCTTATCGACACCATCCTCACCCACATTTATGTGGGCTCAGGTCATTTCCAGGAGCTGAATCCGCTTCTCAAACCTCTCGTTTCAGAACATCCTCTTACTTTCTTTCTGGTCAAAAATATCGGGTCGCTCGCAACT
>JASMKV010000121.1 GCA_030749035.1 Myxococcota bacterium | reverse complement strand
TGGAAAATGCGCTGCAAAAAGGAAACATTCAAAACAAAGCGATGCTCGATTTAGTGCAGCGACTTGCCAATACAACACAAAATAATATCAAACAAACGCACGATCCCGCTTTTGCCCGTGAGCAGGCAAGCGATCCATCGCTGCCACAACAGGCCTTACGCTGGACAAAGTTTGTACAAAAAGTGCAGCACGTCCCTGGCGCACACATTCAAAAACGAGATGGCAGCGCCAGTCCCAAAGGCAGTGGCGCAAGTCTCATCGAATTGCTGGCACAAAACGCTGAACATCCGACACAAGGGGCCGGCCTCAGAAGCCCCAAACTGGTTGCAAGACCGCTTGATGACCTCAGTCCTCAGGAAAAAATTGTCCTCATGGAAGCTGTTTTCGGTGAAAAAATGGCCACAAAGCTTAAAACGCTAAACATTCACGACCCGCTCACCTTCATACAGGCAGGACAGCTCCCTGAAGGCAGGACAGCTTTAGCTCAACATTTGAAAATGCCTAAAGCCAGATTGCTCGCCTATTTGATGCGGTCTGAACTCTTAAAAATTGGTCGCGGGCGAAACGGTGAAATGGGCATTAGACCCGATCATCTCAAACCATTAAGCCAAGCTGGCATATCGATGCTTGGTGGTCTTCATGCGCTGCGCGCATTTAATCGCGAGGATTTGAGCGCAATATTCAAGCGGTTTAGAGAAGCCATGAGTCTCTCACCACAGCTTTTTAAAAGTGGTAGGCCCATCGTCAAAAGGGATTTCATGCATTGGGCGCGCACCGCAAGCCGCCAAACGAGTGAAATTTATCTCTGGGGGCAAGATAATAAAATGATAGACAATAAATCTTATGACAGCCAAGAGCTTATCCAGGCCTGGTACCTGGAAAATTTACTCTGGCAAGAGCTTGAGGACGCCAAGCGACAACAGCGTGAACCCTTAGATTATCTCAAACGTGGGCGACAAAATGATGAGCGGGATGAGCGGGAAAACGCGGAGGATGAGGAAGGCTATGAGCACGATCAGGACTTGCCCCAACTCGAAGAGGATGCTTTGCGCAGCGATCAACTCAATTGCTTTTGGATCACAGATCATAATACACTGTCTAGTAAACCGGGGGCAATTCGCCGTATGTACGTGTGTCTTGATCCCGAAACAGGTGCTATCATACCACAACATATAGAGGTCATTGAGTCACCAATTTTTCAAGAACAGGGTAAGCCACATGAGTGATAGTCAAAATGATTTACCGGAATTGGATGTGTCTGCCATATTGGAAATCCATCCCCAACCCAGTGTTTCACCTGTGCCACAACCGCCCCAGGCCGAAGCGGCAGAACTCCCTGAGCTTGAAGATATTTCATTGGGCGATCTGGACGATATTTTTGACGATGTGGTGCCCCCCGGGGAACAAGCGGGCGCTGGTGAATCCACAGAACTCGATCTGGAAAGTCTTAGCTTGGCTGAAGAGAGTAAAAGCGACACGCCTACACCCATGGAGGCTCTCGAAGAAGAAAGTACGGGCGAATTTGACATTAGTCCCCTCGCTGACGATCTCGAGCCCAGCGAAACGCCGCCCGAAGTAGAAAAGCCCGATAGGCCAAGACTGCCTACGATGGACTTCTCCAATTTAGATATTGAAACAGGGCAGATAGAATCACCCTTTCCTGCGGAGACCCCACCCGATCCTGATGCCCCCATTATCCCCATAACCGCTGGTGAACCCCCTGGAATCTCAGCCCTTAATCCCGAAGATTTACCCGAAACCATGGAGGCTGTACAAAAGCTCGTTGAACAAAAAGCCGCAAAAAACCAAGCCGAGCCGAGCTCCGAAAATGCAGACCAAGCACGCGCCGCGTTTCTCGCAGCCATGGATGGTGAAGCCTTTCACACTGAAGATCTACCCCAACCTAAAATATTGCTCATGTGTATGATTCGCGTGATGGCGAACACCATGGGCAATAGAGAAGACTTTATTGACGCCTTAGAAAATATTATCGAAAAAAGTTCTGAGTAAACAGAAACTTAAAGATTTGCCGGCCGATGATAGGGTGGTATAATAAAGGTCAGTTAAAGAAAACCAATGAAAGTATGCTACACATATGGGCTTTTTGTCGCGCTTTTTACCTTAAGTGCCTGTATTCCCCCGATAAATATAGGTGATAAGTGCGCCTCAGACAGTCAATGCGGCCTCTTGCAATGTCATCCCGACGGCTATTGCACACAACCCTGTAACACCAATGCGCAATGCCCCGGCGAAGACTACCTTTGTGCCCAAGGCATGTGCCAAGCCGGAGCCGGCCTAAGCTATGAATGTCAGAATGCAAGCGAATGTGCCAGCCAAGCATGCGCCACGGCAGAATGCGATGGTGGCAATTGCTTGTATCATGATATCTTATGTGATGAACCACCGCCAGATTACTGCAATGAAGACAACACACACTACATACAATACGCTCCCGGCCTTTGTGATGTGGAGACAAATAGTTGTATCTATCAAGCAACTGAGACCGAATGCCTTGGGGGGTGCCTTGAAACCTGCCACGAGACCTGCAAAGAGACCGATTGTGCCCAAAATGAGAATCAATGCCTGGAAAACTGTGTTTGCGATCCACAAAGTCCCGAGGGTGAATGTGTATGCTCGGCAAAAGTGCATGACGATGCGCAAACCCCCCAGTGTATGCTTTCGGACGAATCTGCACAAAACGATGGCTACTGCCTTGAAGGCAAATGCGTAGGCTGCATCAATGACCCACAATGCACAGCAAGCCAAACCGATGCTTGTATTGTTTCTGAATGCCACCCTACAGAGTACTTTTGTTTGGATATTGTTGAACCACCAGACAGCGCTCCAGTGACAGAGGGCACAACCCATTGGAGCTTAGAGGCATGTACCGATCAAACACCCGATGACTGCTGGGCGCCAACCTGTACCTTAAACAGCACCGATTTCGCACTCAATGGTTGCTTACAAAACTTTTTGCCACGCACAGGTGAAGCCTGCGCGACACTCAACGGGCAAAACAGGGAGTGCCTCGAAGAAAGTGGGAGTTGTGATGAAACCGGTGCATGTATTCTGGATGCAAAAGCTGATGGCACGGCCTGCACAGCAAGTGAGACTGAAGAATGCACCATCGCCAATGCCATATGTGATAACGGCAGCTGTGCACAAAATCCCACGTATGAAAGTCTGGGCACAGCCTGTACCGACACCGACACCAATGAGTGTACTGTCGCGCGATGTGATGGTGCCGGAACCTGCGACCAAAATGCCGCCAATGTGGCCGCGGACATAGCCTGCACAGACACAGACACCAACGATTGTAAAATCGCACAATGTGATGGTGCCGGAGCCTGCGACCAAAATGCCGCCAATGTGGCCAACGGCACAGCCTGCACGATGCTTTCAAATGCAAACTTACCCAATGCATCCAACGACCCACCATCGCAAGACCCCGGCCCTGATACTCTTGCCGGTATCTGTGCGAGTGGAATATGTGTTAATGACGACGACGCCCCCACAGAATGCGAAGCGGAGGACGACTGTAAATCTCCTCTCCACTGCTGCACAGCGCACGCCCTCGAAGCCAATGACGGTGAATGCGGCGCCCAAAATAAAAACATCTGCGTCGAATGTCTGAGCGACGGGGACTGTACCAAGGCGGGTGAAGGTTGCTGCCAAGGCAGCTGTAAAAAGGACTGCACAAGATCGGCTGGGGTCGGCGAGAAATAATAAAGAGCCTTGACAAAAGAGGCTTTTTCTTCTCCTATGCGCCTATGAATGAACGTGCCTGGAATACCTTAAGACCTATAGAAATTATCCCCAACTACCTTGAACACCCCGAAGGTTCTTGTCTCATCAGCTGTGGAAATACAAAAGTACTCTGCACAGCCACCA
>JASMKV010000120.1 GCA_030749035.1 Myxococcota bacterium | reverse complement strand
GAAGAAAAATCACGATGAGATGCGCAAGACTTTTGATGTTGTTCTAAAGCGTGGCAAGAAACAGGGACTTGCCTGGAATCTTTACGCCTATCTCTTATGTCAAATTGGTGAGCGTGACACAGCCATGAGCATTTTGGTTCAAGGGGTGAAGAAAACCAAAGACGACGAACGGGTCAAAGAATCTCTTTTGGCCATTCAAAATGGTAAAAAGATGAAAATGCGTGGCTATAAAGAGCAATGGTATCAATTTCATTTGGAGCGCCCACCGGTGCAATATCAGCAGGCGGCGATGGGGGGCAAAATGAATAAAGGTGCCCGGCGCGGACGTTGGTAAGTTGAAATTTAGCTCTCACTTTGATTAAGATGTTTAGTTCAAAAGCTTCACAGGTACGCATTTCACTCGGGGTTACATTTTTTTCTGCCCAGGTGCTTTTATGTGAAACAGCCTTTTTTCACATTCTCGAATATATCCATGATTTTATTGAAGCGACCATGGTGGTTGGGTTGGCTGTTCTGGGGATTGGGATGGGGGCGTTTGCAGCTTCCAAATGGAAAAAATCTGTAACGGAATTGTTTCGCTTTTGCTCTGTGGGTTCGGTTTGCTTTATTTCCCTGGGTTTTATTCTTGTGTTGTCTTTCCCGGGGCCATTGGGCAGCAGTCTCGCGCTGCCAGGGGTTTTCTTTTGGCCGGCCCTTTATGTCTCCAGAATATTTTCGTTGCACGATGTAAAGAAGACTTATCTTTTCGATATGCTCGGTGTGGCTCTCGGTGTTTTGGTCGCAGTGGGTCTGTTTAAAGTCTTTAAGTCTGAAGAAATTATTTATATTTCCATCTTGGCAGCAGCGCTTGTGACGTCACTGAGCTTTTTTCTGTCCAGGCATTTTATTTGGGGAACGGGTTGGCTTGTTCTTGTTTTGTGTGGTTGCGGGGTATTTGCCTGGCATTTACAAAATGACAGCCTGAACATCTTCTATTTGATTGATGCTCAGAGTGAATCCATTCAGAAACGCAAGATTTTTAAGCGTCATCAGGGGGAGCGCACACAGACTTATGATTCGCTGACCGGGCGAATTGATATTCTTCCCGGAAAAAAGCGTTTTGGGGTTGGTTATAATGGCTTCAGAAACGACCATTTTACCCGTGCAAGGGTGCGTGACTATAAAAAGCAAAAGAACCGTTGGCGTGTGCAGGACAGACGTTTTTTGTATGGTGTGGTGCCTGAACCGCGGGTTTTTGTGATTGGGGCAGCGGCGCAGGGCATACTTAAATCACTACGCCGGGTGACCCCAAAAGAAAAAATACATTCAACGGAAATCAATCCGGGCATTCTCAAAGTGATGCGGGAGGATTTCAGAGAGGAAAGTGGATTCGTTTACAGTGGTCTTGATGTGCGCGAAGGCAATGCTTTGTCGATGCTCCAGGAAGACGGGAGCCAATACGATATGATTACTTTAATGAATGCGCATTCCGGACGAACGATTTCTTCTCTGGGGGCACCGGATTTTCTCCATACTGTCGAGAGTTATGAACTCTACTTTGAACATCTTACCAGAGATGGCTATCTCATGTTGGAGGAACGCCCCATCAACCGTTCCGGCGAACTTGCACTTTACCGATTGATTCATACCCTTTACGAAACTCTGGAAAAGCGTGGTGTGAAAGATCCAGCCCAACATTTTTTGATTTGGGAATGGCAGGGCAGGAAGCGTTCCAAAAAAATACGGAGAAATCGTGATGATTACTATGTCAGCTTGCTTATTACAAAAAACCCAATTGTTGGCGATTTAAGGAAACGTATTGATGGTTGGATAGACAATGTCGGTCGTAAGCGCATGGAGAATGGCAGGCTCAATTTCAACTATTTAAAGGGTGTGTGGGAAGTCCCGGAATACAAAACACTTTTTGAAATGCTGGAGAAGAAAAACTTTGACCCTTTAAAAGAGGAGAATTTTAATTCTGCGATTGCAACCAACGACAACCCATTCGTGTCATTGGGAACCCGGGACAACACAAAAATGAACACATTGATGCTTGTGAGTGGTCTGCTTATCTTTCTGCTCTGGCTCTTCTTTTCGGGAAGTTCTGCAGCGGCGGGACGAATCGGCTGGGGTCTCAATTTGTATAATCTGTGTATTGGTTTTTTCTATTTTGCGGTCGAAATATTACTGCTGCAGGTTTATCAAAATATCTTTATAAGTCCTTCAATTGTATTTGTTCTGGTTTTGGCACTGATGCTTGTCTCTTCGGCTCTTGGAGGTCTGTATTGCTCCCGATTGAGTTCGGTCACGAATGTCCTCTTGGTGGTGTCGGTGACGTGGGTGGGTTTAAGTATTCCGGCATTTCTTCTGGAAGAGGGCGTACCGGCGTTTATCGCAAAAGGTTCATGTGTGATCCTGACAGCGCTGATTGGATTTTTACTTGGTGGCTTTTTCCCCCGTGGTTTAATGGTTTGTGAGGTCAGAGGATTGCGCGATTATATCCCGATATTTTTTGCCATCAATTCGCTTGGTGCTGCCTTAGCGGTGCCTCTTGTTTTGGTTCAAGGCATGACCTTTGGATATCGTTCTGTGTTGTTGACGGCAGTGCTGGTGCTTTTTGTGGGAATCATTTTTTTTGAATTTCTGATTCATGGCAGAGGACCAGACTTCGTTGCGCAGCGGTCAAAGAATTCCTGATGAGTGGAGTATTGCCTCTAATGATTTTACGCCCCTTCTACATTCTTGCGCCCTTTCTGTTTTTTTCCATGTTTTCCTGTACGTCGAAAGAAAAGGCAGAGATCAGACCGGATGAAAACCGGAACGTATGGTCACTTTATGCCGTGGAATTTGCACGCTCGAAAGACGTTTCGGTGGACAGACTGGTCAAAGGCGCCAGGGCTGATCACAGGGTGGACATGAGTTGGTACTTTTGGGTTGCCAGAGGCTTTGGAAAGACGATTTTGATTGATACGGGCACAGATGCCTTTATTCACAACTCAGCGACTCAATTACGACATAAATGGAATATTCATACAGCCAGAAGTGTGCGTGCATCTCTGAATATTCTGGGCATTCAACCCGACGAGGTCAGCGATGTGTTTATAACGCATCATCATTGGGATCATAGTGATGGACTTGTACATTTTGAGCGGGCAAATATTCATATTGCCGAAGTTGAACTGAATTCTTTAAAGAAAAAAGCTTCGAAGGACATGCTTGAGTTTATAGAACGGGCAAGCTTGCGTGGGGCATTGTTGACGTCGCTTCAAAACAAGAAAGCAGAGATCCCACAAATTACGGTGGAAAGAGCCGGCCAACATACGAAAGGACATCGTATTGTTAAGCTTCGTTGTGGTGGGAAAAATATGATTGTTGCAGGTGACGCAGCATATCTTTACCAAAATCTGAGTGCGCGTTTACCTATTACTCAGAGTAAAAGTTCTAGTGGTAATGTGCATGACCTTGGAAAAATGCTTGATTGGGTTGGTTCTGATGGTGAGGTTTTACCGGGGCACGATCCAGATGTTTTTTCCCGGCATGAAACCGTCGGTCATGGTGTTGTGAAAATTTGTGGCCCAAACGCAGGGGCACAATAAATACTGCCCAGTGGTGCCGTGTTTATTTAAAGCTCTATGTGCCAAAAAGAAATGCCGCCTTGTGATTGTGACTCGAGCTTGTTTTCAAGAGCTGTCCCACCAGTCACTTTTTTGAGCAGGAGTTTTTTGGCCTTTTTCATTTCCGTATGTGTTAAGGGCCTGCTTTGATAATTGGTCTTTCTGTTGTCCGTGAAAATAGGGAAAATATTTAGGGTTAAAGCACTTTTGCTTGCAACCTCACGGATGGCCAGCTGAACCATCAAGCTAAACGGAATGCTTCCACGTTTGTGATAGCGTCCCGGTGAATTAAAGATAAAATTTCCCAGGCTGTAAAAAATCCATTTTCCTTTGTAAAATTCAATTTCCTGCAGCATGTGAGAACCGTGCCCAAGTACAAGGTCGGCACCATGGTCAATTAGAGTATGTGCCAGTTGAGTTTGTTTCTTGTTTTTCCAGCGGTAATTACCACCCCAGTGTGGATAAGCGACAATAAAAGCATTTGGCTTGACTTGGCGTAATCTTTTAAGTTGCTTTGCCGCAGCTGCTTGGCTCCATTTGTTGGCGCCGGGTTTGGATTTTTGGGCATAAAATTGATATTTCTTTTCATACACGGTTTTTTCTTCAAATCCAGCAACAACCAATAATTCAAACTCACTTTTGCCTGTCTTAAATATCTTGTGAAAGGGCCGGGCGGCTGATTGGGCATTTTGACCTGCACCAATAACATCGATGGCCGCTTTTGAAAGCGCGCTGAAGGTATCGTTGAGGCCTTGGGTGCCATAATCTAAGGTGTGATTGTTTGCCAGAGATACAAGATTGATGTTGTTCTTTTTGAGGTAACGTGGGGCGAGAACAGGATCACTCCAATGTAGATATTCTTTGTCTTGCCATGGCGATTTGCGTAAATTTGTTAAGGGCGTTTCAAGGTTCGCAACCAGAAGATTGTTGTTTACAATGACATGTTCAAGGCCGGCAAAAAACATCTGGTAACCTGCTTTAGAATGTTGTGCCGTTTTAAATATTTCCATCTCATATTGACTTAAGTAATTTTCACCGAAGCTCATATCGCCAACAAAGAGGATTTTTATGTCCTTTTTTGGGTTTTGCCCTGTTGGTTTGGAGCACGCGCTGAGCATGATAAGCAGGCAAGATAACGCACTCGTAATGACCCGTCGCTTGTATTCAGGGACATACCAGTAAAATTTGTGTTGAATCATGTTTAAGCGTTTTTTGAGTAGGGCGGTTTCTCAATAACTCCAGGCAGCTTAGAGCTCTTTCATCGCTTCAACCAAGTCGACAACAATTTTCTTGCCGTCGCCAAAAAGCATCATGGTGTTGTCGGCAGCAAAAAGAGGGTTAGGTATCCCGGCAAAACCTGGTGAGAGTGAACGTTTAATCACCATGACGGTTTTGGCTTGATCGACATCAAGGATGGGCATGCCCGCTATGGGGGAGGCAGGATCGGTCTTGGCCACCGGGTTGATCACATCGTTTGCACCGATAACTAAAGCGACATCCGTTTGTGGAAAGGTTGGATTGATATCGTCCATTTCAATCAATTGCTCGTATGGTACATCGGCTTCAGCCAGCAGGACATTCATATGCCCAGGCATACGTCCGGCAACCGGATGAATCGCGTAGAGGACTTCGGTACCGCGATCTTGCAGAAGCGCGGTAAACTGTTTGACCACGTGTTGAGCTTGGGCCACCGCCATACCGTAGCCAGGCACAATCACAACACGCTGTACGCTGTCGAAAATCATCGCAGCCTCGTCGGCACTCGCCGAGGTGACTTTGCCCGCATAAACCTCATCAGCATCCATGGTGGGGCCACTTTCTTGTGCCCCTAAACCGCCAAAAAGCACGTTGGCCAAAGAGCGGTTCATGGCTTTGCACATGATTTGTGTGAGGATGAGGCCCGAAGCGCCAACAAGTGAACCGGCGATGATAAGCAGGTTGTTGTTGAGCACGAAACCGGCAGCGCATGCCGCCAATCCAGAGTACGAGTTGAGCAGGGCAATGACGACCGGCATATCGGCGCCGCCGATGGGTATAACCAGGGTGATGCCCATGAAACAAGCAATGCCAATCACGGCCCAGAAATACATTTCCATGCCAGGGTTAGTGACAAAGACCACACTGAGGCCCAAAATTGAGAGTGCAAAAAGCCCATTAAGGATTTTTAAGACAGGTGAGGTTACTGCGCCCGAGGGCACGACCTTTCCGCGAAGTTTGAGGTAAGCGATTAAGCTTCCCCAAAAGGTGACCGCACCAATCAAGGCAGAAGCGATGGTGGCGATGCTGAGCTGTAGGTTGATTTCACCTGTACTGGCACCAACGTATGCAGCCGAAGCAACGAGTACGGAACTCAAGCCACCAAAACCGTTAAAGAGGGCGACGAGTTCAGGCATCTCGGTCATGGCCACACGAATCGCCAACACGGCGCCAATCGTGCCGCCAATGCCTAAGCCAATGGCAATCATGTGCACGGGTAAAATATTTTGGTCAAAAAGCGTAAAGACAATGGCGATGAGCATCGCCAGAGCGCTTAATGAATTGCCTTTGACGGCAGTACGGGGATGCGCCAAATATTTAAGACCAAGAATAAAAAGAAAAGCGGCGATCAGATAAGGTATGTTGACCAGAGCTTGTCGTAGGGTATCACTAAGCATTTTTGATTCCTCTTATTTCTTGGCTTTGGATTTGAACATTTCAAGCATGCGGTTGGTGACCATGTAGCCGCCAACAACATTAATGGTGGCAAAAATCACTGCAGCCATACCTAAGTATGTGGCCATTTCGGGTTGTCCGACGCCACCGGAGGAAAGTGCCCCGATAAGGGTAATCCCGGAGATGGCGTTTGAACCACTCATCAAAGGTGTGTGTAGGGTCGGGGGAACTTTTGTGATGAGTTCGAAGCCAAGAAACATCGCCAAAACTAAAATTGTGACCACCGCCAAGAGCAGTTGCATGTCATGTGTCGCACTCATGTTTAAGCACTCGCTTTCTGTTCGGGTTGAAGGATGTCTTTGACCCGTGGATGAACAACGTTACCGTCTTGACAGACTAAGGTGCCACTGACGATTTCATCTTCGAGATCGAAATGGAGCCCTTTTTCTGCATCGCTAAGGTGATTAAGGAAGGTTGTAATGTTTTTGCCGTACATGGCCGAAGCGTTGTAGGCCAAACTAGAGGGGACATTTAAGGGGCCAACAATTTTAACGCCATTAACTTCATGGGTTTCACCAGCTTTGGTGAGCGCACAGTTGCCACCGTTTTCAGCGGCTAAATCGACGATGACCGAGCCAGGCGCCATGGCATGGACCATGCTCTCAGGCACAAGAATGGGCGCTTTTCTTCCGGGTACGGCAGCCGTGGTGATGACGATATCCATACCGCTGATGTGTTGTTGCAAAAGCTCTTGTTGTTTTTTGTAAAAGTCATCGGACTTGGCTTTGGCGTAGCCGCCGCTGTCACTGGAGTCTTCTTCCTCGATATCGAGTTCCACAAATTTACCGCCGACACTGATCACTTGGTCTTTCACCTCTGGGCGAATATCGTAAGCATCCACCAGGGCGCCTAAGCGCTTAGCTGTGGCGATGGCTTGCAGGCCGGCAACGCCAACTCCTAAAACAAAGACTTTGGCTGGTTTGATGCTGCCTGCAGCAGTCATCAGCATAGGAAACATTTTCATCAGTTCTGAGGCGCCAATCAGAACAGCTTTATAACCGGCGAGTGTGGCCATAGAGCTCAAGGCGTCCATGCTTTGGGCCCGCGTGATGCGTGGCATCAGTTCCATGGAGAGCGCGCGCACACCAGTTTTAGCGAGGGTTTGAGCGTGTTGTGCGGAGCCGAGCGGATCTAAAAAAGCGATAAGTGTTTTTTCGGCGTTTAAGTGTTGTAGATCATCTGCGCCTGCTTCCGGGTTGGAGCCAAAGCCGCGTACTTGCAGGATGACTTGCGCTTCTTTGAAAACCTGGGCGCGGTCAACGCCGAGCTTTGCACCTTTGTCGAGATATTCTTGATCCGTATAGCCAGCAGCCATACCGGCGCCGCTTTCAATCAAAATTTCATAGTTCTTTTTTTGCAGCATGGGCAGCAATGCGGGCACCAAGGCCACACGTTGTTCGCCGGGGAAAGTTTCTTTAAGGACACCAATGATCATGACTAAACTCTCAATGTTATTAGGAATTATGCAGCACTCTTTATGGTATTGATGGCTCAAACACAATATTTTGGTTGGGCTCTCTCTGCTGCCGCGCTGTGGGCAAAGGTACTTTTTTTAGGGCAGATAACCTCAGGGAGTCTGCGGGGGCGCGTCATCATATTTTGCTTGCGCCGATATGAAGCACCTACAGGCCTGTTTTTATTGAGAAAAGTTTGTTGATGGGATTTTGGATGCGATATGATACCGGTTTGAACCATTTTTGTGCACATAGGCAAACGCACGTTTGGGGACTTAAAAAGCTGTTTTTGCCCTTGTCAGGGCGATCGTCCTTTGTTACCCATCGGAGCCAATGCACTGCAATAATTCAACTTTTTAAAATATTGAAGGGCTCCATGCGGATACAAAAACTGGAAGTAAAAGGCTTTAAGTCGTTTGGGGACAAAACACGCATACGTTTTGGTGATGGGATCACAGGGATCGTGGGTCCTAACGGTTGTGGCAAATCGAATGTGGTTGATGCGGTTCGTTGGTGCATGGGTGAAATGAGCGCCAAGCATTTGCGTGGTAAAGCCATGCAGGATGTCATTTTTGCCGGTTCAGATAACCGCGGTCCTTTGGGCATGGCCGAGGTCAATTTGACCTTTGAGAATGATGGCTCTTTTCCACCGCAATATGCGGATTATTCAGAGTTGACCGTCACGCGTCGTTTACATCGGGATGGTACTTCCGAGTATTTAATTAACAAGGTTGTCGTGCGGCTCAAGGACATCACCGAACTCTTTTTAGGGACCGGGGTAGGGACGCATGCTTATTCGATTATCGAGCAAGGCCGGGTTGGCTTTATCATTAACTCCAAGCCTGAGGAGCGTCGTGCTTTAATTGAAGAGTTGGCGGGAATATCCAAATTTAAATTGCGCAAGCGCACAGCGCAGCGGCGTTTGGAGGCGACAAGACAAAACTTATCTCGCATCAATGATATTATTGCCGAGCTTGAGCGCCAACTTGGTACCTTGCGCCGCCAAGCCAAAAAGGCCGAGCGTTATGGTCGCGTTAAAACAGAATTACGCGACTTAGATTTACATGCATCAACGGTTGAATATCTGCGTTTAGAAGCAGCAGAAAAACTACAAATGCAGGAAAAAGGTCATTTGCAGGAAAAATTAGAGGATGTGAATCGCGAACTTGGTACACGTGAAACAGAGCTTGAGGCTGAACGTTTACGCTTGGTGGATGAAGAGCAGCGTTTGCAAGCGGAGCAGCAAAGTTGTTCCCGAATTGATATGCACTTGGCGCAGCTTGAAAAGGATTTGGAGCATTGGCGCATTCAGCTTGTGGAAGCAGAAGAGCGCATTACATCTACAGAAGCGAATGTGGGTGAGGCCAGGAACCGGATGCAGGTTGGTGTGTCGGAGCGCTCTGAGCTTGACGAGGAAAGCTTGGCATTGCAAGCGCAGCTTGGCGAAGACAAACTCGATATTGAAAAAGCAACTCTGGTTTTAGCGGCCAATCAAAATGGATTGCTTCAAGTAGATCAAGCGCTTGATGTGGCACGCAGTGAATCGGTGGAGCATATGCATAAAGCGGTACAGGTGCGTACTCACCTGGGTTCGCTTGCGGGGCAGGAAGAAGATATTCGTGGGCGTTTGTCTCAGCTTGAGCAGCAGAAAAATGCTTTGAAAGAGCGTTTAAATAAAGCTGCGCATGAAGAGGCTGAACATTTAAAGCGTTCGGAAGAGATTAGTTCATCATCGCATGGTGTGCGCCAAGAGCTTCAAGGCTTGCAGGAGCGGGCGCTTGCATTGCACGCAGAGTACAAGCAGAGCTCTACACAGCTCGAAGCCTTTTCTGATAATTTCAACAAACAAGAATCGAAGTTGACCTCCCTTCAGGAAATCGCAGAGCATTATGAAGGTTATGATGAGGGGGTAAAATCCATTTTGAGCAAGCGGGATGGGGTGAATGATAACGCACTCTTTTCAGGACTTGTGGGGCTTGTGAGTGAAATTATTGAAGTGAATTCAGAGCACGAAGCAGCTTTAGAGGCAGTGCTGGGCGAAAAACTGCAATATATCATTTTTGAAAATGATGAAGTTGCTTACGATGCGATAGATTACTTGAAAGCGCAGAAAGCGGGGCGTTCTGGTTTTGTACCAACACGTCTCAAGCCCTCGAAAAAAGCTTCTGACTTGCACGGGCACGAGGGTATTCTCTCTTCGGCAGCCGAGCTTGTGCGTTTTGATCTTGGATACGAAGAACTGATCAATAATCTTTTATC
This sequence comes from Myxococcota bacterium, assembly GCA_030749035.1. GTDB lineage: Bacteria > Myxococcota > XYA12-FULL-58-9 > XYA12-FULL-58-9 > JASMKV01 > JASMKV01. Next base: position 15,350 of record JASMKV010000120.1, on the reverse strand, counting down.
GGGTATTTGGATTGTTGAAAATATTGAAGCGGGTCGAAAGATTTTAGCGCAAAATTTAGATTTTCACCGACTTGTCACACTTGATGGTGATGTTTTAGACAGCGACGGTTTGCTGATTGGTGGCCGACTTGAGAGCGCCGGGCTGCTCGAACGACAGCGCCAAATTCGAGATCTTGCTCTTGAGGTTGAAGAGTTACGTGAAACCTATAGCCTTTTAGAGAATGGCAACAATGAGCTTGCGCAACTTATTTCTGAAGTTGAGGGGCAAGTTTCAGAATTAAAGCGAGAGCAACATCACTTGGCTCTACAGAAGATTTCTTGTGAGAAGGATTGTGAATCCAGCAAAACGCAAATCCAACATTTGCATGAGCGATACGAGCTTTTTGGTGAAGAAGCATTGCGCTTAGAGGGCGAAATAGAAGCCCTTCAGGGTGAAAAAGCAACACATGAAAAAGAACTCCTGGATGCTGAAAATATACAGACACGCCTTAATGGACATTTGCAGTCTTTGCAGGGCCAGCGTTTGGATAAAATGCGCATGGTTGACGAGCAGGCCGAAAGTGTGACGAAGCTGCGGGTACGATTGTCAACATTAGAAGCAAGGTTGATGAGTACGCAAAATTCCATTGAGCGAATTTTTCGTGAAGAAGAAGAGCTGAGTAAGCGCATCGATCGTGATATCGAAGCATTGAAGCAAAACGATTCTTTTATTGTCGAAATGCAAACGCGTTTAGAAAAAGGCAAGGAGCTTGCTCTTGAAACGGCAGGACAAGCCAAAGATAAACGCTTGGTTTTAGATGGGCACCGTCAAGTTTATGAAGCAGATCGAGAAAATATTGCTGAACATGAAAATACTCTGAAAGAAAAACGCCAAAACGTGAGCGCAATCAATGATGCGTTGACAGAAACCAAGATGGATTTACAACGTTTTGACCTTGAACGTGGACAGCTCTTTGACCGGGTTATTGAGCGCCATGATATAAGTTTGCATATGGCTATTGGTGACTATCATCACAAGCCATTGCCGGGTGAAGAGGAAGAGCAGCGTCGAGGCCAGCTTGAACGTTCATTAAAGGCGATGGGCTCTGTGAACTTAAGTGCCATTGAAGAATGTGGAAGTGTTGAAGAGCGCTTCTTGTTTCTGCAAAAGCAGCGTGACGATTTGGTGGCGGCAACCGAGTCTCTTGAGCAGGCTATTTTGCGCATGAATCGTGTGAGTCGGAAGCGTTTTAAAGAGGCTTTTGAAGCCGTCAATACGATGTTTCAGGAAGTCTTTCCAAAGCTTTTTAAAGGTGGGGAGGCTCGCCTTGAACTTACCGAGGCAGCAGATGTGCTTGAGGCGGGTGTTGATATTATTGCGCAACCACCAGGCAAGAAATTACAGAATGTGGGGCTTTTGTCTGGTGGCGAAAAAGCACTGACAGCCACAGCGCTTATTTTTGCGATGTTCCTCATTAAACCAACGCCATTTTGTATACTTGATGAGGTTGATGCGCCACTGGATGACGCAAACGTGGGCCGTTTTAATAAGATTTTACGGGAAATTGCTAAGCGCTCCCAGTTTATTGTGATCACCCATAATAAGGCGACGATGGCTCATGTCGACCGAATTTATGGTATCACGATGGAGGAGCCGGGGCTTTCCAAGGTTGTTTCCGTTGATTTCGATGAAGATGAGGCCGTGGCCGCTTAGTTTCTCTTGTGCTTATCGATAAATAGCCGGCAATGGCTTTTGAGCCTTGCTTCAAAGCAAACACTCCGATAGTTTCGCTTTTCAATGTTAGATCAATACATACCTTTAATGATCACCCTGGTTTTGGCGATGGGCCTTGGCGGAACGATTTTGGCGCTTTCGCTTTTTTTAGGCCCCAGACGACCAAGTGCCATCAAGGGTGAAATCTTTGAATGTGGTAATGAGACTTCTGGTGAGGCCCGCGAGCGCTTTAATGTTAAATTTTATCTCGTCGCTATTTTGTTTTTAGTTTTTGATATTGAGGCGGTTTTTGTTTATCCGTGGGCTTTGGTTTTCAATGAGAGCGTGATGCAAAAGAGTGATTTCACACCTCTTCTGGTTTTTGGCGAGATGATGGTGTTTATTGGTATCATTTTGGTGGGTTTGATTTATTGCTGGCGCAAAGGTGCTCTTGATTGGAATCGATAGGACTTCGTACGGTATGAGTGAAACGGCTTTATTAGAATCTGAAATTATCGTCACCCGTCGGGAGTCGGCCGAAGGATGGTTGCGTGATGCGATCGAGAATTTTGGCCAAAAAGGGGTCAATTGGTCACGAAAGTATTCATTATTTTCTTATCCATTTGTGACTGCATGCTGCGGTATGGAGTTTATGTCGGTTTCGGGACCACGTTACGATATTGCCCAGTATGGTGCTGAGTTTCCACGGTTTTCTCCACGGCAGGCTGACTTGATTTGGATTGTTGGCACCATTTCGCAAAAGCAAGCACCTGTGCTCAAGCGGGTTTGGGAACAAATGTGTGAGCCCAAGTGGGGGATTGCTTTTGGTGCATGCGCTTCAACCGGAGGATTTTACGACAACTACACCACGGTGCAGGGTGCGGATATGGTTATTCCTATCGATGTTTATATTCCAGGTTGTCCACCAAGACCCGAGCAGGTTTTAGACGGGTTGCGTTTGTTACAAAATAAAATCAAGACCGAATCAGGTCGGGTTATGGTGTAGAGGACACGCATTATGGCACAATTTGTTTTAGACCAACTTTGTAAGCATTTCCCTGAAGCTGTTGAGGAGACCTCTGCTGTTCATGGTAACGAAACTGCGTACATTAAGCGAGATGCCATTTTAGAGGTTGCGAAGTATTTGCGTGACGATGCGGCTCTTTGTTTTGATATGCCCATTGATTGCACTGCTTTGGATTGGCAAGATCAAAAACCTCAGCGTTTTGAAGTTGTATACCATATATACTCGACAACCTTAAAACATCGCCTGCGTTTAAAGATTCGTCTTGATGAAAAAGATATTGAGACACCAGCCCTTACCCAAATTTGGAAGGGTATGAATTGGCACGAGCGCGAGTGTTGGGATATGTATGGGGTTGTCTTTACGGGACATCCGAAATTAAAACGCATTTTGCTTTATGAAGAGTTTGAAGGCTTTCCATTACGTAAAGATTACCCTGTTGAGGGCAGGCAACCTTTAATTGAAATGCGCGATACCGCAACGGTTCCCACCGAAAAAGAAATTACCCCCGAGATGCTGAACCGACCCTAGTCTTTTAGCCGTCGTTTGTTTTGCTCTTTTGTGTTTCAGCAGCACTTTTTTCGTCTTTAGTGTCTTTAGGCTTAGCAGATTCTTGAGGTTTGTCCTCTGTCTTTGGGGTTTTCAAGGCATTTTCAACTTCCCGAATAACTTTGCTTAGGCCCGCAATATTTTTGTCTGCGGCGGCAACAAAAGCGGAGATTTGTTTTTCGTTTTCAGAAATTTGATTTAGAATGCCGCCTTCTTTGTTGATGCGCATAAAGGCTTTACGAAGATTGCGTTTGACCTTTTTTGTCAGGCTGCGCTTCACCAGAACGGCCTCTGCGGGAATATCTTCTGTATACGCGATAATGTTTGTCGCTTCAGCGCGCACCGCGGTGTCCTTCCATACCGCTTCACGGCAGTCCTCATAGCAACCACCGGCATCGGCCTTGCCCTCTTTGACGGCTTTGGCGACTTCGGGGTGGCTGCCTGTCCAGAGAATATTGATATCCTTGCCTGGAATAAGTCCTGCTTTAATAAGGGCAAGTTGTGGGTAAAGACCGCCACTTGTAGAGGTTTCGGAGACAAGTGCGATGGTTTTGCCTTTGAGGTTTTCAAGGGATTCAATCTTTTTATCCCGTTTGGCAAAAATAATTCCGAAATAGGTATGTGTACCAAGACGCTCAATTTGTACGACCGGTTGGTAAATGGATCGAACCTTGTACCAGAGCAATGGGCTGGCATTGACGATATCATATTTGCCGATTTTGAGGGATTTTTCAAAGCTCTCATAGGAGTCTTCAGCAGCCATATCGATATTGGCTTGTAGTTTTTCACTCACATAATTGGCCACGGGTAACCAGCGTTTTGATGCGCCGCTACCAGAAGGGGGGCGAGCCATGATAAAAGTTTTATCGAAGCGTGGCTTGGCATCGGCAACAAGTTCCTCTTGAGATTCGGTGGGTACTGCAACACCGGTCGTTTTGGCCAGTTGGTTATCAAGCATGCTGGCCAGTTCATCGTGAATGCCGCGGTGCTGAAAAACGATTTTACTCTTAGCGTCGACTAAAACCAAGTGTGGCAGTTGACTGGCCCCATAACGTCGACTCAAAAGTCCGAAGGAGTCGGGAATAACGGGCCATGGCAGTTTACGTTTTTTACTAAAAGGTTTGAGTTCTTTGGCCCCTTGCGAGAGTCCCAAATAGACGACTTCAACACCTTTAGATTTCCAGCGTCGGTACAGTTTCTTAATGATAGGGATCTCTTTTTTACAAGGCTCACACCAGGTTGCAAAGAAAGACAACAGCACGGCTTTTTTAGGCTTTTTGGCTGAAGAACCGGTGTAGTCTCTTAACGAGAACATTTTACCGTTGAGTTGGCGCATCGAAAAGGGAGGGGCCTTGTCGCCATTTTTAAGTAGAAATGGGGCATCCTTGGGGTTGGCTGCCGTCAATTGTAAAGCCAGCGTAAGGCCTAAAACGAGGTTCATCTGATTCCTCCAGGTTGTTCTTTTAAACGCCTTTAATAAGCACAAGGTGACCCTTAAGTGCAATGAGAATTTAGTGTCGTTTACCCAGTCCGACCAGAAAGATTTCGGTTGACTCTTTGCGGGTGGCTTTGGGCCTGGTCTGGGTGGCCTTGTGGTAATTTTGACGCAATTTCTTAATCAATTCAGGCACATCACCGCCTTCAAGGATTTTGGCTATAAAATGACCACCGGGTTTAAGGCTTTGCTGGGCAATCAACATGGCATTTTCAGCGAGTCCTGCAGAGCGCCAGGCGTCAGTTTTTCGATCTCCGGTTGTGTTTGGAGCCATATCAGACAGGATCACGTCAAACGTTCCTAAGGCTTCGATGTCCAATTCGTAGACATCGCCAATTCTGGCTTCGGCGTGCGCAGGCAAAGTCGCGTTAACTGGTTTTAGGTCATAGCCAATGGCCTGGCCTTGCGGGCCGATTTTTTCGGCCGCGTACTGGAGCCAGGATCCAGGAGAGCAACCTAAATCTAAAACGCGCTGGCCCTTGGCTAAAATGCGCCAGCGTTGGTCCATTTCTTCAAGTTTATACACACTACGCGCGGCGCGCCCACTGGCTTTGGCTTTGCGGCTATAGAAATCTGGTCGTTTTCGATCACTTCCTCTGGCCATTTATTTTTCCCCTGAATGCAGTAGCCCTGCCTCTAGAAGTTTTTCGGTGATTTCAACGAACGCTTTGAGTTCCAGACATTCAGCCCTTTGTTGTGGGTTAACGCTACTTGTTTCAAGTACTTTTCGTATGACGTTTGCTTTTTGCCCTAAGCCGCCGGCGATGGAGTTTGCAAGGGTTTTGCGGCGCGCACTAAAAGCGGCTTTAGCACAGGCACGAAGTGCGGAATCCAAATTTTGTGAATAGTGACGTTCTTGATGTTGCAAGCGAACAAGTGCTGAATCGACCTTGGGCTTGGGGAAGAATGCCTCGGGCTTGACGGGAAAAAGAATTTCTGTCGCAAAAGAGCGCTGAACCAAGACGGATAAAAGCCCATAGGTTTTTGACCCAGGTGGCGCGCAGAGGCGCTGCGCAACTTCTTTTTGCACAAGGACCACCGCCTCTTGAATATGTGGATAGGCATCGCTTAAGGAGACAAGAATACGACTGGACAAATGATAAGGTAAATTGCCGACAACATAGAGTTGTTTTTGTTGTTGGCTGCAATAGTCTTCATACTTTAAAGTTGCAGCATTTGCTGCCTGGATATCAATATTTTTTTCGTGAAACTCTTGCTCTAGGATAGGAATAAGATTGCGATCACGTTCGATTGCAATGACATGATAATCGCGTTGTAAAAGGTGCTTGGTTAAGGCGCCTGTGCCGGCACCAAGTTCGATCACGTCAGTGCCTGCGGGCGCCCGAACACTTTGAGCGATGTTGTTAAGAATATGTTCATTTTGTAAAAAGTTTTGTCCCCAACTTTTTTTCGGCAGAACATTTTTGTTTTTTGTTGGTATGGACATCTTTAGAGTAAACTTTTTATGAGGGGGCGTGGTTTTTATCAAGCGGCCAGCGCGAGACAGCTCCTTGACTCCAGGGGCTGCGTTCTCCTCGCGAAAGGCGCATCCAGCCAGCAGCGGCGACCATGGCGGCATTGTCTGTACATAAGGGTTTTGGCGGCAAGAAAGCCCAGAGGCCTTCTTTATCGCAACGTTCTTGCACGAGGGTTCGCAGGCGTGAATTGGCGGCAACACCACCAGCCAGGACGACACCTTCAAGCCCGTGTGCTTTAGCGGCATGGATCGTTTTTTTGCTTAACACATCGGCGATGGCTTCTTGCACAGAGGCACAAAAGTCGAAAAGGTCTTGCCCTTTGGGCTGACCATGTTTTTGCAAGTGTTCGCGCGCAGCAGTTTTGAGGCCCGAGAAACTAAAATCAAAAACTTTCTTATTGGGTAGGGCTCTAGGGAATGCAATTTTTTCAGGATTGCCTTGTGCCGCATGTTTATCAATGGCGATTCCGCCAGGGTATCCCAAGTCCAAAAGCTTTGCGATTTTATCAAAGGCTTCCCCAGCGGCGTCATCGAGGGTGGCGCCAATGCATTGGTAATGGCCAAAAGATGAGACTTTAAAGAGATGACTATGACCACCGCTGACAATGAGGGCTAAATGCGGATAGCTTGGTTTGTCATCGGCCAGCAATGCGGCGGCAAGATGTCCCTCCAAATGATTGATGCCAATCCAGGGTATATTGCGGGAAAAAGCCAAGCCTTTGGCAAATTGTGAACCCACCAAAAGAGAGCCGATAAGGCCAGGGCCTGTGGTGACAGCAATGCCGTCTAAGGCATCTGGTTCAGGAAGTGGTTCGAGGGCGGCCCGCACGACGGTGACAATGCGATTAATGTGCTCGCGGGAAGCAATTTCGGGGACAATGCCACCAAAACGCTCGTGGGTTTTAACCTGTGAGTAAACGATATTGGTTTCAAGACAAGGCCCATCGCTGACCAACGCAGCGGCGGTATCATCACAGCTTGTTTCTATTCCCAACACAAACATGGTTACGTGCCTTTAGGCTTCAGTTCAAATGGAGCTTAGTATAAAGTTAAGTCGTTAAGGTCAATTGGTGTCTTTTACCGGCTGGCCGTCTTAAGGTTCTTATCTTTAGAGGCTTGATACGCGGATGTTTGAACTTGTTATTGCATTGGCTGTGTTCCTGGGGTTGATTGGTTTTGTACTTGCCGGGCGTTACTGGGATGCTCTGTTGCTTTTGCGCTGGGGCTGGACACTGATGGCGGTGGGGTTGGTCGTGGGCGTGCCAACGGGCGTGGTTTACCATATTAAGCTTTTGCGTCTCTTGACACAAAAGAAGGCACCCACAAAGGGTTGGTGGATCGACCCACGACCTTTGCATCAATATCTGAGTGCTGAAGAAGTGCGCCGGTGTGTGCCTTGGTTTTATGTTGGTGGGGTGGGCTTTGTGCTTTGCGTTGGGGGCTGTATATGTTTGCTTATGGCGTTGGCCTCAGGTTGGTTTGGCTAAAGTCTCTTTTCGAAGAGGCTGTAAAAACAAGGGGTTGCAGCTCTCCGATGCGATCTTAGGTGCCTAAAAAGCCCTTTCCATGGCCGCGCCCATCGGTTAGATAGCTTCTCACTATGCTCTACGATATCTTTTTCTCAGTCTCACAAACGCCAGTTGCCGGGTATATGCCCAGTGAAGCAGAGATGTTTGCGAATTTCTTTGCGCAGGTTCAAGCTGCTGATGCCATGGGTTATGAAACGGCCTGGTTGGCTGAAAGTCACCTTTCGAGTGAGGTCCAAAAGACCAATAAGAAGCCGGTTATTCCCCATTGGCAAGGTGAAGTTGGTTTAAATGTCGACATGTTGCAGATGGCGCAGCGCATTTTTGCATGCACAAAAAATATTGAGGTGGGATCTGCGGTGATGAATATCGTTTGTAATGGCGGGCCCATTGCAGCCGCTGAGCGCATCGCTTATTTTTTGGCCTTGCATGGCATGAACCCAGAAGAAAAACGCCGTTTGCATGTTGGTTTTTCCGCAGGACGCTTTGATTTCATGAATAGAGCCTCTGGCATATTAGCAAGGAATACGGTTGAGGAAGCAGCCTGGCCAGCCCTTAAAGGCAAAGTTTTTCGTGAGGCCTGCGAGATTTTTCTGCGATTGTTGGCGGGAGAAACCATCAATAGCAAGATGACGGCAGAAACAACTTTGCGCCGTCAAGATTTTCGCAGTGATGAAGACTGGCAAAGGGTTTGTGATGCTGCCGGCGGAAATCCGGACCTGATTTCGATTCCTAAGCGTTGGGTTTTCGAGAATATTAAAATTATTCCACAAGATTGGCGAAGAGATTTACTTTCACCGATCATTGGTTCTCACGAACCGCGTTTACAGGAAGATGTGAATCAGTGGTGGCCGGTCAAGGTGTTTAATCTGTCGATCACACGAGCTGATATCATTGAGCAAACCCATGAGCGCATGTGCAAGGCTTTTCATCAAGATGGGGGTCCTTGGCAGCGTGAATATATGCCGCGCACGGTGTTTGTTTTCATCAATGAAGAAGAGGGATTGAGCGCCGAAGAAAAGCGCCAGGCAGCGCACGCTGAAGCCAAGGCGGCATTAGGGGCGTATTGGACCGCACTTGAAGGTACCTTGGATCCCGCCAAGGTGGAAAAAGCGGCCGATAATGCGTTGATTGGTAATGCTGAGGATATTGCGGCTCAGGCATGTGAAAGATTTCACGGCGATGACCGTCTTATGTTGTGGTTTGATTTTTTTAATCATGATTCTCATCGAGTGATACGTAACATGGATGCTTTCATGCAGAAGGTAAAACCGCGCATCGAGGAGCTCTTGACCCGATGATGATGCAAGAAAATTGGCCGGGCCGGGAAATTTATCCCGATGACCCTTTAGGCAAATCCACAGCAGGGATTCCTACCGGGCGTGATGTTGCCTGGGAGCCCTTGGTTGATTATCGCCGTAATGGCGTCAGCGAGACAACCATTCATGGTGCGATTGCCTGGGTCCATGGTGATGAAATTATTCATTCCTTTGGCGGCAATGTTCTTTGTTATGGGCGCTCAATGATGAAGCCGCTGATGATTAAGGTTTTCACAGAGACTTTGTCAGAGGTCACAAGCTGGGAACAAAAGGCTATTGCCCTCTCCTCGCATAACGGCACAACAGAACATATTGCCGCGGCACAATCTCTTTTGAGTGAAAGCGAATGGGGTTTAATGCAAACGCCTTTGGATGTGCCACTTATCCAATTTGGACGGCAGGTGCGCAGGCCGCGTCGCTGGTATCATTGTTGTTCAGGCGAGCATGCGGCGATTTTGAAGGGCGCCAAGCTTAAGGGCTGGAACCGAGCGGGTTATACTTTGCCACAACATGCGTTCTTTCAAGAATACCTTGAAGTGTTGCAGCGATTTTTAGGAGAGGATTGGCAGCCTTTACGGGTGGCGCGTGATGGTTGCGGTTTGCCAACGATAAGCAATACGGTTGATGAGCTGGCCAAGCTTTTTGCCGGTCTTGTGATGACCAAAGATGACGATTGGATTTGGCAGGCGATGGTCGATAATCCAGATCTGATTGGGGGCTTCAATCGCTTGGACTCAACCATTTTAAAGGCTTGTGATGGCAAGGTTCTGGGTAAAGAAGGGGCCGATGGCCTTTTGGGGCTGGCGGTGGAGCATCCTGATTACCCTAAAGGCCTTGGGATTGTGGTGAAAATCGCTCATGGCTGGAATGCACAAGCGATGTGGTATGTGGCGCGATCGATACTTGGTGTCTTAGGTTTTGAATTACGTAATCCTTATCCTTTAGATCGGCAAAAAGCTTTTCTTGTGCCAGGCGTGGTGCCACCGAATTTGTTAGAGACATTAAAGAAAATTGAAACCTGGGATGACTGGGATCCTGATCGCGATCGTTGGTACTACGATTACAAACGTTATAATCAACATTTGAACGAAAAGACTGTGGGTTAAACAGAGCGATGGAAGAAAGTCTTAACTTAAAAAACTTTGTGAATGGCAATTTTGTGGCCACAGAGAAGCAGCTTGAAAATGTTGAGCCCGCACAAGGAAGAATTTTAAGCTATATCCCACGTTCTGGCGTAGAAGAAGTTGATGCAGCGGTTGTGGCCGCTAAAAATGCTTTTGCTTCCTGGAGCCAAACAACGCTTGATGCGCGTGCCGAACTTCTTGACGCGGTTGCTGATGAAATTGAAAGCCATACAGAAGAGTTTGCTTTGCTTGAATCAAGAGATACGGGTAAGCCTTTAAGTTTGGCACGTGATGTTGATATTCCGCGAGCGATAAGCAATTTCAGGTTTTTTGCAGGCGCTGTTCGGCATGCATCTCTTGATGCAAACCCCATGGCCGATGCGATTAATTATACCCAACGCACACCTTTAGGGGTGGTGGCTCTGATTACACCGTGGAATTTACCGCTTTACTTGCTCTCGTGGAAAACTGCGCCGGCCTTGGCGATGGGCAATACGATTGTGGCCAAGCCAAGCGAGCTGACGCCCCATACGGCGACCCGACTTGCAGAAGTTTTTAGCAAAGTGGGTCTTCCTGATGGCGTATTTAACCTTGTGCATGGTTTGGGTGCAGAAGTCGGTGATGCTCTGGTTAAGCACCCTGATGTATCAGCGGTCTCTTTTACAGGTGGCACCTCGACTGGAAAATTGGTGGCCGCAAATGCCGCACCGGCCTTTAAGAAACTTAGCCTCGAGCTTGGCGGAAAGAATCCGACGGTGGTTTTTGCCGATTGTGATTTTGAGAAAGCTGTTGCCGGGACGCTGCGCGCAGCCTTTACCAATCAAGGGGAAATCTGTCTTTGTGGCTCGAGAATATTGGTTGAAGAGAGCATCTTTGACGCATTTACTGATGCTTTGGTGGAGCGAACTTCGAAGATGGTTGTCGGTGATCCCCTTAACGAAGAGACACAATGCGGGGCGCTTATTTCAGCTGCCCATCGTGATAAAGTTGAACGTTATATCGCTTTAGGCCAAGAAGAAGGTGGCATGATTCGCTGCGGTGGCACACGACCCGTCATTGAAGGTGATTGTGCGCAAGGTTTTTTTGTTGCGCCCACAATTATTAGCGGATTGGCGCCGACGTGTCGAACCGCCAGTGAAGAGATTTTTGGACCGGTGGTTACGATTCATCCTTTTAAAGATGAACCCGAAGCTTTGGCGTTGGCGAATGCGGGGCGTTATGGGTTGGCCGCTTCAGTATGGACTCAGGATTTAAAGCGCGGACATACTTTCGCGCAGAGCCTGCGTACAGGCATGGTTTGGGTGAATACCTGGTTAAAGCGGGATTTGCGTGTTCCTTTTGGTGGTATGAAGGATAGCGGTGTGGGGCGTGAAGGTGGCCGCTATTCCCTGGATTTTTTCAGTGAATCCCGAAATATATGTATCGAGTTAGGAGATTAAGAGTATGGCTGCAGGGGAAATTGTCGCAGGGATTTTAGCGCCGCATCCGCCACATTTGGTTTATGCAGAAAATCCACCACAAAATGAACCAAGCGCAGAATGTGGTTGGGAAGTTTTACGCTGGGGCTATGAGCGTCTGCGCAAAAAGCTCGACGCCATGGATTACGATGTCTTGGTGGTGCATTCGCCACATTGGAAAACAACAGTGGGGCATCATTTCTTAGGCGTTCCGCATTTTAAAAGCATTTCGGTTGATCCGGTTTTCCCCAACCTTTTTCGCTATCATTATGAGTTGGATGTGGATGTGGGATTGGCTGAAGCGATTTGTGCGGGTGCGAAATCTGCGGGCTTGGTCACACAGATGATGCGTAATCCGGATTTCCGCGTTGATTATGGTACGATTATTTCGTGTCATCTTTTGAATCCGGCTTGGGATAAACCGATTGTCGGGATCTCTTCATCGCGTGCGTATTATTATTATAACAATGAAGTTGGTGACCGAGAGATGTTGGCGCTTGGTGAGGCCACGCGTCAAGCCGTAGAGGCTTCGGGCAAGAAGGCGGTTTTGATTGCAAGCAACTCTTTAAGCCATCGACATTTTACCGAAGAACCCGAAGTGCCTGAAGATATGCGCAATGAACATATTTACCATCACGGCCAATACTTATGGGATATGCGCATGCTTAAACTCATGAAAGAGGGCAAGAGCCAGCAGTTGATGGACGAGATGCCTGATTTTATTGAGCAGTCGGTGAGCGAATGTAAAGAAGGTTGTTTGTCCTGGTTGATGGGGGCGTTGCAGATGCCGAGCTATCCAGCAGAGGTTTACGCCTATGGTTCAGTGATTGGCACAGGCAATGCGATTGTGGAGTGGGATCCAAAGAGCGCGGAGGTGTCGGCATGAGTCACGCAGTGATGGGCCTTGTGGTGCCCGGTCAACCCCATCCACTTTTGGCCGCAGAGCAATCCCCGGCTTGGCAGAGTTTGCGAGATTCATTTGCACAGGCCAAGCAGCGTATCGAGGAGTCTGAGGCCGAGCTTTTGGTGATTTACAGCACGCAGTGGCCCAGTGTGATCGGTCATCAAATTCAAGCCGATCCAGAACCCGAATGGGTGCATGTGGACGAAAACTGGCATGCGATGGGTAGCATTCCGTACAAATTTAAAATGGATGCGGATTTTGCGCAGGCCTATTGTCATGCGGCAAAGGAGCGAGGTTTACATAGTCGAACTGTGGCGTATCAAGGATTCCCAATTGATACCGGAACGGTGGTGGCGCTTAAATTGCTCAATCCTGATAACCGCATACCGGCCTGCGTGGTTTCCTGTAATATGTATGCAGATCGGGCCGAGACTTTGGTTCTGGGTAAGGCGGCGCGCGATGCGATTGAAGCGCAGGGTAAGAAAACTGTCGCTGTGGCGGTTACCGCCCTCTCAAACCGAATGTTCACCCAGCCGATCGAGCCTAAAGAAGATAAAATATCATCTTTAAAGGATGACGAGTGGAATCAAAAGCTTCTTGAATTTTTTGCCGAAGGCCGCCTTGAAGATGTATCACAATTGGCCAGACAATTTACCGCGCAAGCCAATGGTGACAATAAGCTTAAAGCCATTTGGTGGTTGGCGGCGCTGATGGGGCAAAGCAACCGCTATGTGGGGGAAGTCATCGATTATCAGCCCATCAATGGGAGTGGCGCAGCCATTGTCTCTTTAACGCCCTCTACGCAGGCGGCCATGAATCAGGAATTTGATGAAGACGATGTTGAACATTATGGCGGTGATCGCAAAGTTTTAGACAGTGGTTCTGATGCTCAGGATGAACAAGGCATGGAGAACGCACAAGCCTCTCAGGCGGCACAGGCCAACTTGGTCAATGCTGCAGAAGCACCGAAACCTGTTGGGGCTTATCCACATGCGCGTCGCGAGGGGGATACGCTTTTTTTGTCGGGGGTAGGTCCAAGACAAGCAGGCAGTGATGCGATCCCTGGGGGGGCTGTTAAAAACAGTGATGGTTCTGCCAACGATTATGATGTTGAAGCGCAGACGCGGGCAGTGATTGAAAATGTCAAAACGGTTTTAGAAGCTTCCGGGTCGAGTCTTGACAAGGTGATTGATGTGACCGTTTTTCTGATTGATATGGATCGGGATTTTGCGACGTTTAACAAGGTGTATAAAGAATATTTTGAGCATATTGGTGCGACTCGAACGACGCTTGCCATTTCAGCTTTACCGACGCCGATTGCAGTGGAATTTAAGGTTCTCGCCCGGGCATGAGCGAACTTATTGATATCTCGCCTCTGGTTTCGAGTGAACTTGCGGTCTGGCCTGGAGATGTGCCCTTTAGTCGAAAGGTCTCTTTGGATGTTGAAGAGGCAGACAACATCACACTGAGTTCCATAGAGGCGACAGTCCACCTCGGGGCGCATACGGACGCGCCGAATCATTACACTAAAGGTCATATTGGTATCGCTGCGCGTGATCTAAATTACTATTATGGCCCATGCCAGGTTGTTGAGGTTGATCTGCCCAGAGGTGAGCGCATTCTCCCAAGTCATATGCAGGATCCAGTTGTTGCACCGCGTGTTCTTTTTAAGACAAAGTCTTATCCCGATCCGAATGTTTTTAATGATGATTTCAACGCACTTTCAGCTGAGCTCGTCGAGTTTTTGCATGCAGGTGGGGTGCGGCTCGTGGGTATTGATACGCCATCGATTGATTTGTCTGCCGACAAAGTTTTAGAAAGCCATCAGGCAGTCGCTTCTCATGATATGGCGATCTTAGAAGGCATTGTTCTCAATGAGGTCGATGCGGGATGCTATACGTTGATTGCGTTGCCTCTAAAACTTGCAGGGGCAGATGCATCGCCGGTTAGAGCAGTGTTGGTCACATCCTGCGAACCGAAATCGTATTAATATGAAAGAGCCAGGCATTCATGCCAATATTCAGAGACAAGACCTTTTGCTTTTTCTCTTTCTGTCTTTTTCTATAGCATGGGTTTTACTTTACGTAGGTATTTCAAGCATTTTAGATGCGCCTGATTATCGAAGCATTTACTCTATTTATAAAGCATATTTGAGTAATTTTTTTCTTTTAGGAGAAGTGCCTTTTTGGAACCCTTATCAAGCATTGGGCAGGCCATTTTTGGCAGATATTGAGACTGGTGTCTTTTATCCAACCACATTGCTTCATGTGTTTTTGCCAGAAGAGATTGCGTTTTTTTTCGTCGTCGCTTTGCACCTCTTTCTCGCAGCACTTTTCATGCATCGTTTAAGTTTGGAGCTTCATGGCACACGTTTTGTGGCCTGCTTTTGTGCGATTGCCTTTATATCCAGTGGTGCTGTCTTGGTGCGGTTGATGTCGGGTGCGGTACATGTCTTTGAAACCATCACTTTGATGCCTTGGTTGTTGTATGTCGCAGTGAAGATTCAAAGAAAATATACCTTTGGTTTATTTGTTCAGCTCATTTTAGTCCTTTCATTGAGTTTTCTTGCAGGGCACACGCAGTTTTTTTGGAACAATTGTGTGGGGCTTGGTTTTTTTGTCTTAGGGAGGCGTTTATTTGCTTTCGAAAAAGGTGAGTCGATTGCTTTTATTAAAGATAGTTTGTTTTGTCTTTTTGCTTTGGGACTTTGTTTTAGCCTTATCGCTTTTGTGTTGTTGCCAACGCTTGAGTTCTATTTCGAAAGTGTTCGCGAAGCTGATGT
>JASMKV010000119.1 GCA_030749035.1 Myxococcota bacterium | reverse complement strand
TCTGTATGTGACCGAAGGCAAATCCGATGTTCCCCAGGTGAAGGTCGGCTTGGTGTCATTGATGGTGCTGGCGTTGGTTGGCCCGGTGCTGGTCACGGTGCCTAAATCCACGTTAAAGCTCTTCACCCCGCCCGTATTCGTTTCGGTCTCGCCACTTTGCAATAAGACCCGCCAATAGTAGGTGGTCTCGGCCAAAACCGTGCTGAGTTGATAGGTCGATGCACTTAAATCTTCTTGTTCCTCGACAATGGTGTCGAACGCCTCGTCGGACGCCACTTGCACCTTATATTTGATGCCTTCAATCTCCGCATCGCTCCAATCCAGGGACGGTAAGGTGTTGGTGATGGTGCCGATGGGTTCAAGAAGATTATAGTCGGGGCCGTTGCGCACCCCATCGCCATCGCTGTCGACAAAGTCTTCAAATTCGGGGATGTCGATGCTCAGGCCCAAATCATTATAGCGCTCTTGTAAATTGGTGCGCACCGCCTCTAAGTCAAGGGCCTGTGCATTGGCCTTAAGCTCTGCGATTCGGTCGGCATTATCGAGGCTGCCATCTTCTTTAATATCGGTGGTGATTTTGGAGATGAGTTCGGAGAGTTCGGCCGGACTGTTGTCGCCGAGCAAAATCGCCGATACCGCCAGCAGCACCGCGTTACTTTCGCCGCCTTCTGAAATATCCATTTCGGAAAAGTTTTTATCTAAAGTGCTGCTGTCGATATGAAAGACCTCAAGGATTTCTTTTTCTGCCTGAGTCCGGGCTTCATCGAAGGTCATGGGCGTCTCTTCACTGGCGTTTTCCAGCAGAACTTTGATGCGTTCGCGCTCTAAGGTGGTCAAAATATTGATGTTGGCCTCGGCGCTGTCTTCAACCTTGACCAAAACCCGTACAGTGATTTCCCCGTCCGAGAGGGCACCCTTATTTTCATTAAAATAATAGCCCTCGGTGATGATTTCGACGTAATCGCTGCCAATCGGGCTTTCAATATCGAAGGCGCCGAAGTCATCGTTGGTTTCGGTGAGATAGCTGGTGCCGGTGGGCACAAAATTGTCGCTGAGCTCCTGGATGGTCACCGACGAGCCCTGCACAAAGGGGCCTTTTTGCACGACGCCCTTGAGCCGGGCACTCTCGCCCGGATTGTCTTCACCCGGGTCTTGCTGGTTGTTGTTTGTTCCCGGACTTAAGGTACAGCCACTTTGTAGCGAAAAGAGCAGGGCGAAAAAAAGCGTGATGGGACGAAAAGATGCGTCTTGCATAGGGGACCTCCAGACCAATAGGCATAGCCTAGCCGATCTTGGGCTTAAGTCAATGGGTTCTCAAGGAGGGCAAAAGCCTTTGAGATTTGCGGCAAAAGAGGGTACACCTAAGCCCATGCGAAGACTATTTTTGGCTCTTTTTTGTGTT
>JASMKV010000118.1 GCA_030749035.1 Myxococcota bacterium | reverse complement strand
GCATCGATGATGCGGAGAAAGGCAATGGAGATGGCGTCTTACAAACTGGAGAAGAAGCTGATTTTATCGTTGATGTTGAAAACCTTGGTCCTGGTGCAGCCAAGGAGACCCTGGTCGCCTTAAAAAATCAATCTGGTCCTGGACTCTACCTTAATAAAGGGCGAGCCAAAATTGGTCCCTTAAAAGTCAAAGAAAATAAATCTGCACGGTTACAGTTTCATCTTAGGGAAGCATTCAATACGGTCAAACTGCGCTTGTCTGTATGGGACAATACGCTTGGCGTCGCCCTTTCCGAAGACGTGACTTTACCCGTCATCAAGGAGCGCACAAGTCAAAATATCAAGAAAAACCTGAAAGCCCCTGGTAAAAAATTTATCCCTGTTTATGCCGGCGCACATCTACAAATGCCGCTCATCGCACACGTGAAAGCCGGCACCGTCATGCGCACAAATAAAGTCATCGATAAAAATTGGTGGCGTGTTGAACTCAAGCGCGGGTTAACAGGATTTGTAAATATCAGTGATGTGGATTTCGTCAGCAAACGCATCCAAAAAATGAAACATAAAGCCATTAAAGTCGTACGCGCACACGCGGCTCCAGCCATACACATTGAAATCCCTGACTTGGTGACTCAGGAGTCAGAAATAAACATCAATGGGTATATACGTGATGAAAATTACTTAAAAGATGTGTTTGTTTTCGTGAACGATAAAAAAGTCCTCTATCAACAGCTTGTCCGCTCAGCGAAGCACAGCAACGACTTTGTTGCCCCCGTCAGTTTAAAAATACCTCTTGAACCGGGTTCAAATGCAATCGCGATTGTGGCCAGAGAAACCGATGAGTTAAGCTCCCGTGAATTTTTTGGCATTTACCGTAAAGAGGTAAGCACCGCTTCAGACAAGCCCAAGTCGACGCCCACGCAAAAGAACTAAGAGTTAAAGTTGAGGGGCTTTATTTTCGCAGCAGGTTATGGACGACGGCTTGAGCCCTTTACGACAAGGGTGCCTAAGCCCTTGATGCCTGTCCTCAACACCCCCATCATCATCTATAATATTCTTTTGCTCGCACATTTCGGCATTAAGAAGATCGGCATCAATCTGCATCATCTGGGGCCACAAATTCAAAGTTTTCTCGGCACCGGTGAACAATTTGGCGTAGAACTCCATTATAGCCATGAAGAGGAAATACTGGGCACCGGTGGTGGTGTGAAATATGCCGAAGATTTCTTTAGTGAGCCCACGATTATTATTAATGGTGATGTGATTATCGATCTCGATATTCAAAAACTCATCGACGCGCACGAAACAACTCAATCGATTGCGACAATGGTTCTTAGAAAAGATCCCAAGCAAGATGAATTTGGTACGCTTGGCCTTAACACGCAGAATCAAGTCATACGGATTTTAGATAAATCCATCGGTGGGCAAGAACATGCGGCCTATATGTTCAGCGGCGCACAAATCATAGAACCCGAATTTCTAAAATTCTTACCCGAAAAGACACCTGCCTGTATTGTTCGTCACGGCTACCAACATCTTCTTGAGCTAAATACTGCGTTTCACGGATTTGTTCATCAAGGCTGCTGGGCCGATACGGGAACCCCGGAACGATATCTTAGGATTCAATATGAGCTGCTTCAAAAAGAACAAACGCTGCATTTTGTCGAGGCATTGAAAAATAATAATCAAGAAAAGTTCAAGGCGTACTTTTCATATTTGCAGAGAAAAGATGCGCAGCTCTTAATTGCCCCCAATGCGCAGATATCGAGTTCTGCCACGCTCAAAGGCTGCTGCATTATTGGCCCAAACACAACAATAGAGGACAACGCCACGCTTGAGAATGTTGTTCTGCTTGAAGACGCTATTGTCAAAGAAAAGACAAGTATCAAAAATGCACTTGCTGATGCTTATGACATTAAAACCGTATCTCAAGTTCATTAAACGCTGCATTGATTGCATCAGGGTAAAAACCTCGACCAGCAAGAAAACGATAAAGTTTTTCTTTGCTCAAGTTTTCGCGTGCCTTTGAGTTGTTCATACGCGTCTCCAACAATTGGGTTGCCAATTTTGCAGACATGTCGCGTAACGCATCAACGGCTTCACGGCGAAGTTCTTCAGGTATACGCTTCTTAAATAAATAGCCCTCTAACCATCTGGGGCCACGGCAATCTCTTTGTGCTTTGCGCATCAGAGATTCGACAACTTTATGGTCATCAACATAACCATAGTCCACCATTTTCTTTAAAGCTTCACGGATCTCATCTGGCGGATACAATTTGCGCTCTAAACGACTCACCAGTTCGAATTCAGACAGATTGCTGCGGCCAACATAATCGAGAGCCGCACTAAAAACATCTTTTGGTTTTTTAGAACCTTTCAAATTGTCGATGTCCTGATGGCTTTAGATTTGTTGGACGATCTTTACTCTCAACGCTCTTGTCTTCTTCCTGATCTTCCATCAATGTGCTCGAGCCGGCAATGATGCCATTGCCTTGCGAGAGGTCAAAATCTCCCCAATCATTATCATTCAGAGAGGAAATACCCTCCAATCGCAAATTAAAATTATCTGGCTTGGTGGCATTATTCACTGCTTCCTCGTGAGTAATAATATGCCCCTTAAGAAGCTTCATTAAAGCTTGATCAAAAGTCTGCATGCCATAGCTCGCATGCCCTTTAGCGATCGCTTCACTGATTTCATGGCTGCGTTGAGGATCTCGCACAAGTGATTGTATGAGCTTTGTATGACGCAAAACTTCAACGGCGACAATACGGCCCTTGCCATCAGAGCGTGTGAGCATGCGCTGCGAAATAACCGCTCTTAAAACCGAGCTCAGGAGTAATCTGATCTGATCTTGTTGGTGCGTAACAAAAGTCGAGATAATTCTGTTCACCGTTTCGGCCGCATCCAAGGTGTGTAATGTCGAGAGCACTAAATGCCCTGTTTCCGCCGCCATCAGTGCCATTTCTATCGATTCACGATCGCGCATTTCACCCACAAAAATCACATCTGGATCTTGGCGCAGTGCTGCCCGCAGGGCTTCGGCAAAAGACGGGCTGTCTAACCCCAGTTCTCTTTGATTTATATAGCTTTTTTTGTCCCTAAACACATATTCGATCGGATCTTCAATGGTTAAAATATGCGCCTGGCGATGTTCATTAATGAAATCTAAAATTGCCGCCAAAGTAGAGCTTTTTCCTGAGCCGGTCGCGCCCGTCACCAAAACGAGTCCGCGCCTTTCTTCTGCGATACTTTTCACAACATCAGGTAAAAACAAATCATCGATATTTTTTATCTTCGAAGCAATAATGCGAAAGGCTGCGGCCAATGTTCCCCTTTGATAAAAAACATTCACGCGAAATCGCGATCGCCCCGCTATAGAATAGGCCAAATCAAGCTCATGCCTTTCTTCCAGCTGCTTTTGTTGCTCTGCGGTAAGTATTTGCTCCAGCAAAAGATTCAACTGTTCTGGTTTTAAGGGTGATATTTTTTGAACCGGATAAAGCTCACCGTGGATACGGAGCATCGGAGAGGCACCAACCCTCAGATGTAGATCGGAGGCCCCCTTGTTTAACGCAAACTCTAAAATTTTATCTAAATTCATGGCGTTCTAGAAATTAGCACAAATACCAAATAATCCAACCCTTCAAAAATACTAAAAATATCTTAAGTTATTGAAGTCAATATCATTAAAAAGCCCACTAACCCGACAGAGTTCATAAAAAATGGTTTAAATTCGGCCATAGCTGCGATAAAGCTTTGTAACAGATGAATTATCCAGTTGTTTTTGGAAAATATTTACTTGTCGATCGTGTCAACGTTGGTGGCATGGCAGAAGTCTTCAAGGGCAAAACTTTCGGCGTACAGGGTTTTGAACGCATTCTTGCCGTCAAACGTATTCTTCCAAATATGGCCGAAGACGAAGAATTCATCAATATGTTTGTGGATGAAGCACGTATCGCCGTGCAGTTAAGTCACTCAAATATCGTACAGATTTATGAGCTCGGCAAATTTAACGAACAGTACTATATCGCCATGGAATATGTCTCAGGTCGCGATCTCAGACAGATTCTTGACCATTTTAAAAAAGCAAAAGATCTCATTCCACAAAATGCGGCTTGCTACATCATATCAAAAATATGCGAAGGTCTGGATTATGCCCACCGAAAAAATGATCCCAGCGGTAAACCCTTAAATTTTATTCATCGAGATGTGAGCCCACAAAATATCCTATTAAGTTTTGACGGGGATATTAAAATTACGGATTTTGGTATTGCCAAAGCTGAAGACAGAGCCTCCAAAACACAAGCTGGTGTCCTTAAAGGTAAGTTTGGCTACATGTCGCCCGAACAAGTTCGCGGTCTTGTGATTGACCGACGTTCAGATATCTTTGCCGTCGGTATATTGCTCTATGAAATGGTTACAGGGGAAAGACTTTTCTTAAGTGAGAGTGATTTTTCCACCCTGGAAAAAGTACGCAATGCCGATGTGAAACCGCCAAGAGAAATCAACCCCGACGTAAGCCCTGAGCTTGAAGCTGTCGTCATGAAGGCACTCGCCAAAGAAAGGGATGATCGCTATCCGTGGGCAAGTGATCTTCAAGACGATTTGCAGCAATTTCTTATCCAGGACAATTCGATTTTTTCGTCTAAGGATTTAGCCGGCCTTATGCACACACGCTATGAACAGCATATTAATGAAGAAATGCAAAAGATGGAGCAATATCAAAAGATGAATGCTCCTAAAAATATGAGTTCTGGCAATACAGCACAGCTTGAAATGCCTGAGCCCAACACTGTTCCTTCTCAGACTGAATCAAACCCAGACAAGACAGTTATTTTTGAGTCGGGACTCGTTGATTTTTCCAGCGCTGCAACCCGCGTTGGTGATGTTGACTCCATACTGAACCCCTCTCCCCCATCCGCCCAGACAGAGGCACCCACCGGAGCACAGCAAAAACCGCTACCGATTGATGACTCCGCGTCGGCCAGTCTTATGGGAGAGCCACGCAGCTTAGAAACCATTAAAAAGCAACAGAAGCGCTATGGAATGCTTATGATAGGCGCAACTGCAATTATTTCCCTTATCGTTCTTCTTTTGGTACTTATCCCCCTCCCTGGGCAGGAAACAGGAACCATTATCGTGACATCGACCCCCAGCACTAAAATTGAAATTATTCTGGACGGAAATCTGATAGGCGAAGAAAGTCCTCTAACACACTATGATATTCCTGTCGGTGAACATGATTTACTCATACGTGCCAAGGGCTATACCGAGCAAGCCTTTAGGTTCGAATTGGCTGAACAAGCACCTGCTCTGATTAACGCCGATCTGGAAAAAGACTCTTCTACGCAGGCGGGCGCGCAAAAAATAGATCTCATCATTAAATCACAACCTGATAATGCAGAGGTGTTCATTGCAGGGCTGCCCCAAGGTAAAACCCCGCTCACCTTGAGACAACAAAACGCTTCCGCACCACTCCTGGTGACACTCACCAAAACAGATTATGCGGACAAAACATTTTCAATTACTTTCAACAACCAAGATAAGAAAAGTGGCTTAAAAGAAGTACAAGCTCAACTGACATCCCTTAATGCTGGCGAAGACAGCACGCCCGCCAAAGAGCAGCCTCAACTCTTTGGCAATTTAAAAATTCAATCGGCC
>JASMKV010000117.1 GCA_030749035.1 Myxococcota bacterium | reverse complement strand
CCACACCAAAAACAGTTATAACGCAAAATTTCAGCGTGAACTGACTTCACACCCGTGTACGCAGCTTTCAAAGCCGCCTTGGCTTCTGACTGCCGAGCACGAATCTGAAATTTCATAAAGTTTGGAATCGCAATCGCTGCTAAAATACCAATAATGGCCACAACGATCATCAATTCAATAAGTGTAAAACCTTTACCTAGTTTATTACGCATCGTAATTACTCCTTAAATTCAAATCTCAATAAGCATTCCAAAACCGAAATGCCACCCGACGGCTTCCACCCCTGGTCAGTGCCATTACTCGCGCAAAAACACGTACGGGTCAAATTATCTACAAGCAAAAATGATGCTAAAATCTAAAAAGTTGAAAAATTCGTACTTTTCGATAGGTTATCAACTCATCCCTAATTTTAAATGTGACCATTTTGGTCAATGGGCGGAATTAAGGTGACCATTTTGGTCACTTAAGATATGAGAATGAGCGTGAATGAACTTGATTTAATTTTTGCACCAGAGCTGCAGCTCGCCGTCGTTCTTTGGATTGGCGCCTGTCTGGGCTCCTTTGCCAACGTCCTTATCGCTCGATTACCTGAGGATATGTCCGTGATCACACCGCGCTCACGCTGCCCCAAATGTGAACGGCGCATCGCTTGGTACGAAAACATCCCTATCGCCAGCTACTGTATCCTCAGAGGCCGCTGCGCAGGCTGTAAAAGCTCTATTCCTATACGCTATCTGATCGTTGAGATCTTGATGGCCGCGCTGGCCGGAGGCCTATGGCTTAAACTTGGCCTAAGCTGGCAAACACTGGCCTGGCTGCTGCTCAACACTGGGCTTTTGGCCATCATTTTCCTCGATATTGATCATTGGTGGGTACCAGACAAAATCACCTATCCCTGTACGGCCATTGCCATTGGCGCCGCCTTTTTACCTGGTGGCATCGGCCCCATTCACGCTTTGTGGGGACTGCTGCCCGCATTGCTCGTCTATATCGTGGCCAAAGTCTTTGAAAAACTGATGCGCAAAGAAGGCCTGGGCTTTGGCGATATTAAACTTCTTATCCTCTTAGGACTGCTCCTTGGCACCGAAAATGGACTCGCGTTGCTTTTTTTAGCGGCCGTTCAAGGCACAATCATTGGCGGCTTGGTCATTGTCTTGGGTGGTCATGAGCAACAAAAGGATGAAAAAGTCCAGACTGAAAACGACGATGATTTTGTTCCCCATCCCCGTGCCATTCCTTTTGGGCCGTTTTTAATTCTGGGTGCATGGCAGGTTTTCTTTTTGCCGGATTTTTTTGCCACGATCCCACAAAAAATAACGTTGTTTCTCTTACAAACGTTTCTCTAACCACCAATTTGCACTAAATCGCCTGGCTTTTCGAGCTTCGTCGGCGTCCAAGCCGTGGACGGTACATCATCATGAAAAAGTGGATTCAGATTCTTATCCAAAAGATGACTCACGCGTACATTCGCCAAGGCCGACATCAGATTGCCTTTTAAATGGATATTGTCTTTTTCCATCGTCGCCAAAAGCTTCTTCACATTTTGACGCTGGCTCTCAAGCGAACCACATAAATTGCATGGCATGATGGTGAACTTCAAATGCGCTGCCAAAGACGCGATATGACTTTCGGCAACAAAAGCCAGTGGCCTTATGACCTCCAGCTGGCCATTATCCGCCAACAAACGTGCCGGCATACCCTTAATCTGGCCCGAATAAAAAAGATTCAAAAGTAAGGTCTCAATGATATCGTCACGATGATGCCCCAAAGCCACTTTATTACAGCCATGCCTTAAGGCCGCCTTATATAAAATGGCGCGGCGAAAACGTGAACACAAAGAGCAAAAGATTTTTCCCTCTTCGGTCTTTTCAACCACCCGCGTATAAGTATCTTGATACTCTATTTCGTGAGGTATGGACAAACTCTCAAAATGCTTCTCCAACGGTGACACATCGTGCCCCGGCTGTCCTTGATCCAAATGATAGCCCACAATCTCAAAATTAAATACAGCCTTTGCCTGTAGGGCCTGCAAAGCCCAAAGCATCACGTAGGAATCTTTACCGCCAGACAAAGCGACCAAAATTCGATCACCTTCACCAATCAGCTCAAATTCACGATTGGCACGATTGATTTCCCGCAAAATGCGTGACTCGAGTTGTTTTGGCTGCATAATTGGTCGATCCTTGAAGTTTATACTTGCACCATTATTCTGAGCGCGGTTATACCCTTCCAAGCAGATTATTCAATATGGCAACACGAATTTATACAAAAAGTGGCGACAGTGGCCAAACCGGGCTTTTTAACGGCGACAGGGTCTGGAAAGACGATATACGCGTCGAATGCTACGGCACGGTTGATGAGCTTAATGCAGCTATTGGACTGGGCGCAAGCTTATCCAATGTTGACGATCTTCAGAATTTAATCCACGAAATACAATCACAGCTCTTTGAGCTAGGGGCAGATTTAGCCAACCCTGAACATGAGACCCGAATTGAAGAGAATGGAACGGAAATACAATTTCTGGAAACACACCTTGATAGGCTTAGTGACAGCCTGCCACCCTTGAAAAATTTTATTTTACCTGGAGGCACTCCGAGTGCTGCTGCTTTTGGTCTTGCACGAACTGTGTGCCGCAGAGCAGAACGGCTTTGTGTCGCCTTAAGGCGAAAAGACCCAAAAACACCACTGGCTGTCATTATCTACCTCAATCGCCTGGGCGATTTAATCTTTTTGCTGAAAAGACAAAGCAATATAGAATCCGGCGGACAAGAAATCTTATGGGAAGCTAAAAAACAGTGAGTCTCGAATCCATCAACGTTGCAGTCATTCAACTCACCTGTACAGAAAATACCCAAGACAACATGGAAAAAGTTTTACGCTTGAGCAAACAAGCCATTGCGGCTGGCGCAAAACTCATTACATTGCCTGAAAATTATGGTTTTCTCGGCGGCGAAGAAGAAAAACTCGCACATGCCCAAGATATCGATGACGGCCCCTTTATTGAACCCCTGCGGCGACTGGCGCAGGCACACCAAGTTGGGATTCTTGCCGGAGGTTTGCCGGAAAAGACACACACCAAAGACAAAGTCTTCAATACTGCGGTTTTTATTGCTGAGGACGGCTCTACCCTCGCCACCTACAGAAAAATACATCTCTTTGATATCGATTTACGTGAAGCTTCCTTCAAAGAATCGTCGCATGTTGCAGCTGGTGATCAAACGGTGGTGGCAACCTTTCATGGTTGGAAAATCGGTATGTCCATTTGTTACGATCTCCGTTTTCCTGAACTTTATCGAAAACTTGTGCAGGAAGGCGCGCAAATCCTGTGCATCCCTGCAGCCTTTACATTGCATACGGGCAAAGATCATTGGCAACCCCTTATACAATGCCGCGCCATTGAAAATCAGGCCTATGTGGCTGCCCCAGCCCAATTTGGCCGGCATAGTGCCAAACGCGCATCCTGGGGCAAAAGTATGTTGGTTGATCCATGGGGCACCATTATCGGCCAAGCCAAAGAAGCTGAAGGCTTTGCCTTGGCAAGATTTGAAAAAAGCTATCTGGATCAAGTTCGGCAAGGGCTTCCAGCCCTGAGCCACCGCAGATTAAATTAATTTGTTTGATCTTCCTGCCCGCCCATGCCATTTTTGTCTAAGGATTAACGATGAAAGCAAACCCACGTGTACTTTTTGTTGATGACGATGCCCCTTTACGTACGGCATTCGAACGCACATTAAAACCACACGGTTATGAGATTGATTTGGCCACCGGGGGCCAGGATGCTCTGGAGAAGGCTGGCGCTCAGAAATATGCGGTTATCGCGACCGATTATCGCATGCCTCAAATGAATGGCCTTGAAGTCATTGAAGCACTTAAATCTCTGCAACCCGATGCAACCTTTATGCTGGTCAGTGGTGAATGTGATCTCGATCTTGCCTTGGATGCCGTGAATCAACATGCTGTTTCCTTTGTTGTACCAAAACCTTGGGACACTCAAGAGCTGCTCGGGCTTATTCAGAGATCTATCGAGCAATACTCCACAAAGTGTGATCAACGTGAAATGGTGGTCGAAAATGAACGCATCATCGAACAAAAAACGCGCCTCGGTAAAGCACTTGCGCAAAGCGAAGAACAACTCGCCGAGCTCTTGCTTAATGCTTTGGACCTACGTGATCATGAAACAAGAGCCCATTGTCGAAGAGTTTCACGATATGCGGAAATGCTTGGCAAAAAACTTGAGCTCAACGACAGCGAGTTGCGCGATATCCGTAAAGGAGCACTTCTGCATGATGTCGGTAAAATAGGTATTCCCGACAGCATTCTACTTAAGCCCGGTAAACTCACCGACGAGGAATGGGTTACCATGCGAACGCATACCGATATGGGCGGACATCTTGTACAAGCCATACCCGGATTAGCCGGTGCCTATGATATCGTCACGCAGCATCACGAAAAATGGGATGGCTCTGGATATCCACGTGGACTCCAATCTGAGGAAATCGCTCTTGGTGCACGCATTTTTATGATTGCCGATACGCTCGACGCTATTCTTTCTGATCGTCCCTATCGTCAAGGGGCTCCAATAGAAGTTGCCCGTCAGGAAATTCAAAAATTTGCGGGCACTCAGTTTGATCCATACGTGGTGCAAAACTTTCTCGATGTTGATCCACAATTCTGGATGGATGTGCGCAAAGAATTTCCCGATGAGCCCGATCCAAGACGGGTAAATAGTTAATATCTAGTGGATCATAAAAAAAGATCGATAAAAATGGCTGACTTTTAGCCGAATCACAAAAAACTGGGTATATTTTACAAAAGCACGTATAATTGCATGATGGAGTTTTATAATGCGCCAATTCACTAACCCTCGCAAAAAAGAGCGAGGACAAGGTATGACCGAATATATTATTATTGTCGCGCTTATCGCCGTGGGCGCCATTGCCGTGATCACTATTTTTGGTGATAATATTCGAGCACTTTTTGGTTCATCGGCCAACGCCTTGGTCGGACAAAGTACCGCACCTTCCGAATTAGGTGGCACCCAGGTGAACCCTGAAGAGGTTAAAAAGGATTTAAAAACCTTTCACGAAGCACCTTAATAACCGTGGCACATAGCCAGGCACATCTTAAAAAATTAAGATTTCTGAATAAGCGAAATAACCCGATCATGGGTCTGCTCCCAATAATGGACCAACTTGAACCGCATCGGCACTTGCGCAACCACAAGAGCATTCAACGCTTCAAGATGGCTATTTAAACGCTCTGCCTCCAGGCCTGTTTGATTGGTCACGATCAACGCCCCACGCACATCAAGTAGACTCAAAGCTTTCGCCAAAAGATTTCTGGGTTGAAAGTAACGTCTTGGCAAGCCCCAGCTTCTCAAGGCCTCTTCTAAAAGAAAGGGGTAAAATAAAGTGACAATATCCATTTTGCCATAGTGACTCGTGACAAAATCATCTACCCGATACTCGACTCTATCTCCGTCCCCATTCGCCTGTTCAACGTAAGCCTGGGCATGATCGCATCGTGAATATAAATCACGGTAAACGCCGTAACCATCTACCTCCACACCACACAAATCAATTTGGCGACCATCGCCATGGCACGCATATTTTAAAAACTGCTTAAGACCATAAACATAATTCCAATTTTTAGAGCCTATATCTAAACTGGAAATTTTTTTTTCAGGAAGCTCTAAAAATTCTTCAAGCTCCACCAAGGCAGCCAAAAGAGAAAGGTTGTCTCTATAATCGATCACGCTTGAGGCTTGGGCGAACGCATCAAGCCTATAGCGTTCACGTAAAGACATCTCCGTCTCTTCAAGTTCACGGCTTTCTTTCGCATCAAGGTAAGAGAAAAGATGCTGCTTCTCTTCATGAATGAGGCGGGGTATGCCTCGACGCCAAGCAAGCTTTTGCCGAAAAGCAAACCTTAACGTACGCAATGCATCAAAAGAAAAGACAGACAAATGTATACTGCTTTCAAAAATCAATTTAAGGCGTTGGGTTTCTCACAACGCAACGCGTTATTGAAGTACTTTTATACTAATTTTTAACCAAGGCACATCTCAAAAAGACAGGGCAAAGAATGATAACTTGCATATCCCACCAGATTTTCTCTATTTTTTCAATGACGCACTGTTCCATCGAAAGTTGGAATAAAGAGGGCCATTTTTTTGCCAAAGATTCTGCCTTTGCTAACCTCAGCAGCAACGCAAATCGAGTCGCGTGCTTTTTACCATCGTCAAAGGGCGTATTTGTAAAGGGCATACGGTCTCAATTCTAAGGAGGGATTATATGCGTTTAACTTTGATACTTAGCATTTGCTGCATTTCAAGTGTTGCATTTGCAGACGTAACTACAGGGGTGCAAGTGCGCCCACGTATGGAAAAATCTTTTATGGGTAATCTTGGTGCCACATCCGGTGCTCCAAACTATGTAACCACACAACGCACACGCGCCAACGTCGGCTTTGGCTCTGAAGGGGTGAGCGGTAAGCTCAGCATTCAGGATGTCCGCGCATGGGCATCTGAAAGCGGCACGTTAAGTGATGCAAGTGGTGATATGATTGACTTTCATGAGGCCTATATCGAAATGGGCTCGGACACCAAATTGCGTGTTGGGCGTCAGGAGTTATCTCTGGATGAAGGTCGTATCTTAAGCAACAACGACTGGCAGCAGCAAGGCCGTAGCTTTGACGGTGTGAGCTTAAGCCACAAGCAAGGTGAGCACACCTTAAACCTTATGGCAGCTCGCGTGAGTGATGGTAGCCCACACGATGTGATTGTGGCGAATGCGCGACTTCGTTTTGGCAACATTACCTTGTCGGTACCGGCTTTAATTCAAACCAACATGGGTATTGCTGGAAATCAGCGCGGTGCAAACACCGAGGATAGCCAAACCATGACTTTTGGTGCCCACGTCAAAGGCGGTGGTGCTGTCAGTTGGCGTGCTGAAGGTTATTTCCAAACCGGTGACAACCACTCTGCGTATCTGGCTTCTGTGAACGCCGGCTACCATGTCTCTGATATGCTTTCCCCATCTTTAAGTGTGGATATGATCAGTGGCGACAGTGACCATACCGATGCGGATTCTGGCGTATTCAGCAATCCTTATGGCGCAGTACACCAGTACCATGGTGCCATGGATATGTTCAGCGATATCGGCACCGCGACCGGTAATGGTGGACTCATGGACATTGCGTTAGGCAATAAAATGAAGGGTGTTGCTGGCGGTGACATCGATGTTTCAGCCCACTACTTCATGTTGGCGGCTGAAAACAGTGCCGGCACATCTGGTGCCATCGGTGCAGAAGTCGACGTGGTCTATAGCCGCTCGCTCGCCAAAGGTGTGAACCTTGATGTGGGCGCTGGTGTCTTTATGGACATGGGCGACTATGCTGGTGTTAAGGACAGCGATATCCATGACTGGGTATACGTTGGTCTTGATATGAGCATCTAAGCGTCATTAAAGACGACAATAGAAAAGGCGGTCCTTTGTGGCCGCCTTTTTTTATTCCTTAGTAAGACAAAGCGCCCCATCTTCTTCGCATTGCATCTCGTAGGCCCGACCCACATAGGATAAAAGCGTACGTCCCGCCTCATCGCAATTTCGGCCAAAAACAATCACCCCATCCTCGTGGCCCGTCATGGCAAAAACACACTTATCAGAGAGCGCTGTTTCTCGATGGAGACGCCCCACTTCCCTGGCCATCGCGGGGGTACCATAAGGCACCTCGGGCTTGGTTTGAGGAATATGCAACATCTTGGCCCGTTGCCACAAAAGGGGTGAATGCACGTGTAAAACCACACGAATGCCTGGACTCAGATCATAAACGGCCGCATGCGTTAAGGATTCGGATGAGGGCTGCATTGGGCCATGACTCGACACGTGGTTGGTCGTCACATCATAGTTTTCAACACAGGCAAAATCTTCAGCCCCTAAACACCGATAGCCCCCTGTTTGCGTACCACTAATGACAAAACGACGACGTCCTCGGCCACCAGGGAAAGGACCTATTCTGGCGCTGAGGTTGCCATAACCCGCGCCGTCATAGCGCAAGGCGTCTTGGCCAATCAAAGAAAGATGGGCCAAAATATGACGCCAAGCAATAAGCCCGCAAAGACTGCTATGCCCATCACAAGTCGCTCTTAACTCATGGTCATTATTAAATTTTATGACGCCTTCAAGATCCATCGTAATTTTCTTTATTCAAAGCCAAGTTCGAATTAAACTCCTATTTAGCGACATCGCTTTAATCATGTACTGAAAGTCCCTTTATCGATTATGCCTTTTATACGAACTGTGGGCGCCAAAGCCCTTAACGCGTTTACCGATATACGCGAACTTCTTAAGCTCTCAAAAGAGGTTATAAACAGTCTTATTTATGAACGCAATGTTGGGAGTCGTGTTGTCAGAAAAACACGGATTGCGCAGGTTTATTTTACAGCGGTTCAACCTGTCCCTCTCATTATCCTCATTGGCTTTATCATTGGTTACACATCCGTACTCGGCGCCCGTTCAGTGGGCGCACAGCAGCTTGGAAGTATATTCCTGCCTCTGCTCGTGCTCGAACTTGGTCCTATTATTGCCGCCTTCATTGTACTCGGGCGAACCGGCGGCGCCGTCACTGTCGAAATCGGCAACATGGTCGTTGCCAAGGAGATTTCTGCACTCAAGCTGCTTGGCATCAATCCCGTGCGCCATATCGTTTGGCCCCGCTTAGTGGGCATCTCTGTGGCCACATCCTGCCTTTCAGTCATTTTAAATGCCACCCTGCTATGCGCGGGTGCTCTGGCTGCGCCACGTATTGATGTGTATCTCAACGAACTTTTAGGTACCTTAAGCCTTGGACATCTGATCTATGCGCCATTTAAAGCTTTTTGCTTTGGCGTCCTCATTGCCTTAATTGCTTGTCATAATGGTTTTTCATTACCCCCGCTTCTAAACGAGGTCCCTAAAGCCAATATTAGAACCTTTATTGGCTCAATTTGGAATTGCATTCTCTGTAATATGTTTCTTGTCGGAACCTACTATTGGTGGGTCGCGTAAATGTCTCCCATCCTTCAATTCAATAAGGTTTGCGCTCAAAACTCTGAGACCAAAGCCTTGCATAAGTTTTCTCTACAAGTTGATGCTGGCCAATGCATTGCTTTGCTCGGCACACAAGAAACAGGCTCGGCCTTACCCCTTTATTTGAGCAACAAGATGACTTTAGCCGATTCTGGTGAAATCAAACTTTTTGACAAGAACATCAACGAATATGCGATCCATGAAATTTTTCAATTGCGCGCACAAATGCCTCTTATCCAAGGCGAACCCGTTTTTCTAAACAATATTCCAATGCGCAATAACCTGCTGCTCCCTCTGCTTTACCACACCAATCTTGAAATGAACGAAATAGAAGAGCGACTCACACAGGCCAATCAACTTTTTGACATCGGTGAAATCACCAACCAACTGCCTGCTCTTTTCGATCGAACCAAGCAAAAGAAACTTGCCATCGCCCGTGCCATCGCCATGCAGCCAAAAATATTATTGCTTGAACAACCCACCTGGAATTTACGCACCGCAGACCGACCACTTCTGGCAAAAGCCCTCAAGCATTTACGTCATGAGCACCAAACAACGCTCTTCCTGACCACCAATGACTTTGGACTTGCATCGGAAGTTGCTGATGTTATTTGTCTTTTTGACCACGGTCAGATCGTCGAGCAGGGCGGCCCCGAAGAAGTCAAAAAAGCGCAAACAAAACACCCAAAGATTTGGGGAACGCTCGAAATACAGGCATTATAACAAGGAAAATGAGTTTAACACCTGAAAAAATGGAGCGCACCGCCGGCATCCTGGTGATCGCGGCTGCCGCTTTGATTGCGATTGGAGTCCTCTTTAATCTCTACAACAAAGGTGTGTTTGAAGCGAAACTCAACATCCATGCATTTAGGCCCAAAGCGACCGGAATTACCCCCGGCGCCGTGGTCACTTTTCGGGGCATTCCGATAGGCAAAATTACGCGCGTTAATTTTTCACCCGACCGACTGCATACACAAAAACCGATTCGGGTTGATCTGGTCATCAAAGAAAAAATGGCAGCCATCATCAATACTGATTTTCGCCTGGCGGTGCCGGCAACATCTGCCCTTACCGCAGGATTTGTGACCGGATCTTTGGAACTTATGGAGCCCAAAAATCCAGATTCCAACGCCACACCCTTAAAGGAAAATGATGAACTGCAATTTGAAGATGCTAAGCCTGGTGTCGATCAATTTGTTGATCTTCTGGTCAGCTGGTGGCTTGAGAACAACGACAACCTGGGCGAACTTCTTCGCACAACGGCCGCCATTAGCTCTGTGCTGGCAGATCCACAGCAATCCTTTCAACAAACCTTTGGCCACGTAGAGACACTGGTTGCCGCACTGAGCACAGAAAAAGACAAGATCACCCTTTTGCTGCACGGCATGCAGGAAGTCGTTGCAAGTATTCAAGAAGAAAAGGGGCTGGCCGGAGCGGTGTTCATGGAATCTGGTCTTAAAGTTGACGCTAAAAACCTTATTAAGAATCTTCAAGGCAGCTCTCAAAACTTTGAAATATTAACCCAAGCCCTCGCAGACAACCCAGAACAAATTCCACAGCTTTTTGATATCCTCATCAACACGCTCAACAACGTCTATCAAGGACTGGAAATAGCAATCCGTCTGATTGAACACGAAGGACCAGAGCACATCAACAGACTTAAAGAAACGCTTGAGGAAACGCAAACCGTGCTCAAAAGCATGCGCAAGGTTACCGACAAACTGGGGCTTTCGGAAGAACCACCAAAAACCATCGCCCCCATCACCAGACAACCGCGGGTGATGCCAAAATGAGCAAGCCTCTCTTCCATCTGTTTTTCACGGCACTCTATGCAATAGGTGCGATCGGCTGCTCTGGAACAGCTTTAAGCCCACAAAAACGTGCCCTCACCAACTCGGCGATCAGAGCAGAGACCGCCTATGTTGAGGGCTACCCTTATGTTGCCGCCAGTCATTGGGAAGAAGTGATTCGCAAGAGTCAAAATCTTGATGATCGAAAAAATGAGGCTTTGGGGCATGCAAATTTAGCCACGGTCTACCTCAACAGCGGCAAGATGGAGCTCGCCGAAACACACCTGCTTAAGGCGCAAAATCTGACAGATCCTCAAACCGAACCTGAAAGATACATGCGCAATGCACTGCACCTGACAACGGCCCTTATTCATCAAAATAAAAAAGACCAAGCCCAGACAGCTCTAAGTGATATTTATAAACTTCTGGGCAAAAACGGCAATGATATATTGTATGCGACTTTTCAAAATGCCCAGGGCCTTTTATGGATGCATCAAGGGCTCTTTAAAAAAGCCTGCGACGCTTTTGAGCAAGCACAGAAACTGGGTGCCGCAAACAACAACAAGTCAATAGAAGCCGCCTCATTAAATAATCTGGGTTATTGTTATCTTGAAAAGAGCGCATTGGCAGAAAGTAAAGCCTGCTTTGAAGAAGCTTTAGAAATAGATAAATCCCGGGAATATCTTCCCGGAATTGGACTCAACCTTTTAGGGTTAGCCCTTTTAGCCGATAAAGAATCTCGACGTGAAGATGCGCTCGTGCTCCACGACCGCGCTTTCCGGGTAAACAAGGGACTTGGCGCAGAACATCTGGTCAGCATCAGTCAAAAAGCCCTGAAGCGCTTAAGCAAAAATTCAAACTAGCTTTTTATCTCATCACATTCTAATCTGATATGAGCTTCTAAAGCAGGGTTTTTCGAGATCACAAAAAAACTGCTTTAGGCTCAAATACAAATTGATGCTCAATGGCCTATCACTTTCAAATAATCGAGGCTCTCGACAATATTGATAAAGCGCAATGGAATACCTTTTGCCCGCCAGACAACCCTTTTCTGGAATATGATTTCCTACATACTCTTGAAACAAGTCGATGCGTGGGCTCCATTGAAAGCGGCTGGCTTCCTAAACATATTCTGATCCAAGCTGAAAATGAAGTGGTTGGTTTTTTTCCCCTCTATGAGAAATATGATTCCTATGGCGAATATATTTTTGACTGGGGGTGGGCCAATGCCGCAAGACAAGCCGGCATCCAATACTACCCCAAACTCGTCAGCGCCATTCCCTTCACCCCCAGCACCGGCTCAAGAGTTTTGTGCGCACCAGAAAACCGAGAAGCCATCGTCAAAGAATTGAAAACTTTTTTACTTGAGCAAATCACAGAAAAAAATTATTCCTCTGCACACATCTTATTTTGTCCAGAAGAAGAACAAAAAATGTGGTCCTCTGGGCGATTTTCACCAAGAATGTCTCATCAATTTCACTGGAGAAACCTGTCTTGGGGGACATATTCTGATTTCCTAAATGACTTACGCAGCTCTGCTCGAAAGCAAATCCGTAAAGAAAGGGAATTTGTTTACGAAAAATGTGATGAGATCCTCATGAAAACGGGCGAAGAAATAAACGCCAAAGAATGGGCATGTATCGAACAACTCTATTTACAAACCATTATGGAGAAAGGCGCTATTCCATATTTAACCCCAACATTCTTTAAAACCATTAAGGATATTTTTGCGCAACGCATTGTTTGTGCATTTGCGTACCTGCAAGGTGAAATCATCGCCGGATCTCTTTTCTATTATAAAAACAATCGACTCTTTGGACGATACTGGGGCAGCTTTTATAATGTCCCCTTTCTGCATTTTGAGCTGTGCTATTACAAGCCGATAGAATGGTGCATTGAAAAAGGGTTAGAGCATTTCGAGGCCGGTGCGCAGGGCATTCACAAATTAAAGCGTGGTCTACAGGCAACGAGCTGTTATAGTGCTCATTACATTGCTCATCCTGCATTGGCCAAAGGTGTTAATCGCTTTCTTGAGCATGAAAGATTGCTTCTTGAAAAAGATATCTTATTACTGAATGAACATGCCCCGTTTAAACAAAAAACATAAACACCGACAGAAAAGAAAAAAACCTTTATTCTTTGTCGGGGTATGCACTCTCATTTTTTTACATCCAGAAGGACTTCACGCACAAGATGAAGATAATTTGCCTGAAATCAATATTGTTGCTGAAAAAAAAGAGGTGCTTGAGCAATCCTACCACGCTGCGCAAGTTATTCTTGTTGATGAAATAAACGCCCTTAACTTAAGCCTAAGCGATGTACTGGCCAAAGAGCCTGGGCTCGTCATGCGACGACTTGGCGCCCGGGGCTCGTTTTCAAGCTTGTCCATACGTGGATTAGGCAACAACAATGTGACATTTGTTCTCGACGGGGTGCCATTAATAAGCGCCAGCATGGGCCAGCCTGATTTCTCGCTTTACCCTTTGGAACAAATTGAACGCATCGATATTTATCGTGGCGACAGCCCTACAAGCTTTAATCGAGGCCTTGGAGGAATTGTTCACTTAAAAACAAAACTCAAACTTAAAGATTACACTCAAGTCAAAATAAAACTCGGCGATTTTGGAGCACGCGAAGTGCATCTGGCCCAAAGCGTAAAAATAGGAGGGCTGAGAACAACCCTAACAAGTTCCATTGAGAAATCGCTCGGTCGGTTTGAGTATTATGATGACCAAAACACATTATATAATTTGGATGACGACCAATTCCGTCAACGCCTAAATAACGACTATACACTTTTTGCCTACGGCCTTAATTTAAGACACCCTATTGCCGATGCAAAAATCATATTTAACCACAATGGACGCATACGCCAACAAGGTGTGCCAGGAACAGGAACAATACAGGCACAACAAACTTCGGCGAAAGAACACGAATTCAATCAGCGGTTAACCATGGATTCCTTAAGTTTTCTGGATAAAGCCATTGAGCTCAAATTTGCTGGTGACTTTCTTCTGACGCGACGTCAATTTAAAGACCCTCAAAATGAGGTCGGTCTGGGAGTCTCGAGTATGCATTCAGAGCTTCAGCAATGGGGCGTCGATTCCGGTTTTCGTTATCGTTTTAACAAACAAAATATGCTGAGCCTGAATCCTCGATGGGCAACAAAAAATTATGTGCAAAGTGAAAATGCGAACGAGGTTAGCCCTTTAGAGATCAAACATGCAGAAGACAGTCTTTATGTGGGTTCTGCTTATCGCTATATCTTAAACGCTTTTTTAAAATTGAAAATATCATTACGTCATTCCTCTTCCAAATACACCACAACCCATAAAAACACTTCTCCAGAGACTAAGGTCAGATCTCAAACAAGTCCGGCAATCACTGTGATGGGTCATTATAAAAAAGTTTCATGGGGGCTCCATACGGGGAATTATCATCGCTTTCCAACCCTTCTTGAATTTTATGGAGATGGCGGTAAGACCTCTGTGCCCAATATCGACTTACAACCCGAGCAAGGGCAAAATGTGGATCTGGGTCTCAAATTTAAAATAACCCCAAACATGCAAACAAGCCTCAATCTCTATGCAAGTCAAAGTGATAATCTGATTTTGATTCTCCAAAACTCGCAACAAACCTTGCGTGCGGAAAACATAAGCAAAAACTTAATTTACGGTGCCGAAATCGCCGAGCACATTAAACTTTCCCCCATTGCCTTAAAGCTTTCTTATACCTATTTGATGGCGCAAGATAAAAGTGAAATACTCGGCTTCCATCACAATCGCTTGCCTGGCCTGGCACCCCACAATATTCAAACCCGCCTATCCTACAAGGCTGCAGCGTTTAAGCTCTATACAGAAAACGAGTTTCGTAGCCAGTCCTACCTTGATCGCGCCAATCAACGCTTAATCCCTCAACGCTTTTTTCATCATGTAGGGTTCCAAACCAACTTTGAAAAAAGCCCTTGGCATTTCGCATTGGTTGTCCACAACATCCTTAACAAGAGGTTTGAGAACATCAATCTTCCAGATCAAATCGAAAAAAAGGCACGCGCAAGCATTGTTGATTATATGGGTTATCCTTTATCAGGAAGGCTGGTAAAAGTGAGTTTGACATGGAACACACCTTGAGAACAAAAACCCAGCTCTGCTTGCTTCTACTCACCGCCGCCTGCGCCGATGTGGAAAGCAATAATCCTGAATGCGCGCAACCCGAAAGTATTAGCGAACAAACAGGGTTTTCCCTGAGTGTCTCGCTCGACTATCAATCCGGCACCCTTGATGCCTTTGACCTTCTTTGTCCGGACAATCCCAAAAAACAAATCATCACCAGCAGTGGCGATGCGGTCTTGGCAAATTGGTCAGAGGGCATTGCGGTCATTAATCGTGGAAACGCATCATATCTACAATTCATCGATAGCCAATTCAATTTGCTAAAAGAAGTTAGCCTTGAACAATGTAACGCACACGATATTGTTGAAATAGGCAGCAAAGAGTTTTTAGTGACATGTTATGACAGCGCTTTCATCTATTCTCTGGATTTAGAAGCCGGCACAGCACAACCATGGCTCGACTTAAGTGCGTTTGCTGATGATGATGGTATCCCTGAAATGGATCGAGCAATCGTTATCGATTCGAATCTTTATATCAGCATGCAAATGCTCGACCGTCATCAGCAATACAAGGCCACTCAAGTCGGAAAAATCCTGACACTCAATCTAGATGACTTTTCAAACAGCATGACCCCCGAATCCGTCTTACCTCAGAGCTATGATTTGGCCTGCCAAAACCCCTATACGCGAATCTATCCCTATCAAAACGACATGCTTATTCTTGGGTGTGTAGGGGATTGGACGAATAAAGAAACAATGGGGCTCGCCGTATTTAACCTGCAGAGCAAAGAAAGCACACTTCTGCATTCAGGAAGCGACTTAGGGGGCCCGGTCCACGCCCTTTATGTTGCCCCCCAGAGCGTCATCCAGACAATGGTCTCAGTGGTGGGAACAGATATTTGGGATATAAAAGAAATGTCGCTGCTGCAAATTGGAGAAAGTGTTGAAATCCTTTATGCCTATGATGGATTTAGTCTTTCTGGGCTGGGTGGGCACGATAATGTGCTTTTTTTTGGTAATCGCTCAAAAACACAGGATGCGGGGCTTTGGACTTATGACACCAGTTCGCACAGTGCGCGTGGCGCCTTTACAACCACGCTGCCTCCGCATGATATCATGATATGGACGCCATAAAAAAAGGCCCCAAAAAGGGGCCTTTTAAAAACAATTTTAAGGTTAAAATAACCTAGAAATCGTAACCACGTACGGTCTTACGTCCGTTCGCGCTTGCGCGAGCACTTGCTGCATCAATAAGTGCATGCACTTGTTCGTTCAATGCTTCGAGGACATCGCCACCAGTATTACAACCGTTGCCTTTAATCGCTTCTTTAACTTTAGAACCAACAACAACGACTTCTTTTGATTTTTTCTTCGCCACAATGTGCTCCTTTAAAAATTGTATCTTTACTGCTTAAGTGAATAATTTCGAATCTATGTTTATGGAATACAAGACTTGCCTACAAGGAAAAAAAACCTCTAAAAGCGTTTTTACGCCAGAATAACAACCAAACGCACAATAACATCCAGAGACCCAAATCAGCTTTTTGTCCCTGACAAGCGCAACCTTCCTCTGTGGGTTGCGCACTTACACAAACACCATCCTGACACAGCATATTCGCTGGGCACCTCAAATCAAGACATGCGTCATCAAGGCTTGGCGCTTCAACTCTAAAAGAAAAACTGCCATCAGACTCAGCAACAATCGAATCCAGAGCAATTCCACTCGATTCACCAGAGTAATAATTACTGTTTAACGTCGCATTAAGCGCGCTAAAAGCATCACCACTGGCCGCTGCAGGAAACGTATCGCCTGCTCCAAACAGGTCACCATCATCGTCGCGATTGCCTGGCGCTTTCTGCAACTCAAAGAGACCATCGGCTTGTTCAGTCATAATCAACGGCGCCCAGGCATCACACTGTACGCATTCGGCAATCGTTAAAATAAATGCCAATGGATCATCACCTGGCAATTGCAATTCATCGATATGATGAATCGCTAAACCTGCTGGGTCTATATCGGCATCCCAGAGTCCCTGTGGGCTTCTGTTTTCGACAAGAAAATACTCCTGACCTGTCCCCAGACGCAAAAATTCACCATTTTGAGCAGCCGGTTTTAAATTGTAAGTCCCTGAACCTTTTGCTTGCTGAGGGTTTCCCCAGCCAATCATATAGCGGGAAAAAGCCGTAGGCACCGGTACATTTTCACCATAAGTCCATCCCCCCATGAAGCTGTACGGCAAGCTGGTGCTCTCACCGCTTTCATCGTAAAGATCAAGAAACCCTAAAAGGTGACCAAACTCATGGACACTTACCCTAAGTGCTTTTTCAATCCCACCAGCAGTACGGACACCAGAAATCGCCACCCAAGGCAACATAATGCCATCATAGACGGGTATCCAATCGTTACTCGCGTCACCTTGATCACGGCAAGCATCGCCCGGTGTAAAACCTGCCTCACACAAACGCCAAAAAGGCAGGGCTATACCGCCAAAATTGATATTCGTGATGATCATCAAGCCATCAATATAGCCATCTGGCGTGTTCATTTGCGCACCGTTGATATCATAGTGACTAAAATCTATTTTTTCATCCAATTCATTGAGCACTTGCTGCAAAGCGATTGTCGCCTCATCAAAAGAATTAAGATCACCGCGTTCAACCGTACAAATTCCAGATGCGTTGTAACTAAAAGGGCAACTCGAAAAATAAACCGGATCACTGAGCTCAACCTCGGTTGAGAAGCGCCCTTGCGACACACTTTGAAAATAGCGATTAAAGGTGAAGCCCTCGGCGGAATCGCCATAAAATTCTCTTGAAGCACTCAAAAGTTCTTCTTCCCCAATAAGATTACTTTCCTGCACAATAATGGGGATCACCAATATTCTTGATTGACCCACATGCGGCGCCTTATCTAAACCGATATCATCTGTGTTGGCCAGGTGATCGACAAAACCCGCATAGGCGTAACCCGATGCCGCGCAACAAAAAAAGAGACCCAAACAAAGACTTTTAATTGAGTGCATAAGGAACCGCCAAAGTAAAAGGCGCTATCTCAGCTGCAAATTCACTTCCGCTCTCATCCACCATTTGGTAGCTGCCAGCCATTGTACCGACTTCGGTTGGTAAGGGACAAAAGCTATTATAAGTGTAGGTCTTGCCGGGCATAATACGAGGTTGCTCACCGATCACACCCATGCCCCTGACCTCTTCACATCTACCGCTGCCATCGGTAATAATCCAATGCCTCGAAATAAGCTGAACCGGTACGTTACCATGATTGGTGATCTGAACCTCATAAACAAAAAAATAGACTTGTCGCTCAGCCGAAGAACGCTCTTCAACAAAGTGTGATTCTACAATAACCTCTATTTCTTTTGTTGTTGTTCTCGACATTGTCTTCATTCTTAGCTTTACACAGGCGCTCCTCTATTGCAAAGATGACTCAAACTGTACCTATAAATGGAACCCCAAAAACATCAAAGGATTGTCAATATGCCATTGCCAAGTCGTGAAGTCAGAGAAGAGATGAAAAAAACGTTGACCGATGCCCATCCGAAAATTGACGACTTGTTTAAAGCACTCGACACTGCCGAAAGCTTACTTGAACGATCGCTCTACGAGTTTGGCTCCGAACTGCGTGGCGAGATAGAGCATTTTTTAGGCGAACCGCCTCTTCTCAAACAGTAGGGACCAAACCCCATCAGCATCTAAAACGCCGGTTTTGCGCTTTTAAGTTCTCCGGAATAGCCTGCTTTATCAAGGGCTTGAGTTAGAGACAGCAGAGCAGGGTTATTGCAAAGCGTACTTTCCCCAACGACCAAAGCTTCTTTCTGGGCATAGCGCACATCGACCTTCTCCACACCACCAACTGATTTTAGTGCACGCGCAACGCGCGGCGGGCAGCCGCTGGCTCAGGTCATGCCACTGACAGCCAACACCAGAGAGCAACTTGGGCTCAAGGCGGCAGATTCGCTCAAGACACCTGTTTTTGTAGGTACTTCACTCTTTTTTGCCATACAAGCCACAACCCCGAAAACGAGATAGAAAGAAAAAATCACAATTTTTTTATACATCACGGCCCCTTTCTGCATTTCTTCTACTTTTTACCATTATTCGACAAAAAGCACTTGAAAAAGTGCACACAATGTTTATTTAGCATCAAAAGCTTTTTAGCTGGCCCGTGAAAATAGAGCACCATCAGTCTTTAAGGGGCTATGGCAGCACAAAAGGACACATAAGCATGTTTAATTTTAATCCCTCAGAAGAACAACAAATGATGATCGATACAGCGCGTCGATTTACCAAAGAAAAAATCGTCGAGACCGGGCTGGATATGAAGCTCGATAAAAGCAGTGAATTTCCACATGAGCTCTACAAAGAAATGTGGGAAGCGGGACTGGTCAATCTTGAAGTGCCTGAGAGCGCAGGTGGCCCAGGTCTTTCATGTGTCGAGCATGTGCTTGTACAGGAGGAAGTCTCCTATGGTTGCTTGGGCATCAATACTTCTACCTCTTGCAATAACCTTGCTGCGATGCCCCTCATCCTTGCTCAGCGCGAAGATTTAATAAAGAAATATCTTGGACAACTTTGTGAGACCCCAAGCCATGCTGCTTATGGCTGCTCCGAACCAGATGCGGGTTCAGATGTTGCCGCCATGTCCACAAAATTTGTCAAAAAAGGCAATACCTATCTTCTTAACGGTCAAAAGCGTTGGATAACCAATGGTGATGTTGCTGATTGGTACCTTGTTTTCGCTCGTGAAGAAGGCACCAAGGGGCATAAAGGCATTGCGGCGTTTGTGGTTGAAGCAGAGTGGGAAGGGGCGAGCTGGGATGCAGTGGTCCATAAAATGGGTCAACGTTCTTCCCATACCTGTGACTTAATTTTTCAAGACGT
>JASMKV010000116.1 GCA_030749035.1 Myxococcota bacterium | reverse complement strand
GATGATGGCGGGCACGATTTGTTGTCCTGTTTCCGGAAAACCTGAGGCATTTGTAATGCGGGCTTATTTCAAAAGCACAAAATATTTAGTGGCGGTATTTCTTGTTTGTCTTTTGGGTGCCTGTCAAAAACAAGAAGTCAAAACACAGAAATCTGCCCAGCAAGTTGAATCCAAGCAAACAAAAAATAAAACGACAAAAAAGAAAAAACACAATAAGGCCTATCGTAAAAAGGATAATCCGGCTCTCAAAACCACCGATCTTGGCCCCCGCACCATTCCCATCATCGATATCCACGAGCACTTACAGACCATGGATGAGGCCAAGCGATTGCTCAAAGCCATGGATGCGTTTAACATCAAGCGCACCTGTTTGATGGCTTCATCCCATTATACCTTTACTCTTGATAATCAGTTTGGCTTCGAGCGGTTCAAAGAAAATAATGAATTGCTCATCAAGGCGAAAAAAACTTACCCGGAACGTTTTTGCGCGTTCATTACCATCCATCCGCCGGATAAAGACAACCTCAAGCTCGTTCAGGACTATGTGGCGCGTGGGGCCGATGGCATCAAGCTCTATCTGGGGCATGGGGCAGGGACCGGCAAGGGGCCTTTCCATATGATGCCCTTAGACGATCCAAAGA
Organism: Myxococcota bacterium; assembly: GCA_030749035.1. Classification (GTDB taxonomy): domain Bacteria; phylum Myxococcota; class XYA12-FULL-58-9; order XYA12-FULL-58-9; family JASMKV01; genus JASMKV01. The sequence continues at coordinate 1,192 of JASMKV010000116.1, read as the reverse complement.
TGCTGCCCATCTACAAGTGGGCCCAAGAAACGCAGCTGCCGCTGCTCCTGCATGTGAACCTGGTCAAATACTTTGATGAATTTGTGCGGGTCATGGAGCGTTTTCCCTATCTGCGGGTCTGTTTGCCGCATTTTGGTCTGCATAAAAACACCTCAAAACGTTTGGCGCGTTTAACTTGGCTCTTTAACCGTTATCCCAATATTTACACCGACATTTCTTTTGGCCATCCGGATTTTCAGCGCCAGGGCTTTGAGGCCATGTCAAAATGGCGCACTCGATCGAAAAAGTTCTTTGAGCGCCACGCGGACCGGATCATGTATGCCACTGATATGGTGCTCGAAAAAACCAAGACCAAAGCTTATATTGATGACACTCTGCGTGCCTATATGCAGTGGATTGAAAGTCGCGAATTCCGTTTTTCTGGCAAGCCTGAGTTGCCTATGTGGGGACTCTTTCTTGACCAGAAGGCCTTAGAGAAAATTTACTGGCAAACGCCGAGCACTTTTCTTCTTCTTGATGAACAAGGCAGCTTGCCCAACCGTACAAAATCCTGGCCACCGAAAAATATTCAAGGACTGCCACCACAGATTAAAGCGATAGATCCCTTGCCGGCCGATTATGTTTTGCCGCCGGAGAAATAAATTCAGACGTTTCTTTAGGCTTTTGCTTTGGCGAAGCCGTTGGCTTTTTCGATACCCTTAAAACAGGCGAGATCTGAGAGCTGGACCTTGGTTTCGGTCGGAACATCACAGGCCTCGAGTGGCTTGAACCAGATTTTCCTGTTCCTGGCGATAAACCCATAGAGCCAGGATCCCAACCATTTGATGGGCAGCAGATAAAGGGGCAGGGCAGAGGCAAAGGTCAGTGGCGTGCGCGCCAAGATAAAACGCCAGGCAACAAAGCCGCGGTGGATGTGACCATTGCTGTCGATGACCGCCATACCGTCGTCAAGCTCCTCTGCGCTGATGCAAGTGATGTTGGGCATATGTGCAGAGTCGAAAAAGTTGATCCATTCGAAGCGCTGCAGCCAGTCCAGGGTTTCGACAAAGCGTTTTGAGGTGGTGCATAAGGTGCAGCGTCCATCGTAAAGGATAGCGTGTTCGCGTTTTTGTAGCATGGTCGACTTCAACTTAGCGGAAATAAAAAACAGAGGCAAAAGAATAACTTCATAAGGGGCCTTGGTTTTGAGCGT
>JASMKV010000115.1 GCA_030749035.1 Myxococcota bacterium | reverse complement strand
CAAGGAGCACTTTTTCTTCCCCCTGATCGGAAGGCTGATAAAAGGAAACCCCTTGGAGTGTTTCGGGGAGATAATGTTCGTCGACCTGGTGCCCTGAATAATTGTGTGGATATTTATAATCCTTACCGTAGCCTTGATTCTTCATCAATTGGGTTGGGGCGTTACGCAAATGCTTGGGAACATCCAAGGGGCCGGTTTCGCGAACACAGCTCTGCGCACTGTTGCGGGCTTGAATCACCGCGTTGCTTTTCGGGGCGTTGGCTAAATAGAGCACGGCTTGGGTCATGGGCAAGGAGCCTTCGGGCAGGCCGATAAATTCAAAGGCCTTGAGGGCGGAGGTGGCAACCTCTAAGGCGCGAGGATCGGCATTGCCAATATCTTCGGATGCAAAAATAACCATACGACGCAAAATAAACCGAGGTTCTTCACCACTTTCAAGCATACGCATCAACCAGTAGGCTGAGGCATCTGCATCAGAGCCGCGCATACTCTTAATAAAAGCGGAGATGATATTATAATGCTCTTCGCCATTTTTGTCGTAGAGCAGGGCTTTATGTTGCAGGGCTTCTTCGACATCATCGAGTAAAATGGTGGATTGTTTTTTATGGCGTGCTAAGTCGCTGGCGATTTCTAAGGTGTTCAAGGCCCGGCGGGCATCGCCCTGGGCGCCGATGGCAATGCTTTGTAGGATATCTTTTTCGACATTGAGCGCGTCCTTACCTAAGCCTCGATCTGTATCGCTTAAAGCGCGCTTAAGGAGCGCCACAAGATTGTCGCTGGAGAGTTTTTCAAAAACGAAAACCCGGCAGCGCGAGAGCAAGGGGGAATTGACTTCAAACGAGGGGTTTTCGGTGGTGGCACCAATAAGGGTAAGCAGGCCTGACTCGACGTGCGGTAAGAGGGCATCTTGTTGGGCTTTGTTAAAGCGATGGATCTCATCGAGAAAGAGTACCGTGTTTTTGCCTTGGAAGGCGCGACGCTCTTGCGCCGTGGCAACGGTCGCCCGTAAATCTTTGACCCCACTCATGACTGCCGAGAGGGCTTCGAAGTTGGCATCGACGTGCTTGGAGACCAGGCGCGCAAAAGTGGTTTTGCCGCAGCCCGGTGGGCCCCAGAGAATCATGGATGGAAGGTGTCCGGAATGGAGCAGCTGTTCGAGGGCGTGACCTTGACCAAGAATCTTTTGTTGCCCGACCATCTCTTCTAAGCTTGTGGGACGTAAGCGCTCGGCCAGGGGCATAAAGCTTGGGTTCTTGCTTGCCGCGGCGGTAAAGAGATCGAGATTGGCTTTTGCGCTCATAGGCGCCTACCTAATGGGCCGCATCCAGGGTTGCAACCACTTTTTTCTGCGAAAAGAGCGGTTCTTTTGTGGATTCCCTGGTCTGTGATCTGGTTTTCGTCAGCGCAAAAAGAGTTGCTTGCGGACGCGAAAAAAGGCATGAGGACTGCCTAAAGACTAAGGAAAAAGTCATGCGTCATTTTTTACACGACTTCGATCTGAGTGCGGCGGAACAGTCGCACATTCTTGATTTGGCCTTGAAGATGAAGGCTGCGCCCGATGAATTCCGTCAGACCTTGGCCGGTAAGGTCTTAGGGATGATTTTTATGAAGAGTTCAACCCGCACCCGGGTTTCCTTCGAAGCGGGTATGCTCCAACTTGGCGGCAGCGCGATTTTTCTTTCCTCCCGTGATATTCAAATTGGCCGCGGTGAGCCGATCAGCGATACGGGCAATGTCCTGTCGCGTTATCTGGATGTGATCATGTTTCGCGCCTTTGCCCACGCCGATGTGCAGGCTTTGGCGGCGGCCTCGAGTGTGCCGGTGATCAATGGTTTAGATGACTATTTGCATCCTTGTCAGGCTTTGGCGGATTTACTCACCATCAAAGAACATAAGGGTGATGTTGCGGGCAAGCAATTGGTTTATGTCGGTGATGGTAATAATGTGGCCAACTCCCTTTATTTTGCTGGCGCTTTGGCGGGCTTAAGTGTGCGGGTGGTGGCACCCAAAGGTTATTTACCGCAAGACAAAGTCCTCGAAGAAGCCAATGCAGCGGCTGCAAGCGGGGCTTGTATGGAGGCGACCAGCGATTTGGCCGGCATCGAAGGCGCGGATGTTGTCTATGCAGATGTCTAGGCGTCGATGGGCCAGGAAGAAGAGGCGAAGCAACGCCTCAAGGATTTCGAAGGCTATCAGGTCGATAAGGCCCTCTTTGGTCGCGCCAAGAGTGATGCGATTTTTATGCACTGTTTACCCGCCCACCGGGGTGAAGAGGTGAGTGCTGAGGTCATCGATGGCCCAGGCAGCGTGATTTTTGACCAGGCGGAAAACCGTATGCATGCGCAAAAAGCGCTGATGGCGTTTTTGCTGGGTTAGGCGCTTGCCTATCTCCGCCACAAAAGGGACGCTCTAAAAAAATATTTAGCTGATATTTCTTGTGATGCTCATGGTTGTATCGTGGGCTTGGGCCGATATATTTGATTTTTGCTGGATACCTTCTTGATAGCGCTGCGTT
>JASMKV010000114.1 GCA_030749035.1 Myxococcota bacterium | reverse complement strand
GCAGACGGCCATTGAAAAGAGTGGCGATTGGTTGGACTATAAAACGATTCTGCAGGAGCACTGCCACCGCGAGAAAAAAGATGTTCCCGTATATCAAGTTCTCGAAGTTGGTGGGGAAGAACATTCGCGTGAATATACTTGTTCGGTTTTTATCGATGGCAAGGAATTGGGTGCGGCCAAAGCGAGCAAAAAGAAAACCGCTGAGCAATTGTGCGCAAAACAAGCCATGACAGCGCTTGGTGTTTGAATCGGTATTCAATGATGGAAGACAATGCCTTTCGGTCAGGATTTGTGGCGCTTGTCGGTGAGCCCAATGTTGGCAAATCAACCTTAATCAACAGCTTTATTGGGGAAAAGGTGGCCATCGTTTCGCCTAAGGCGCAGACCACACGTCATCGGATTTTAGGGATTCTCAATCGTGATGCAATGCAGATTGTGTTTACGGATACGCCCGGATTTTGTGTCAAAAGCAATGCCTTGCATCAGACCATGCGGCGTATTGCCGGGCATGCGGCGGCGGATGCGGATTTGACGGTGCTGATTGTGGCCCTGCGCAAGGACATGGTGCTGAGCGAGCACGAGCATATCTTAGCGCAAGAAGGGCGTCGCAACGATGGCAAACTGATTGTCGCGTTAAATAAAATCGACCGGGTCAAAGGCAAAGAGGCACTCTTGCCTTGGTTTGAGATGATTGAGAAGACCTTTGAACCCGACCGAATTGTACCTATCTCCGGTTTAACCGGTGATGGGCTGGATGCTTTGTTGAGTGAGATAAGTGCGTTGATGCCTGTTTCTGACCCGCTTTTTCCTTTGGACATGCATACGGATCAGGCAGAGCGGTTACTCTGTGCAGAATTGATCCGCGAGCAGTTGCTGCTCGGGCTCGAACAGGAGGTCCCTCACGGTGCGGTGGTGCTGATTGACGAATTTGAAGATTTACGCGATGACGCTAAGAAGCCTATGTGCCGTTTATATGGGCGCATCATTGTCGAACGTGAATCGCAAAAAGGCATCGTGGTTGGTAAACAAGGCAAGAAAATTAAATCCATAAGCACGAAGGCCCGCAAGGGCATGGAAGAAATGTTGGGTGCACCTGTTTTTCTGCGCTTGGAGGTCTCGGTCGATAAGAATTGGACGCAGAGTGAAGCTGCACTGCGCCGCTATGGATTCGAGTCATAAGACAAATCGATGGATGCGGCAGAGCACAAAAGAACACCACCCTTGGTGGCCATTGTCGGCAGGCCCAATGTTGGCAAGTCGACGCTTTTCAATCGTTTGGTGGGTGAACGCACATCGGTGGTTTACGATGTGCCAGGGGTCACCCGTGATCGTGTTTATGCACAGGCGCAGATCGATGATCATGTGATTCGCTTGGTGGACACAGGTGGGTTTGATCTTGATGACAGCGGCCCATTGGCGAAGCAAATTCGCGAACAAACACAACTTGCCATTGAAGAAGCGGATTTTGTGGTCTTGGTGCTCGATGGCCAGGAAGGGCCACATCCGGCCGACCTTGAGGCCATTGAACTCTTGCGACGGCATTCCAAAGCCATGCAGGCGGTGGTCAATAAAATCGATGTCGAGGGCCATGAGGAGAAGGTCTGGCCCTTTTATGAGCTTGGGCTGGAACATTTTTTAACCATCTCTTGTGAACACAATCGTGGCTTAGGTGATTTGGTGGACGTGATTTTTGCGCATGTGTCAGCACCCAGCGCTCAGGCGATGCAGGAAGCGGAGCACTTAGCACGAGATGTGTCTGAAGATGATTTAGAAGAAGGTGAAACATCCAGAATCCTCTGGAAGGGGGGCCCAATTCATGTGGCGGTGGTCGGCAGACCCAACGTCGGGAAATCATCTTTGATCAATAAATTGCTTGGTGAGGAGCGCCTGGTTGCAGCAGATTTGCCAGGGACAACCCGGGATGCAGTGGACACCCCTTTGACCTTTGAAGGTCAGGACTACGTTTTTATCGACACAGCCGGCATGCGTCGTAAGCGTCTCGTGCAAGGGGCATTAGAACACTTTGCGACGATGCGTTCAGTCAGAAGTCTTGAACGTGCCGATGTTGTCCTTTTGGTTGTGGATGCAAGTGTGCCTATCGCGCAACAAGAGGCGAGACTTGCCGGGCTGATTACGGATCGCGGTAAAGGTGTACTCGTCATTTTAAATAAATGGGACTTGGTCAATCAAGAAGAGCAAGATCCAGTAGAGGATTTAAAGCGCTGCATACCCTTTGCGACGTTTTGTACGCATCAAAGAGTCTCTGCCAAAACGGGGCGACATGTTCTCAAGATTTTGCCGCATATTGTCGAAATCCAAAAGGAGCGACATCGTCGTGTGGCAACAGGAGAGTTGAATCGTTTTTGCAATTATCTCGCAGAACATCATCCACCACCGATGAGGCACGGCAAACGCTCACGGTTATACTACGTCTCTCAGCCCATGATTGGACCGCCAACATTTGTCTTTTCCGTGAGTAAACCCCAGCATATTCCGGAGAATTACCGTCGTTATTTGATGAATTCTTTTCGCGAACGTTATGGCTTTGGCGGCACACCCATTTGGTTGAAGTTTAGAGATCATAAGAAAAAATAAGACCACAATTTGGTGCAAAGCCATTAAGCTGTTAAGCTTAGATTCCAAAAGATATTCCGGGAGATGACGATGCAGGGTTTGTGCAAAAATATTCTCATAAGTGCCTTGATGCTTTTACCCTTAAGCGCGCAAGCCGGGGCAGTGCTTGATGTGTCACTTGGTCAAAGTGTTGCGATTACAGCGGGGAAATTCGGTCAGGCGGAGACAAGCTCATTGATGCTTGCGCCGGGCTGGGCCTTTAACGATGCGGTCGATTGGACCTTGGGCTTTGTCGGCACCCTTGATGCAGAAAACAACGGTGTTTTGGATTTAGAAATGCGGTCGAATCTGACACTCTCTCCGCAAGCAACGCCCATGTACGGTCGTATTGTGCTTGCGCTTATTCGAGTTCTGGAAGGGCCAACGATGCCAGCGCTCGGCGTGGCGCTGGGCAGTACCTTAACTTTAGCGGATTTGAATCTTTTTGGTGAATTCAGCTTTATGCCACACGGTGGTGAGAAGAATTCCAGCGGCGAGTCCATTCTCAAATATCCACTGGAATTAAGATTTGGTGCCAGATTTAAGTTTTAATCGGCTGAAACCTATTTGCTAATCCCTAAGATGCGTTTCCAAAAAGAGGCTTTCTTGGCTGGCTCCGCAGCAGCGGGTTTGGCTTGTTGCGTTTCTTGTTTTTTCTGCCGACCTCTGTTGTTTTGGCCTTGCTTGTCTTGGGCAGGTTTACGTCTGCGTCGGCGTTGATTTGGCCGGCCATCGCCAGCGTCCTTGGCTTTCTTGTCGAAGGACTCATTGGAACGATTTCCATCGTTTCTTTTGCGGCCCCGTTGTGGGCGTCGATTGCGGTTGCCGCCGCGGGCCGATCTCTTAAATGCTTCGGGAGAAATAAGTTCGAATCCTGGTAAATCAAACTCTGCACCTTTGTCGCTGTTGGCGGCCGGCTTGGCTGTGAGATCCAACTTTTCTTCTTCAGGCTCGTCGTCTTCGAGATCCTCGAGGGTCATACCTTCGGGCAAAGGTGCCGGGCCAAAATCGGGCTCTGGAAATTCAAGCGGGGTGGCTTTGGGGTCCGCTTCGAAATCAAATTCGACTTGAACGGGTAAAAAGCTGCTGTCTGGAACAATTTCTACTTTGAATTGATAAAAAGCCTCCATGGCTTGCACATCGGACCAACGCTCTGTTTGTAAATAATTGGCGGCGTTGGATGCAAGTCGAACCCGTGCGCGCAGAAGGTCGGCTTTGGCGGCGCGGTCTGCAACGCGACGCAAGACCGACATGGCGTGCACTTCAGGCTTGAGTATCTTGCCTGTGCTGGCGCAATGGGAACATGGATTGGTGATGTTTTTGGCCATGGCCGAGTGGATACGCTGCCTTGTCAACTCGAGCGTACCATTTGGGCTCAAACGTCCCACTTTGATGCGCGCCTTATCTATTTTGACCGCGTCACGTATACACCGCTCAATTTGTCGGTCGTATCGGCGATGAGCCATATCGATAAAGTCGACGACAATGATGCCGCCTAAATCCCGTAAGCGAATTTGTCGAGCGAATTCTGCCGCGGCTTCCAGATTGGTTTGCAGCGCGGTTTTTTGCTGCGAGTCCATCTTCTGTTTACCGGAGTTGACATCGATGGAGACGAGTGCTTCGGTTTGTTCGATGACCAGAGAACCCCCGGCGGGTAAAAGGACTTTCTTTTCGTAGAGTGATTCGATTTGCGGTTCGATTTTGTAGTGATGGTATATTGGCCGCCGCTCGACATACCTGGTCAAAATGCTTTTTTGCTTGGGCATGACCATTTGCATATAATCGGCCGCGCGATCATAAGCCTCGTCTGAGTCAACAATGATTTCATCGATGCCTTTGATAAAATAGTCGCGCAGAGCACGAATCACCAGATCCTGCTCTTTAAAGATGAGGGCAGGGGCCTTGGTTTTGGCCGCCGCTTTTTGGATATTTTGCCATAGGCGTAAAAGCACCTTCATATCACGACTTAAATCGGTTTTGGTGCGGTCCAGGCCGGCGGTGCGCATGATGACGCCCATGTTTTCAGGAACCTCCAATTTTTCGGTCAGTTCCCGCATCTTTTTGCGATCATCTTCTGAGTTGATGCGTCGCGAGACACCAATGCGTTCGCGATCAGGCATTAAGACGAGATAGCGGCCGGCCAGTGAAAGTCGGGTGGTTAAGACGGCACCTTTTTTGTTGACCTCATCGGCTTCGATTTGAACGAGAATTTCTTGGCCTTTTTTGAGTAATTCGGCAATGCCGGTGCCCGGACGATTGGGCTTGCCAGCAACGGCAGAGGATATCTCGTCAGCGGTCAGAAACCCCTGTTTATCGACCCCATAATCAACAAAAGCAGCATCGAGAGCCGGCTCGATCGCCTTAACGATACCCTTGTAAATATTGCCTTTGTTTTTCTCTACACCACGGGTTTCAATGTCAAAATCTTCAAGTTTGCCTGTGTCCACAATGGCCACCCGCACTTCGTGCGAGTCGGCGGCATTGATAATCATTTTTCGTGCCATTTAGCGATCCCAAGTCGAAAAATATCTCTCCACCCTGTGCTAAGGTGTTTATAATATTGATATTTTTGTTAAAATTCGTCATCAAAATTCAGCCCTTAAAAGCGATTTGATCAGGTTCAGCGAAAATCGGCTGCCCCTTGCACATTTACTTGGTGCCTTCTATACCATTTGCGTGGTAAATCGCAAATGCTCAGAGCAATTTTGTCCAGATAGAAGAATCGGGAGATCAACATGTTAACGAGTTATATTATCCTCACAGGCCTTCTCATGGTGGGTAGTGAGCCCGCAGATTATGATCCTCTTGCCGAACTTTCAGCCTTGGGCTCAGCTTTGGCCGAGTTGGACCAGGAGGCCGGCGGCTCCATTCGAGCGAAGAAAGCTGTCGATTTGGACCGCGCGACACGTCTTAAGGACGCCAATAACTTTCAGGCCAAGGTGGTGAAAGTCAAAAAAGGGACTTTTCCGTTGGTGGCGCTGGTGCTCAAGGTCACCAAAAGCGCCAAAGAGGGCGCCGGAAAAGAGCTCAAGAAGAATAGCCAAATCACGATTATTCCCAAGTATCAAAAGGCCAGTGATGGGACTGTTGATCTGACCCAGGCCGAGACGTTGCGCAATACGGGGGCTTACTTCTTTTTGCCCGGTGACAAAATTGTGCTGCGTGTGGCCAAGACAAAAGGTGCCCTCCTGGAAGCTGAATACCTGGAGCGAAAATAATCGCGACACAGAGGTCGGTTAGGCCTGGATTTCCTTAAAGATGATTTTTAATGACAACAATGGTGACGGCTTCGAGGCATGGACAGGTGCGCTTGCGCGATTTTGGCATAGTCGACCTTGCCAATTGTTGATTTGTTTTTTGCCGGTGATTGTGGCCGGTTTTCTCTTGGCCCCGGTGGCGGGCAGCAGACAATTTAAGAGTGATGAGAGTCTCTTGGCCACACCTGCTGTCGAAAACATTAAAGCGCCTTATGATTTAAAGATTCAGGATGACGCGGCAACCGAGAAGTACCAGCGCGAGACCTTGAGTAAGGTCAAAAGAGTCTATGACTTTGATTACAGTCGTGGTCAGAAGGTCGCTCTCAAGGTGCGCGAGGCTTTTAAGGCGATGGGCGTTTTGGCGCAACCGGTAAACAATGCGCTGCCTGACGACACTCCGGCAGGCCCTGATGTCGGACGCTTAGAAAGTTTATTAGGCACAGCCCTCACCGCAAAAGAATTCAATGCCCTCAAGGAGGGTGAGTTTCGTCCAGCATTGGCCCATGCTTTAGCGCGTGTGATTGAGCAGGTCATGTCCGAACCTCTTGTGGGCAGTGGCAATCTCTTGGCGGCTGATGAAGGGCGAGGCATCCATTTGCAAAAAGTGCCCAGCAGCGAAGGCCCTGGCATAGTGATTGAAGATATAAACACCATTTTGGATTTGGAGTTCGTGCGTCGTGATATGCCCGTGCGTGTCCAGGCTTATCAGACGGCATTGGGGCAAGAGGAGCGACAGGTTGTGGCAGCCCTTGCGGGGAGACTCGTGGAGCCGAATGTGACCTTTAACCGCGCAGCAAGTGAGGTCGCCCGGGAGGTCGCTCGATTGTCTGTCAGACCAGTCCTGGTCACGGTGCAAAAAGGTGAAATGATTATTCGTGATGGGGAACGTTATACCACTCGGCATTTGCTGATTCTGCAAGAGATGGGCAAATCACACCATGAAAGCTCACTCTTCTTAACCATTGTCGGCTCGATGTTGGTGGTCTTTTTTCTGGTGTGCATTGGCTGGATGATGGCACGGGGACATCGGTGGATGATCTACTTTACCAGTCGTGATTTGTTCTTTTTAGTGACGATGTTCTCTTTGGGGCTTGTCGGTTTTCGCTCTTGGCTGACCGCCATGGGTGGTTTGGCCGAGTCGTTTGGGTTGGGGGCAGAGGTTTTTCTCTATGCCTTTCCTGTCGCCACGGGCGCCATGGTGATTCGACTCGTCTTGCGTATTGAAGTCGCACTCCTTTTTGCGATCATGACCAGTGTTGTGCTCGGGCTGATGGGAGAGACCGATTCGGTGTTTTACGTCTATGCGATGCAAGGTGGCGTGCTCGGTGTCTTAACCATTCGTAATATCAATTCACGCAATGGTGTGCTTTGGGCCGGAGCATGGGTGGGTCTAGGGCAAGGCAGTCTTCTCTTGGCCTTATTGCTCTTTCAGGCGACCAGCGGCTGGATGACTTATCTGAGTTGTTTTTTTGCGGCGCTTGTTTCAGGACTTATTTCAGCATGTGTGGTTCTGGCTCTGACACCACTTTTAGAAACACTTTTTCGTTATACGACCGATTTAAAGCTTCTTGAGCTGGCCAATTTAAACCATCCGGTACTCAAAGATCTCGTCGTCAAAGCGCCGGGGTCTTATCATCACAGCATCATTGTCGGCTCACTGGCTGAAGCTGCAGCGCAGGCGATTGGTGCGAATCCTCTTGTGGCCAGAGTGATGGCTTATTACCACGATTTGGGTAAAGGCTGTAACCCGGGGTATTTTATTGAAAACCAACGCGGCAGTGGGAACCCTCACGACAAACTTAAGCCATCGATGAGTGCGATGATTATTCGGCGGCATGTGACCGATGGATTTGACATCGCCAGGAAACATAAATTGGGCGAGGTCATTGAAGCGGGGATTATGGAGCATCACGGCACGACGCTTATTCAGTACTTTTTTCATAAGGCCAAAGAGCATGAAGATAAGGACAATGTGGTGCATGATAATGATTACCGTTATCCTGGGCCCAAACCGCAGAGCAGAGAGGCGGCGTTGGTGATGTTGGCCGATTCCATCGAGGCAGCGGCGCGTTCGCTCAAAGAACCCACATCGGCACGTTTGCAGGGACTCGTGAATAAAATCATTAATGCAAAATTTACCGATGGACAGCTCGATGAGAGTGATTTAACCTTGCGTGATCTGCACGTTGTCGCTAAAAGTTTCCATGGTGTCATTGCACCCATTTATCATCAAAGGGTTGAATATCCTGACGGAGTAACCGATATTAGTTCTTCTTTAAGTCATGACCATAGCCATACAAAATCGTCGGAAAGCACCACGCCTACCGACAGCGAAAATCAAGAGCATCGCCCAGACAATATTAAACGGCTTGGCATGTCCTAAGGCTGATCTTTCCATCGTCCTTTGCGACGACGACACGATCCGTGAACTCAATGCACTTTGGCGTGATAAGGACAAGGCGACCGATGTCCTGTCTTTTTCTCAACTTGAAGGCGATACACCACCACTTGGAGACATCGATATCGCTGCGGCTTTTGGCGATTTTGCGACACCAGAAGCAGGCAGGGTGCTTGGTGATGTTGTGATTTCCATGGATCGGGCTGCGCAGCAGGCCGCCTCAATCGGGCACAGCCTGGAAGATGAATGCCGTCGCCTTTTGGTGCATGGGATCCTGCATCTGCTTGGTTTTGACCACGTGCACGGCGGCAGGCAGGCACGTAAGATGCGACTTGAAGAAGAACGCCTTTTGGCTCTTCTCGACAAAGACAGAGGAGGGCGTTGATGTTCTTCCTCCTTAAAGCATGCATCATTGGCTTGGCGGCGACTTGTGCTTTTCCTCTGGTCATCGCGCCTTTGTCCCCAACACCTCTCCTCGAGGGGCTGCCTCGGGAATTGTTTATGGTTATCTGTGCCGCAGGCCTTTATGTCGAGATTGAAAAGCATCAAGGTTGGCGACGCATCTTGTTTTTTGGTTTGGCAGGGTTTGTGCATTTTCTGGGGCTTATCTATTGGCTTGTGATTGCCATGACAAATTTTGGCGGTTTGCCCATGCTGCAATCGATGATTTTGTTGGCGCTTCTCTGTCTTTATTGTGCCCTCTACTGGGCATGTATACCCGGCCTGAGTCTCTTTTTGGCCAAGCATCTTGGCCTGCCTTTGGTCTTGGGTTTCCCGACAGCCATTGTGTTTTTGGAATGGCTTCGGACTTTTGTCATCACGGGGTTTCCTTGGGGCCTTTGGGGGTACAGCCAAAGCCGTAACATTATATTTCTACAGCTGGCCAGCGTTGTTGGGGTTTATGGCTTAAGCTGGCTGATTGCATTTTTCTCTGCCCTTTGTGGTGCGTGTGTAAAAAGCAAGACACGCAAGATGCGTTTGCGTTGTATGCGTTACGCATTGCTCTGCCTTGTTTGTGTTTACGGTCTTGGTGCGCTTTTATTGCTGAGCACAGAGCCCCCGGCGGGACCAGCATTAAGGGTTGGTTTGATTCAAGGGAATATTGAGCAAACATTAAAGAGTCGTTCAAGCCAGTATCGCAGAAAAATCAAAGCAAGATATTTAGAGCTGAGCCAGGCGGCCATCAATGCCGGGGCCAATGCGATTATTTGGCCGGAGGCGGCCTGGCCAGGTCATGTCCGTGCGAAGAGTCAGATGCTGCGTGGTTATGATTTAGAGGTCAATACGATCATGGGGGCTTCGACTTATTTGAAGAACGATGTCGATGGCACAAACAAGCTGCA
>JASMKV010000113.1 GCA_030749035.1 Myxococcota bacterium | reverse complement strand
ATGCGTCCGTCATCACCGATACGCAAAAGCCAATCCGAATGCAGCTTCCCTGCAACCCAAATTTTCTCCGCACCAATAAGCACCCAAACTCCTTTTTAAAACAATAAAGCCAAAGCCTATAGGATTATACCGTAAATTACTCTCTTTAACCTTGCCAAAGCAAGGCGCTTCGGGCAGCAATGGCCCCAAAGTCATGCGTGTTGTTGGAACATTATTGCCCGATGAAGATCGGCAGCTCTTAGAAGAGGCCATTTATGAAGCACCAAAGTGGGTGCTTGCGCGCCGCGCGCCGATTCTCCTGCACGGCCAGCACCCGGAAGATGAATTCGACCCCGCAGACGAACGACTCGATAAAAAACTTTCACTTCTGCGGAAAAACAAACTCAAGCGCTACGTCTTCCCCTTAAAAACATCCGCAGGGATGCGGGTGGTGAAAATTGGAGAAATCACAACCTTCGGCAATGCATTGCAAGGACTCTTGGGCCAATCCATATCCCGCAAGGAACACGCCTACCAGGAGCAAGCCCAGGCCCTTGGGGTCGCTGCCACAAGCTCCCAGGGCTATCTTGAATTGCGTGAGGGCCCACGACTTATTCGTTCGGCCAATATTCAAAAGCCCCTGCCCAAAGAATGGCCCTTGCTCGATGATGTCTTTGCCAAAGAATATGAGAAACATGGGCTCGCCGCCTTAGAGCCCTTGGCTGAATGCATCGCCCATATTCACAAAAAGAAGTTTTTTCACGCCGATCTTAAAGGCTTTCACGCCTATATTTCAAAGCTCGAGGAATCCGACGATACGCCTGCGCAATACGCGTGTCTATGGATCGATCTGGCCCGCTGTGGCTTTAATCTTTCCCATCGACAGCGCATCATCAACCTCTACCAGACCCTGCGCTTTATTGTGCCGATGCAAGAAGAACCGCAAAAAGTTTTTATCAAGGCCTACTGCAAAGCCGCACAATGGCAAGAGAATGCCAGCGACAAGATATATCAAAAAGTGCAAAAGTTTTTAACCTATAAGCTTAGGACGCATCCCAATGCTCTCGCTTAAGAATACCCGGCAAGTGCTCTACTGGGCCATCTTTCTTGGTCTTTTGGTGCGCATCTCCAGCGCCACCTTTGGCTTTGGCTTTCACGCTCGGGATGATTATTTTCATGTTTTAGATCCAGCCATCCATTGGCTCGAAGATCCAGAATTTAACTGGGAGAAAAGCGATCTGGCGGGTGCCGGCTTACGCTCACATCTCATCCCTCGCACCGTATTAAATCTCCTTAAGTTGGAAATTGCCCTTGGTATCGAAGACCCGACGACTCAATTAGGGCTCATCTTTGTGCTTTTGGGCCTCTATTCGCTCCTGGCGGTGCCGGGTATGTTTCTTCTGGTCAGACAAATGGCGGATGAGAAAACAGGGCTGATTGCGGCCTTGATCACAGCCCTGCATTTTAGTTTGCCCTATGGCGGCACCAAGCTTCTGATTGAAGCCATTGCCATCCCGCCCCTTGTGTTTGGTTTCTATTTTGTCGCCCGCAAAGAGGCACGAGGCTATTTTATGGGTGGGCTCCTTCTTGGCTTTGCCTGCTGGTTGCGTTTCCAAATTGGTGTGGTCTGTTTAGGCCTTGTCGCTGCAATCATCTATACCCACCTCAAAGAGCGAAATGATGGCCAGGGCAAAGAATTTGTTCTCCTCGCAAAAAATTTAGGACTGCTCGCCTCCGGTGCAGGGATAACACTTTTAGTGCAGGGGCTTTACGACATTTATACCACCGGCGTTTTCTACGGACCCTTCATCAACAACATCAAGTTCAATATGAACCCACCTAAATCCCTGACCTCATCGAATGCCTTTTCTTATATCATCATGTGGCTCGCGCTTTTGCTGCCGCCTTTTGCTTTTGTTCTTTTGCCACCATTCATAAGAGCCGCACGTCTCTATCCGCTTCTCTCCTTTCCATGGCTGGCTTTTCTCATCACGCATTCATTCATCTCGCATAAAGAAGAGCGTTTTATGTATCCGGTGATACCACTCTTCTGCGCCCTTTTGGCCTTGAGTGTTTTTGTCAAAGACGATTGCAACCACCCCTACTGGCTTAAAGTCAAAAAATGGTGGACCGTGAGCGTTAAGGCCTTTATCTTTGTGCATCTTCTGGCTTTGGGTTTAGTGTGCATCAATCAAAGTCAGCTCAACCAAAGACAGGCCATGCGTAACTTGCGGTCAGACACACAAGTCACTGGTCTCATTTCCATCGGCCCGGAGATTCAATCCTATTTTCTACAGCGTAAAGATCTGACCATATTTCGTCGAGGCAAGGCACATCTCGAATGGCTGCAAGCCGCAATGCGCACAGTGCGTGCAAAAAAAGTCCCCATCAACCGGGTCATATCCTACAAAGCCGAGCATGCAACCGTTGCGGCCCACTTAGAGAAGGTCAAACTCCAATGTGAAGTCAAAGAAGAGCTGCGCGGATGGTGGCTCGATCGACTCATTTTTAAGGGAAACCCACGGCACAACCGAAGACGATCGACCATCGAGCTCTGGCACTGCCAGGACAGCATGCTATGAAAATTAATGCACCGTCTGCTCTTCTAAAGATTCATCATCCTTAAAAAACACAACCTCATCACCTTCAAGATCGGCCACAATATGATCACCTGTGACGAACCGTCCAGCCAGAATCAACGACGCTAAGGGGTTCTGCACCTGTTGCACTATCGTCCGCTTTAAAGGTCTTGCCCCATAGACTGGATCGTAGCCTTGTTCACTTAAGAGATTTTGCAAAGCGGGCTTAATCTCTAACGACATCCCTTTTTCTGCAAGAAGCTCTCGCAAATGTCCAAGCTGAATCTCCAAAATATCGACCATATGTTCTTCACCAAGAGCATGGAAAACAATGGTTTCATCAATGCGGTTCAAAAATTCTGGTTTAAAGTATTTTTGTAAGGCCTCCATGACCTCTTCGCGCATGCGCTTTTCGTCGCGCCCCGCATACTGGGAGATTGCCTCTGAGCCAATATTGCTTGTCATTAAAATAACCGCATGGCGAAAATCCACCGTACGCCCCTGACCATCGGTCAGCCGTCCATCATCAAGCATTTGCAAGAGAATATTAAAAACATCCGGGTGGGCTTTTTCTATTTCGTCAAAAAGAATGACTGAATATGGCCGTCGTCTCACACTTTCGGTAAGCTGGCCGCCTTCGTCATAACCCACATATCCCGGCGGTGCACCGAGCATTCGTGACACCGCATGCTTTTCCATATACTCACTCATATCCAGGCGAATCATCGCCTGCTCGTCATCAAAGAGAAATTCTGCCAAGGCTTTGGCCGTCTCTGTTTTACCTACTCCTGTTGGCCCCATAAAAAGAAAGGACCCAACCGGACGATGTGGATCGGCAAGGCCCGCCCGATTTCGCCGAACCGCTTCGGAAACACCGGCCACCGCTTCACGCTGACCAACAACCCGCTTTGCGAGCTCCTCTTCCATGTGCAGCAACTTGTCTTTTTCACCGCTGAGCATTTTGCTCACCGGTATACCTGTCCATCGCGCCACAATTTGTGCAATACCTTCTGCACTCACTTCTTCCTGAAGCATTCTGCTGTCAATCTTTTCTAACGTCTGATGCGCCTTTTCGAGATTCTCTTGTGCTTTCGGAATTTTTCCATATTGAAGCTCTGCCGCGCGCTCCAGCTCACCTTGTCGCTCTGCCTCAACCTGCTGGGCCTTAAGCGCTTCAAGTTCTTCTTTAATCACTTGAACATCTTTAATGAGTTTGACTTCATTTTGCCATTGCGTACGCAAAACCGTGTCGCGCTCTTTGACTTCAGCCAGTTCTTCTTCAACTATTTTGATGCGTTCTTTTGAAGCACTGTCTTTTTCTTTAAGCAAAGCTTGTCGTTCAATTTCAAGCTGCGTCAATTTTCGTCCACAATCGTCAATCTCGACGGGCAATGAATCAATTTGGAGTCGCAGATGACTTGCCGCCTCATCCACCAAATCAATCGCTTTATCTGGCAAAAACCGATCGGTGATATAGCGATTTGAAAGACTTGCTGCCGCCACCAAAGCCGCGTCCTGAATACGCACCCCGTGATGAATTTCATAACGCTCTTTTAAACCGCGCAAAATAGAGACTGTATCTTCAACATTGGGTGCCTCAACAACAATCGGTGCAAAGCGGCGCTCCAGTGCCGCATCTTTTTCAATATGTTTGCGGTATTCATCAAGGGTCGTCGCCCCAACACAGTGCAGCTCACCGCGGGCCAAGGCGGGCTTAAGCATATTGGATGCATCCATGGCCCCTTCTGCCGCCCCGGCGCCAACGAGTGTATGCAGCTCATCAATAAAGAGAATAACCTCACCCTGACTTTCAGAGACTTCTTTAAGCAACGCTTTAAGGCGATCTTCAAATTCTCCACGATATTTCGCACCCGCGACCAGAGCCCCCAGATCTAAAGAAATAAGTCTTTTGTTGCGGATCCCTAAAGGTACATCGCCTTCAATGATTCGGCGGGCCAAACCTTCCACAATCGCCGTCTTACCTACCCCCGGCTCACCAATCAGCACCGGGTTGTTTTTGGTGCGCCTGGCCAAAACCTGTAAAACCCGACGTATCTCATCATCCCGACCAACCACCGGGTCGATTTTACCTTTGCGTGCATCGGCGGTTAAGTCTCTGGCATAACGACTCAGCGCTTGATAGCGGTTTTCTGGATTTTCATCACTCACCCGATGCGAACCACGGATATCCTCAAGCGCCTGCAATACAACCGCAGGTGTAATACCATTTTTTCGCAACGTATCCCCAACCTGTCCGCTCGCATCGCAAGCCGACAAAAACAGATGCTCGGTGGAAATATAGTCATCTTTCAATTGATCGGCGTGGTGCTGTGCCCGCTCTAAGGCCTGATTTAGATTCGGACCGATATAGGGTTGGGTGCCCGAGACCTTTGGCAGGGCCTTCACCAATTTGTCGAATTCCTGTGCCAGAAGCGCCGGCGTCATGCCAATCTTGTCCAGCAGTGGGCTGACGATGCCACCATCTTGTTCGATAAGTTTGGCCATAAGATGCTCAAGTTCAATGACTTGCTGACCCAATTGCAGGGTCCAGCTTTGGGCATCGAGCAGAGCCTCCCGGGCTTTTTGGGTGTAGCTGTCCAAGCGCATCATAATCTCCGCATATTCATCTATGATTTTGCTCTATTAACTTAAGTCTTTCAAATCAGGCCGCAAGTTATTTGTCGTAAAAGATGGCCTCACCGATCCACAAAAAAACGGTCTTAGGTCTAAGGGCTTAACTTTAAAGGATATTTAAGACTAAGAGGTTTGGACGTAAGCCATGCGTAATTCACTTAAGATGCGCTGCATACCGGCTTCTTCTTGCGGATTTAAGTTGCCTTGGGTTTTTTCATGAAGCATCGCCAAAATCTCAATATACTCATGGGCCAGCTCGCGGTTTTTCGGCATACCGTGTTTTTCCGCGTCGGGTAAAACCCCCATGGCGGCCATGGCGTTGGTGGCCAGCGATGCCACAAAGGTCATAAAATCCATGCCCCCAGCAACTTCTGTCGGGGCTTCTTCTGGTGTCGACTCAGCGCGTAGGGCCGGCTCGTTGGGCACACTCTCCACCGCTGGTGGTTCTGGCTCGACCCGATCGTCACGTGCCACTCCATCCGCATCAAATCGACGGCGATCCACAACTTTAATTCGTGAAGAATCTTGCTCTTCGTGTTCACTCATTATGAAAAGACTTATTGTGCTTCTGGTTCAACCGCACTGACCAAAACCGGTCCACTTGCTGGAGCTTCGGCTTCATTGGCTTGCGCCTCAGGCGATTCGATATTCAGATCGACATCAAGACCTAAAGATTCAGATTCTTCAGTCATATCGGGTAAAGCTTCCAAATGCTGCTCTAAATCACTGCTTGAAATAACCCCTTGACGCAAATGGCGTTCCTGTAACCGAGTATCAAATTTATAATCATTATCTGCGTTTTTCATGCTCCGACCTCTCTTTGGTGGGCGCTCTATAAGCCCTTGCGGGGTACCTGGTCAAGCCCCCAACCCCTCACAGGGCCGCCACAAGAGAGATTTTTTTTTTGCAAAACTATTTTGCCAAATTTTTTGACCACCAAGCTTTCGCGGCCTAATATCAGCACAACGAAGAGACGTAGCTCATTTTTAAATATTTTGATTGACCTTGCTTGTGGGCAGCTTAAAAAAGCGTGCACCTTCAATGCAATGATCCAGATTGGTGCGTAAACATGTCTAATCGCAGGAAAAAAAGTTCATTCGGCAATTCCCGACAAAGCCGCAAAGCACCTGAACAAACTGCTGCCCTCGGCCTCCCCAATGAAGCACTTTGCATTATTTTGGGCTGTATCGGCCTTTTAACCGTCCTATCGCTGACCAGCTACAGCGCTGTCGACACCTCACTCAACACCAGTGGTTCAACCCAAGTTCACAATTGGATCGGGCCCGCCGGGGCCTATTGGGCCGATCTCTTGCTGCAAATTTTTGGCGTCGGCGCCTATGCCTTTGGGCTTGGACTTATTCTCGCCAGTTGGCGCTCTTTCGGCTCCAAACGTATTCTTCCCGGGGCCCGCGAGACTTTGGGTCTCTCCTTACTGGTCCCAACTTCGGGTGCCTTTGCGCATTTGCTTTTTCTCGATAAAGCTGAAACTTTTCCAGCCGGCGGCTTAATCGGCAATCTTATCGGCCAATACCTCCTGCAACAATTTGCCGGTATTGGTGCGGCCATCATTTCGGGCGGCTTGCTGCTGCTCGCCCTGGCCATTACCACCGATGGTATCTTAAGTGGCATGGGTCTCCACTCTACTCAGATCCTCAAGCGCATTGGCATTGTCATCAAAGGCTTTGGGCACCTCCTCAAAGAAAGGCAGCGGCACCTGCTTGAGTATCGTGCAGAAATGGCCGCAAAACGCAGTGCGAATGTCGATGATTGGCTCGAAAAAAATAAATCTGCCGTTGAGAGCGAAGATAATTTTAGTGAGCGTACCATGAACCGGGCTCAGGATATGGCCCGAGGCATGGCGGAAAAAAGTGCCTCACGGGAAAAACTTCGCAAAGAAAGACAAACTCAGAAAAAACTCGATCAACTCGAAAAGATGCTGCAACGCAAAGAGGAAAAGGCATCTTTGGAAGAACCTGTCACCGAAACACCAACCAAGCCCGCCATCATCACCCAAGATCTTCCCTTAGAGACAGCGACTCCAAGTGCCGCCCCCACAGAAACACATCCGCCTGTGGCAGAGCTTAAAAAGCCTGAAAAACCCATTCAACGCTCCTTGCCCATCGAAGACGAGGCGCCAGCGCAAACACCACCTCCCCTGCAACAAAGTGAGCCACAAGAACCGGCAGAAATTCCAGAGCCCACAAAGCTCGATCCTGCCACAATCCTTGCGCCTGTCACAGAATCAAAGAAAAAATCGAAAGACAACCAACAGCCACAGATTGTCGATGTTGTTTCCGATATCGATCAAGATGCGATTGAAACCGCCGCCAAAGAAAAAATCTCGATTGAAGCCAAAGATTATGAATTACCACCGGCCACATTATTGGATTTTTCAGCAGTCGAGCGCTCTAATATCGATCCTCAAATCCTTCAGGATAACGCTGAAAAACTGACCAAGGCACTGAAAAACTACGGCATTCATGGGCAAGTTCGGGAAATTCGTCCAGGGCCAGTGGTCACCATGTATGAATTTGTTCCCGGTGCCGGCATTAAAGTCTCCAAAATTGCAGGACTCGCTGATGACCTGGCCATGACCATGGAAGCCCTGCGCGTTCGTATTGTTGCGCCCATCCCAGGCAAGGGCGCTGTTGGGATCGAAATTCCCAATGAGGGCCGTGAAAGTGTTTTCATTAAAGAGATCATCACCCATAAAAAGTTTCGTGCCAGTGGTGCATCCCTGCCTTTGGCGCTGGGCAAAGACATTGAGGGGAATGCTTATTCCGCAGATCTGACCAAAATGCCTCACCTGCTCGTTGCTGGCGCAACCGGTGCCGGTAAAAGTGTCTCCATCAACTCGATGATCATGAGTATTCTCTATAACTCGTCTCCAGAAGATGTACGCATGCTTATGGTCGATCCTAAAATGCTCGAGTTGTCGGTCTATGATGGCATTCCACATCTGCTTCTGCCCGTGGTCACCGATCCGAAAAAAGCTTCCATTGCTTTGCGCTGGGCCGTGCGTGAAATGGAACAACGCTACGAAATTTTATCCGCCACCGGTGTTCGCAATATCGCCAGCTACAATAAGAAAGTTAAAGATGCTCAAGATGCTGGGCGCTCTTTGGTCATCGATCCCAAAAATCCAGAAGACGCCCCCAGGCGCTGCGAAAAAATGCCCTATATTGTTATCATCGTCGACGAATTGGCCGACTTGATGATGGTCGCGTCGCGTGAAGTGGAATCGTCCATCATGCGCCTCGCACAAATGGCCCGCGCCGCTGGCATTCATTTGATTCTCGCCACCCAACGGCCATCGGTCGATGTTTTGACCGGTGTGATCAAAGCCAACTTTCCAACCCGAATCGCCTTTCAAGTCGCCTCTAAGCATGACTCCCGTACCATCATTGATACCAATGGTGCCGAACATTTATTGGGTCGCGGGGATATGCTTTACCTCTCACCCGGTGCGGGTGGTATCACACGCGTGCACGGTGCTTTCGTCAGCGATGAGGAAATAGAAAAAACCGTACAATTCATTAAGTCGCAAGGCGCCCCACAATACAACGAAGATATCCTCACCGTCGCCGAAGAAGAACAGGAAAGCGGCGAAACCGATGAGGATCGGGATGAAATGTATGATCAAGCTTTAAATATTGTCTTAGAAACACAACAGGCATCGATTTCAATGATTCAACGACGACTGCGCATCGGCTATAACCGTGCCGCCCGGCTGGTCGAAACCCTTGAAAGAGAGGGTGTGGTTGGACCTGCCGATGGTGCCAAACCCCGGACAGTCCTTATCCAACCTTCGGTCTAGCGCCAAAGAACACTTTCTTTCCAGGCACTTAGAGGAGATACTGCCGGCTGGCGATCTCTATGGAAATAAGGCATAACCTCCAGCATGTGCACAGCACTCATATTGGTCCTTAGCCTTAGCGCCAGCAATGGCGACACGGACATTTTTACAAAAATTACCCATGGCTATAAGAATCTTGGCGATGCGCAAGTGCATTTCCAGCAAAGCTACACAGACGCATTGCGCGGCACCAAACGTTCTGAGCAGGGTGAAATATATCTTTCCAATAATGGTAAAGTCCGCTGGGTCTATCGTGATCCGGTGCGCAAAGATTTTATTTTTAATGGTACCCACGCTTATTTTTATGAGCCGGACTTTGCTCAAGTCACACTCTTTGAGAACTTTGCCGGCAGCCCATTGGCACAAACCCTGGGCGCACTTTGGGGCCAGGGCCAATTAGAAAAGCACTTCTCACTTACGAAAATCACACCGGCCACCGCAAAAGATGGCGTGATTGTTTTGGAGCTTAGCCCGAAAGAAGCCTTAAGCGGTGTGCAAAGCGTTGAACTGCACATCGATGCTGAAAAATTTTTGGTCAAGCAATCCAAGCTGCTCGACCCTTTAGGCAACGCAACCGTTTATGAGTTCAAAAAATTTAAGAAAGTGAAATCCCTAAAAAATGATATTTTCGATTTCACCATCCCCGAAGGGGTCAATGTTCTTCGTGCCCAATCACAACCCGAAAGCGCCACAGAAAAACCTTAGAAAACCCACAAGAGCACTACACCTGTAGGGCAAAAGTTCTTAAAACATCATTCAGAGAAGTCTTTTTATCGGTGCTCGCTTGCCGTTCACCGATCAACAGCGCGCAGGGCATATTGTATGCGCCGGCGGGGAATTCCTTCACGCGTGTCCCTGGCACCACAACGCAGCGTGGCGGCACAGCACCTTTAAGTACCTTTTCTTCACTGCCACGTACGTCAATAATGGGGGTAGAGGCCGTTAAAGTCACCCCCGCGCCCAAGACTGCCTCTTGCCCAATATGTACGCCTTCAACAACAATACAACGCGAACCAATAAATGCGCCGTCTTCGACAATCACGGGGGCCGCCTGTGGCGGCTCAAGGACACCACCGATGCCCACGCCACCGGATAAATGGACACCAGAACCAATTTGGGCGCAAGAGCCCACAGTCGCCCAGGTATCGACCATGCTCCCTGCCCCAACATAAGCGCCAATATTCACGTAGCCTGGCATCACCACGGCACCTTTTTCGACATGGGCGCCATACCGTATCGTTCCCGGGGGCACCACCCGCACACCCTGAGCCTTCAAATCACGCTTCAAAGGGATTTTGTCATGAAAAACGAAAGGCCCCATTTCAATGACTTCCATCTGAGCAAGCTCAAAATAGAGTAAAATAGCCTGTTTAAGCCAGGCATGGGTCAGCCAAGTCCCATCAATCTTCTCGGCCACACGGCATTCACCCCGATCAAGCAGTCCGATGGTCGCTGCAACTGCATCTTTAACCATATCGTCTCGATAGCTCGAATCGGTATAGGCCTTGGTTATCGTTTCTTCTAATTCTTGCTGATTTATGTCACTCATAATACCCTTTTAACAACAATAGAAGAAAGGCTTCAACCCTTGACCGCAGCTTCCTTAATGCCTAAGTTGCGTCCAGACCGTGAGAGGGGAAGCGAGTATTATGGCAGCCTGGTGGAATACATTCATACCGACCAAAAATGAACGTGAATTAAGTCGTTTGCAGGAGAAAATTGCGCTCATCAACCAATTTGAAGGGCCACTCAAAGCTTTACCCGATCATGCCCTATCGGCAAAAACCAATGAATTTAAAGAACGTTTTGATCGCGCTTATGCGGAATGCGGTGGCGATCCCAGTCTGAAAGTGACCGAAGGTACACCTGAAAGCATCAAAGCCGATCGCAAGCTTGTCGACAAAGCACTCGGGCCCATCATGCCTGAAGCCTTCGCGGTTGTTCGTGAAGCCGCGCGTCGAACTTTAGGCATGCGCCATTTCGATGTGCAAATGATAGGTGGCATGGTTTTGAACGATGGCAAAATTGCCGAAATGAAAACCGGTGAAGGTAAAACTTTGGTGGCCACTTTACCTGTTTACCTCAACGCGCTTACCGGGCGCGGCGCACACGTTGTGACCGTGAACGAATATTTGGCCTCGCGTGATGCAGAGTGGATGGGACAAATTTATAATTTTCTGGGCATGGGTGTTGGCGCCATTGTCCATGGGATCAGCGATGTGGATCGCAAAAAAGCTTATCTTGAACCCATCACCTACGGCACAAACAGCGAATTTGGCTTCGATTATTTGCGCGATAACATGAAGTTATCCTTGGACGAATATGTTCAACGAGGACTCCACTTTGCCATTGTCGATGAAGTTGACTCCATCCTCATTGATGAAGCACGAACACCTTTGATCATCAGTGGGCCGTCTGAAGAATCGACCGAAAAATACGGTCGTATCAATACGATTATTCCAGGGCTTAAGCGGGAAGAAGATTATACCATCGATGAAAAATCCCGTTCTGTCGTACTCACCGAGAGAGGAATACACAGCGTAGAGCAACGTCTGGCTATCGATAACCTCTATAACCCCGAACACATTGAAATCTTACACCATGTCAATCAGGGCCTACGTGCCCACACCACCTTTAAACGCGATGTCGATTATATGATCGATCAAGGCAAAGTGAAGATTATCGATGAGTTTACTGGTCGCGTCATGGATGGCAGGCGCTGGTCAGACGGGCTGCATCAAGCCATTGAGGCCAAAGAAGGCGTGAAGATTGAAAATGAAAATCAAACGCTGGCGACCATCACCTATCAAAACTATTTCCGTATGTTTCTCAAACTCGCCGGCATGACTGGAACAGCCGAAACAGAGGCGGAAGAATTTTCAAAAATTTACGATCTTGAAGTTGTCGTGGTCCCCACCAATAAACCGATTGTCCGAGATGACAATCATGACTTGGTGTACCGCACTGAAATGGAGAAATTCCAAGCCATTGCCGAAGAAATTCAAGACCGCACCACCCATGGACAGCCGGTTTTGGTCGGAACAACAAGTGTTGAAAAAAGTGAAGTGCTCTCAAAGCACCTCAAACGGCTTAAAATTCATCATAATGTTTTGAATGCCAAATATCACGAGCGGGAAGCTGAAATTGTAGCACAGGCTGGCGCAAAAGGTTCAGTCACCATCGCAACCAATATGGCGGGTCGAGGTACAGATATTCTTTTGGGTGGTAATCCTGATTTCCTGGCCCGGCTGGAGGTCGATCCTGAAGAGAATGAATCACTTTTCTTGCAAACTCTGGAATCGTTAAAAAAGAAATGCGAACAAGAAAAACAAGAAGTCCTTGACGCAGGTGGCTTGCATATCCTTGGCACCGAAAGACACGAATCGCGCAGAATTGACAATCAACTTCGTGGCCGGGCTGGTCGCCAAGGCGATCCGGGAAGTTCGGTTTTTTATCTTTCTCTCGAAGATGATCTCATGCGGATCTTTGGTGGAGAACGTATCCAGGGTCTGATGACCCGTATGGGTATGCAAGATGGTGAAGTGATTGAGCACCCTTGGGTGAATCGTTCAATCGAAAATGCCCAAAAACGTGTTGAAGGGCATAACTTCGATATTCGAAAAAATCTGCTTGAATATGACGATGTCATGAATGAGCAAAGAAAATCACTCTACAAGCTGCGCCGTGATGTCATTGGTGCGCAGCTCAAGACAATGCGTGAGATGATTTACGACATCTCAGAAGAGGCGATTATCAATATTGTCGCGCGAACGTGCCCTGCAAAATCTCATCTCGAGGATTGGGATCTTGATGGCTTAGAAGAATTTTTTAGCGAACAATTCGACTTGCATGCCGATCTGGAAAATCTAGATGACATCGCCCAAGAAGACTTAGAAAATCGGCTCTTTGCCGGCATCGAAAAAGGCATCGCGAATAAAATTGAACTTTACCAGGAAGAACCTTTTTTAACGATCTCTCGAATTATCTACTTACAAACCATTGATAATCTCTGGAAGGATCACCTTCGTGAAATGGACCATTTGCGAGAAGGTATTTCCTTGCGCGGCTATGCACAAAAAGATCCAAAGCAAGAATATAAGAAAGAAGGCTTTAATCTTTTTGCAAACATGATGGCGGCCATCGGTGGCGATGTGCTGCAAAAAGTGTTTCGTGTCGTGATCACCCATTCAACCGAAGAGGACTATCAAGCCCGACTCGAAGCCCGTCGGCAGCGTGAAGCGCAGCAAATGCGCATGGGTGCTCCAGCGAAAGAAAAGCCCAAAACCGTTCGAAGAACAGAGAAAAAAGTTGGACGAAACGACCCTTGTCCCTGCGGCAGTGGAAAGAAATTCAAGAAATGTTGCGGACTATCCAATGATCTCCATCCATGATCCCATACACGGCGCCATCGAACTAAGTCGCCCGGAAATCAAACTCGTTGATTCTCATGCATTTCAACGATTGCGTAATATCAAGCAACTTGGCTTTGCTGAATTGGCTTTTCCAGGGGCCACACACACACGCTACGCACATTCTTTAGGCGCGATGCATGTCGCCACACAAATGTTTGATACCATCGCGAAAGATCTGTTTTTGCCCGCAGAAGATTCGCAAAGAATCCGTCAAACGTTACGTCTTGCTGTTCTTTTTCACGACTTAGGGCATCCTGCCCTGAGCCATGTGAGCGAGTCGGTCATGCCGCCACTCGAGGAACTCAAAATGGGAGAATGGGCCGATAACCCCAAACGCCAGGCCAATCACGAAGATTATACACTGAAAATTATTCTCCACTCTAAACTGCGAGATCTCATCGAAGAATATGTCGGCTCGACGGGCGTCAAGCCTGAACATATCGCCATGCTTATCGCCGGTAGAGAAGCCGCTGAACCCGATGTTTTTACAATCAACAACACCAATCTTTTTTCACTCCTGCATCGTATTGTCTCCGGTGAGATGGATGCTGATCGCATGGATTATTTGCGACGAGATGCTTATTATTGCGGGGTGGGTTATGGCCAATTTGATCACCTTTGGCTCATTCAAAATCTTACCGCCATTAAGGATGGTGATACCCTATCGCTTGGCCTTAAACACAAAGGCGTGTGGGCTTTTGAGAATTTTCTTTTGGCCCGCTACCACATGTTTTTAGCTGTATACTATCATCATACATCGGTTTGCTTTGACCATCTCTTGCAGAAGTTTTTTGAATCCAACAAGTATTGCCTGCCCGCTGATATCGCTGAATATCTACAAACGGATGATATTCAGCTCATCCATATGCTTCGACATACGGACGATTTTTGGGCTCAGCAAGTCACACACCGAAGACCCTATCGACTGCTGATCGAAACCCACGATTTTAATCAAAAGAATGAATTTGCCGATTTAGGCCCTGCGCTCGATGAAGCCAAAATTGAATACTTCACACTTAAAACCGAAGGTATTCTTTCCAAATATTTCCGTAAAGCCCATAAATCCTCGCCGCTTTTGGTTCTCGAACCAGAATTAGAACGCATCAGCCCTATTGAAGAATACACTTCTCTTTATAAAAGATTTGAAGATGTGGTTGGGCTCTGTCGCTACTACTGTCAGCCAGATCAATTCATACAAGCCAAGAATATATTAGGACGATTTCTGCCAACTAAAGCTTAAAGTTTCCTTCATGATCGTTTAGGATATAACAATGAAACGCTTGTCATCACCGCGTCGTGGACGTGTGGTCACACAAGAATCCGCACTGCCTCTTTTCGCTTCCGCCAAAAGACGTCAAGAGCATCAAAAGGTTGGAACAAAGGTTCTTGACCGCCCTACGGATGCGCCTGAATTTATATCAAGTGGGCTGCGAAGTTTAGATAAAATTTTACAGGGTGGTTTTCCCGTTGGCGAGTTAAGCCTTGTTGCGGCACGTCCGAAAGTAGGAGCGACATCACTGCTGATGGGCATGGGGCTTGATGCTTTAAAAGCGAAACACCGCGTGGCCTATCTCTCCGAACGCCTTGAAGAAAAACATATTCGTGGCCGATTTGTTGTCCTTGAATCAAAAATCAATGGACATCGATTTCGTGCTGGATTCATCTCTGCCGAAGACCGTGTTGCGCTCAATGTGGCTCGTGAACATATACCTTGGGCTTCTTTGAGCTTAATCACGAAAAAAACCATTTCAAATCGTGTCATTGACTCGCACTTTTTCAGCTATCACCCAAGGTTAGTGCTCGCTGATTTGCGTACAAAACTTAAAGAACACGGACGGGTTGAGCGGCTGGGTGAACCCGGGGATACCATTGCCACCCTGAAGAATTTTGCTAAAAAACATCAAATCGCTATCGTTCTCCGCTACGTTTTACCCAAACGTAACTTTCCCCCCGATCGCTTAGAACTGCCTGGACTTGGTGCTTTTGCAAACCAGTTTCATACCGCATGTCTCTTACATCGTGAAGAAGTCACCAACCCCAATGCCACACCTGACAACCATATCGGCATGGCGGAGCTTAATGTTATTCGCCTGAAAAATAAGGACATCGAACCACGCGACATCACGCTGGGATTCGACCAACGATACGCCGGTTTTAACGATTTATAGGTTTTTATGGATTCAAACGACACGCCCTCCCCTGAAAGTATTCAAGATGATGACGATTTTAAACTTGATGGACCAATCAAGAGCAATCTTCATATTATCCTCCCCATCGTCATCGGATTTATTGTCGCGCCTCCCCTCACGCATCTCATGTCCAGCTATCGCGCGATAGTCTTAAGTCAAAATGGCTCCGAACTTTTGATTATGGAAAAAGACCGTCCGCCTGAAACGATAGAAGAAATCTCCGCCCGTCCTGGAGAGATGGTTTGCAAAACATCGGGTGCTTGGGATATTGAAAAATGTGCCACAAAAGCTGAGGATGCGCCTTTAGAAAAACTTTATGTGCGATATAATCGGTCGTTCATTGGTAAAATTGTGGGCATCAATCCTCCCGTGGTGCCCGGCGGTGCCTCAAGTGCAGTCGTTCTACTTGAGAATAAGGAAAAGATAGAAGTAGAGCTCTGGGCGCAGCATCTCGCAGGTGCGAAAGTTGGTCTGGGGCTAAAAAAAGAAAGCGAAAGTTGGGAGCCCAAACTTGTTCCCGATCCTTTTGCCGGTAATATTAAGTTTCAAGCACCAGAAGAGAAAAACATCAAAGTCGACGAAAAAAATCTTTAAATCCATAATTTTATATTTGCGCCTACCCTCGAGAGCCTTTAGGCTGCTCTCTAACCGACAACACAAAATGTTCTCCGCTCTTAAAGGGTATGCACATGAGTTTCGTCCCAACACGTATGTTTTTTACCAAAGGTGTGGGACGTCACAAAGATTATCTCAATTCATTCGAGCTCGCACTGCGCAATGCGCATATCGAAGGCTGTAATATTGTCACTGTTTCAAGCATCCTTCCGGCAAAATGCAAAATCATCTCGGTCAAAAAAGGCATGACCGAAATAACGCCTGGCGCGATTACTTTCGCCGTCATGGCCCGCAACGCCACCAATGAACCCAATCGGCTTATTGCTGCATCTATTGGCCTGGCACAACCGGCTGACAAAAGCATGTACGGCTATCTTTCAGAGCATCACCCCTACGGTGAAACCGATGAAAAAGCGGGAGACTATGCGGAAGATTTAGCGGCAACCATGCTGGCCTCATCCTTGGGTATTGAGTTTGATCCTGATGCGGCTTGGGACGAACGGGAGGAAGTTTTTAAAATGTCCGGAAAAATTGTTAAAACCACCAATATCACCCAAAGTGCGCGCGGCAATAAAAACGGCCTCTGGACGACCGTTGTCGCTGCAGGCGTATTTTTAGCTTAGAGCCCAGTTATTCTCGTGGAAGTCAAAGAACCTCAATCTGTCCTTGTGATGCGCTTTGGTGCCATGGGTGATGTCTTGCTTACGACACCAGCACTTGCTGCACTTCGAGAAAAATGGCCGAATACCAAAATTATATATACGACGAAAAAAACGTATGTCGATCTTATACGCACACATCCTGCGATTGATGAAATTGTCGCGCTCAAGCCAGATGACAAAATTAAGGATTTCTTTTTTCGCCTCAAAGAAATGCAAATCGACTATGTGTTAGATTTACATGACAAAACCCGAAGTAAAATTCTTAGACAAATTGTTCCAAAGAACCGACAGATTGTCTGGCAAAAGCGTTCTGGGCTTGAAGGCCTTTTGGTTCGCCTTGGACTGCGCACCCACCAACCCAAAATGCATATTGCGCAACGCTTTCATCAAGCTGTTGAAAAAATGACGGCAAGTCAACTGACACGTTGCCCTATGCGCTATGCTGTCGATCCCATTTCGCTTGAATTTATCACTAAAGATCTTGAGCAAAAGATTCCTGATGCCCACAATAACATCATCGGTATTGCCCCTGCCGCCAAATGGGTCACAAAATCTTGGCCCGAAGAGCATTTTAAAAATTTGAGTCGGCGCCTGCTTGAAAAAGGCTATAAGGTTGTACTTGTCGGCTCAGATAAGGATAAAGCTTGCTGCGACGCCATCGCCAAAGCAGCACCTGAAGCCATCAATTATTGCGATGCGACCAATTTTGCTCAACTTGGAGCACTTATAGGCCAATGCAAGGTGTTTATTGCCAACGACAGCGGCCCCATGCATATGGCACGTGCCTTAGGTATACCCACACTTGCTTTTTTTGGTTCGACCAGTCCAAAACAATTCGATTTCACACCACACCAAGTGCTTTTTGAAAACCTCACTTGCTCACCCTGCTCGCTCTATGGACGAAAACGGTGTCCTTACGGACATCTTAATTGTCTTCATATGATTAGCGTTGATGATGCATGGCATGCCTTTGAACAACTTGTGACAAAACCATCAGGCCATTTCGTTTGTGGTTAAATTCATTTTCGTGCCTAATATATGGGCTTGGTTATCCCCTCACGAAGCATTATAGATAAGCCATGCGATTACATGCCCCAAAAAAAGCTCTCTTTCTTTTAATTTGTCTCGCAGGTCTGCTCAACTGCTCCCATAAAGAAGACAAAGCGCAAAACGAAGCTAAGCTCTATCTGCTCATTGTTGTTGACCAGCTTCGAGGTGACGAACTCTATAAACATCAAGACCTTTGGCAACATGGACTGAAACGCCTTACGCAAGAAGGTCGCTGGTATGACAATGCAAAGCATGGGCATGCACGCACCGAAACCGCCGCTGGACATGCCACCATTGCCACCGGCCTGCATCCTAAATGGCACGGTATCATCAACAAGAAAATGTTCTTGCCCAAGGAAAATAAGGCCATCTCAATCTGCGATTGGGGAACAAGCCCCTGTACGCCTGATGCACTCCTTGAACCCACAATTGGGGATCGGTTAAAAGTACACAGCCCGCAATCTAAAGTTCTTAGTTTGGCGCAAAAAGATCGAGCCGCAATGCTGATGGGTGGACGCAGAGCTGATGTGGTCGCCTGGATGAGTCACGACACCCCTGCCTTGGAGGGCCGCACCGCAGGCACCCCGGGTGTACCTGCGTGGCTCCAAAGTGCCTATAAAACCATGATCACCTCTGAAAAAATGCCTAAGACCTGGAACCTTGGCAAGATACCAACGGCCTACAAGCAAATCGCCGATGACCGTCCCGATGAAGTGGATATCGGCATGGGCATTACCTTTCCACATAAGCTCCCCAGTATTGAAAAAGACGCTGCACCACCTTGGGCTTGGTTTTATACACCACATTCGGATGAGGTTTTACTCGAGCTGGGTTTGCGCGCTGCACAAAAACTGAACCTGGGAAAAGACCATATTCCTGACTTGATGATGATAAGCTTTAGCGTTGTCGATACCGTTGGGCATGCCTTCGGACCGGGAAGCCTGGAACGTATCAGTACACTCATGGCCCTTGATAAAACACTCGGCATACTCATCGAGACACTTGAAAAACAAAGTGGCGGGCAATTGGTTGTAGCCCTGAGCGCCGATCATGGTGTTGCGCCGCTGCCGGCGATTGCACGTCAAAACGGGCTTGATAGTGGTCGTATTGAGCCCAGCGAACTCCACAAGGTGATGGAAACAGCACTCGAAAAAGATTTTGGTCAAGGGCCGCATGTCCAAGCCATTGTTGAACCCTATGTTTTTCTTTATCCCAAAGCTGGAAGAGATATGGCTAAAGCCATTGTCCAGGCCGCCAAGGCCCTAAGCACACACCCGCACATCTTTAAAGCATGGCCAACTTACCTGCTCGAGAATATGCAACAAGATGAACTGACCAAGCTTATGCTCGAAAACAGCCACCCCTTGCGCAGTGGACATATTATTTTTGCACCGCAACCCTATTATTCAATGTCGCATCGGCATCGCAAAAGCGCCGGCTCAAATCACGGTACACCTTGGGATTATGATCGGCATGTGCCGATTATCTTGTGGGGACAGGGTATTCAAACAAAACGTTTAAATACGCCAGTGCAGGTGATCGATCTTAGCCGAACCCTTGCCGATCGTTTGGGTTTGGCTGTCGATGTCAGAGGCGGTAAACCTCTGCCTTAAACGCTAGAGACTCTCCCTAAACGCTTTTTCGCGACCAACCCATTCAGAAATATAGCGTGTGCCACCATGTCGAGCCAAAGCTCTAATAAGCGTCGCATAGAAATGATTCATGCGCATCGCATCGGTCCCAGCTGCCAGAAAAAGTTTTTCCGCTTCTTTGAGCTGCGTCACGGCTTGAGAAGATGCACCTTGCTCAATCCACATCAAACCAATCGCTTCATAAACTTGAGGGAATTTCTCACGCGCACCAACGGCCTTTTCAAGCCAAGTTCGGGCACCGTCGTAATTACGGCTTTTCCAATCCGCAATCCCTTTACCCAAAAGCGCATCTGCATAATCTTCCTGCAGCTTTAAAGCCTTGTCATAGCTTGCATGCGCAGCCGTATAATCAGCCTTCGCCGCCAAAGCATTACCATATGTCACTTGATAATCGACATCATTTTCAAAATCGACCTTCTTTGTCTCCAGGAGCGCCAAGGCCTCATCATGCTTTTCCTTCGCAGATAAACTCTCCACTGCGGAAAAATAATAAAATGTTGTCCCTGGTGCCAACTCAAGCACTCTTTTCCATGCGGCCATACCTTCATCGATTTTATTCTCGGCCATCAAGGCTTTTGCTTTTAAAGCCACCATCTGGGCTCCCTCGACGCTCGTTGAATTCACAAGCGCTAAAGTCTCAGTGGTTTGACCACGCTGTAAAAGCATCGCCGCTTCTGCCAACGTGATTGCATAAACATCCTTAGGACCTTTCATATTTTCTGGTAAGGCCTTAAGACGCTTAAGCTCAGCTTCTAAGGCATCCTTCTTCTCCCCCTTCATGACGCGGGTATAAAGGACGCGGCCTGCTGCTGGAATAAAATTACTGTTCGATTGGCTTGCGACCTTCCAATAAAATTCCCTATTGCGCTTATCGTCATCTTCCATATAGGCATCACCAAGGGCCACCGCATAGTGTGGTGCAGAGGAATTAAAATCCTGTGCTCGACGCAGATTATCCCGACCCATTTTAACTTTCCCTAAAGCCCGCTGTGTTAAACCCAATGCATAATAAATTTTGTCAGACACGCCACCTTTTTCGATGACACCTGCCGCAACCTGCTCAGCTGCCGCCAAGCGTCCTTCACCATAGGCGGTAAGAATTTCGCCACTGTAGCGCGCCGAGCGCTGGATGTCGTCACTTCTGGCCTGCTCAGAAAAGCTGATGGCGGCACCGCGCTCACTCTCTAAACCATGCACAACCCATAAAAGTGCGTGTGCTTCAGCAAGTCCAGCAAGACCCAATTCGTGGCTGCTGTTGATTTCCAAAATTTCTTGATATTTTTTAATGGCGCTTTGCAAACTAAGCACATCGGCCATCTCCACAAGCGGATTGGCCTCTTGCGCCAAGTTTTTTGCCCGGTGGGCACGCTGGGACGACCAATAATAGCCCCCCAATAAAAGTGCACCAACCACAACCCCTGCCAAAATCTGCACTGCCATTTTGGAGAACGTTTCTGTCGACTCGTATTCTGTGCGAAAGCCTTCGGGCGCATCTACAATCGTCTCTTCTGGAATCTCAATATTCTCGCCAAGATTGACCAAAAGCTCTGCGGCACGTCTGCTCTCGGGCTCCAGTTCGCGTACGCGACTCAAATGTTTCTTGGCGTCTTCAGCCTTGCCCTCTTCGAACGCCAGCTCTCCCAGAAGAAGTTGTGCCCGCAGATTTTTTTCCAAGGTGCTGATTTTCGCGGCATCATCCAACTTTGCTTTTGATTTACCGTTATCGAAGGTATCAAAAAACGCCTGCGCCAAAAGGACATGTAAATTTGCATCTTTACCGTTGGCAGTCTTTTCTAAAACCTTGATCGCCTTATGCGGTAAGCCTTCTGTCAAATAAGCCTCAGCCAAGGAACCGGCATGCGTACCAGGATCTTTTTTAAAATCCAATTCAAGCTTACTCAATACTTCTTGGCGCTCTAGAAATTGTTTGCGGAATTGTTGTGTCACTTCGCCCATCAAACTCTCCAAGTCTCTATAAATTCAAGGTAAAATGGATTAGCAAGCAGACAGGGTCGTGTCAATAATGGGAAAATAAGGTTGGGAATGAAAATTCAGGCACGATCGTGGTGATTTAAGCCTCGAGAGAGGCCTGCATAAACTCCTCACAGAGCCCTAAATAGCGTTTATCGCCGGTTTGCGCGTAGCAGGAGTAGAAATTCAAGGAATGCTTCAGCTGTGCAACAAACTCCGGATTCGACTCAGGAGAGCGCTCAATGACCTGACTAAGGCTATTTAACCACTTCGCGCCAGCGTGATGACCTTGGCTTACGGGCTTACAAACACGGACTTTTTCTAAATTCATCGTCTACCTCACACAAAAGAGTATTCATCTTAAGTATCGGCAAAGTGGTCCGCAAAGGTGTGTCAAAACAACCGTATAGAGCAAATAATCGTGGTTTTTATGGCACCGGAGAAGCTTTTTTCAAGCCTATTGATCGCCTTCGTCCTGAATTTTTTGCGCAACTTTTTGCAGTTCTTTGATGGCATTGGCTGTGGCCATCGCCAGCGCTCTGGCACGCACACTGGCAGGATCTCTGTTGTCTGGATCCAATTCAATCGCACGCTTGAGATCATCAAGAGCTCGATCAAACTCACCATTTTGTAAAAGCAACTCACCCCGATTGACATAGGCGTGCAAACTCTCATCATCTAAATCTATGGCTGTCGTATATTCCTGAGCCGCTTCTTCCTTCATATCCAATTGCTGGTAAACGGCACCCAACATCGAGTGGAAATAGGCATCATAAGGGTTACAAATGATTAAGCCTTCAAAAATAGCGCGAGAATCGTGATAACGGGCTTCTTGATAAAGTGAATAACCGTATTCAGCAATGTTATAGGCTTCATCAACAGTCATCCCTTGCAACTGAGCCCAGGTGATATCACCCATAATAAACTTTTCCAGATTCTCTGACGTAAAAGACTGCTCTAGTGTTGGCTCAATAAAACGCGGCGGTTCGACCTCACCCTTATCCAAGGCCTCAGCAATATCTTCGAGATCCATATCGTCGATATTAAGCTCTGCCTGATTCTCTTCTTGGTCTTTTTCGTCAGCCATCTTGATCATTCTCCTTAGGCATTTTGTACGACTTTTTTGCGCCAAGCGCCAGTTTTATTGCACTTTAGTGCGCTTTACGTACGGCCTACTTCTCACCAGGGGCCAATAAATCAACGGCGGAGTCATAAGCTCCGCCGTTGAGAAAACAGTCTATTTTAATGCTAATATTCTTAACGAATATTACGGATTGGCGTCATCGCCATATCATGCATCGCCTTCATGAGATTTGAAAGCATTTCATTCATTTGCTTCCACTTATGCATCAGCATCTGAACCTCATTCATCAGCATGGTGGTACTCTTGGTCTCACCATTAAGAGCAGCTTCAACCTGGTTCAGTTTAGTTGCTCCTGCCTGCATCGCACCGCTCACCAAAGTACCCACTCCAGGTACCAAGCTGGCAATACCACCCAAGGCGCCAATCATCTGGCTACGCATTTCACGCTTACGCTCACGCTTTTCTTGCATGGCCGCTTCTTCCATCTTCTCACGCAGTTTGTACTCATACTTGTCAGACATATGCGCCATGAACATGAAAATGAGGTCTTCAATCGGAATACCTTCATTTTGAATCATGCCGATCATCGCATTATCTTTGAAATCTTCAGCCACACTACGCATCACTTTTCGCATTTGAAAAGCCATACCGTCTAAACCGATCATCTGCGCGCCCATAGCACCACCGGCCATGAACTTCATCGCGCCGCCACCAGGGATGCCTGCGCCACCGATCATGGAAGGGATTGAACCGCCACCAAGACCGCCACCACCAGCAAGACCAGCAAGTGGCATTTGGGCTCCAGCCGCATTCATTTGACCGGCAACTTGACCGGCAAATCCTGCGCCCATACCCGCACCCAACATGCCTGTCGAAGGCTGTAACCAACCCCAACGTTGCATATAACTTGCTGTACCGTCAGCAATGGGATTCTGTGCTTGACCAGCACCTAAAGATGCTGCTGCGGCTTGACCTTGTGAAGGCAAAAGTGCCTTACCATCGGTCGTGAATTTAATATCATGCTTCTTAATCACGCTTGATCGCAATGAAGGGAACTGGAAACCTTGTGGGTTTTCAGCGCTCACATATTTTGGATCTTTTGAATTAAGAACGCGGGCCAATTTATCACCGCTCAGATAGGCTTTGCCGCTTCCCATAGAAAGCTTGGCTGTATCCGTATCCAGTGGTGTGTAATAGGTGCCCCGAGTTTGGGCCGCATGCTGACTGTAATTGGCATGTGGACCTGCGGTACTGGGCTGTGAACCAACAGTGGGCTGCTCACCGGCACTGGCTGGCTGCTTCGCATCACCTGATTGATAAACATCCTGAGCCTTACCTAAAAGGCGTTCAGCGTGTCCTGTACCCTGCAACGCTTGCGGTAAGCCTAAGCCAACCAACTGAGCTGCAACGGGATCCAAGCCTGCGCATGCTTTTTGTAAGTCATTTTGACTCACTCGGTTAAGATCTAATGGTGCAATCATCAATGTTCTCCTTTGTTATTTATCTTACTATTAAAACACACGTTTTGGGCCAATACCAAGGCGTAAAAGGTCCCTTAACGTATCACTCATTTCTTATATCGGGATATTTGCGCAAATGTTGCGCAAAAAAGCTAACGGGGGATCATACTTAAGATCGCCCGGGATTTGCTCACTAAAGCCACTTCTTCCTGGCCAGCATGATCTAAAACATAGCTTAAATCCTTACGTGCCTTCATATAATGGCCTGCTGAAACATAAACCTCAGCTCTATTCACATAAGAAGAGATGTCCTTGGGCGCCACCCGAATCGCATAGGTAAACTGTTTGAGCGCCTTTTGAGCTTCTTTCATACGCCAGTAAATCACACCAAGCGCCCTATAATAATAAGCATTTTTAGGATCAATGGCGACCAATCCTTCAAAGATCACACGCGCCTGTTCAATTTTACCCTGTAAAAAAAGATAATAGCCCTGCGAGGCCACCGCATACAGCTCCTCATCAGACATACCCACAATTTGCTTAAGACTCGTTCGCCCCTCAGACCATCGAGTCACCAATTTTTCAACGCGGGCCTGAAATTGCTGGCCGCTTAGTCGCTCACCTTCTGCCATCGTAGAAAAACCTAGCGCAGCTTGCACTCCACCGCAATAGCCGACTTAAAGAGCACCACAAGTTTTATAAAATATCGCTGATTAGCCTTTAGAAGCGGCAATAGCACGGACATAAACGGACTCAGTCATTTTATTCAGTCCATCGACAAATTCTCGTAAGCCCAACACGCGGCGCAACGAATCCTGCATCAAGCCTTGAAGGTTTTGATTGCCCACCAGCTCACCTTGTACGCTCTGCTGCAATTGTGAAATCACACCGCTATCGAGCTTTTGGACAACTTTGCGACTGAGCACCAAAGTCGGTTGCGCACCCTCATAAGGATTAATATCGGGCTCGGCCGGCCCTCCTAAACGAATCTGATCTGAACCACCACGACCTAACGCTAAACGGGTTTCGGGAACTTTGGGTGAAGCCATCGGTGCAGCGACAGGATTGGCATCGGGCGCACCATGTTGCAAATTGATTTCTTCAACGGTTGCACCAAAACTCGAAATATTCGCCGGTAAGGACGAGAAACGATTATATGAAACAATATTATTCGCCATTATAGTACCCTACACACAAAACGATAAAATGGGCTAGTTTTGATTCGCAAAAACGATCGTCATACCAGCCTAGCCACCCTTATCTTTTTGTTCCTCTGCCAAATGATAAACAAAATTAAGCACTTCCGCAACCGCCTCGTAAAGCTCCTCAGGAACCTCATCACCAATCTCGAGTTTATTCAGCGCTTGGGCCAAAGGCACATTACGCACAATGGGCACCCCATATTCCCTTGCCGCATCTAAAATCTTTTCTGCCCAAATCCTTGTTCCCTTGGCCAAAATACTGGGTGCTTCACTTTCATCATCATCGTATTTAAGGGCAACGGCTATGTGTTCTGGGTTTCGCACCACGACATCCGCATTCTTTACTGCCGATGGACTGGCAGAGTTTAAAATTTCCTGGTGAAAACGCTTACGCTCCGCTTTATGTTGCGGATCGCCTTCACTTTGTTTGTACTCCTGTTTGACATCGTGTTTCGACATCTTGTTGTCTTTAATATAACGTTTTTTTTGATAGAAGGCATCAAAAGCCGCGATAACCACAAAGGCGGCACCAATCTTGGTACAAAAATCCCAAATAATGGCACCAATAACTTTGATCCCAATCATCAACTCTGAACGAATAATGAGTGCAACATCGCGCGCCGCATCCTTTAAAGCCAAATAGGAAAGATAACTTACCACCGTAAACTTGATGATGGTCTTGAGCAGTTCGACCAACTTCTTCATGTTGACTAAGTTCTTAACGCCATTGACCGGATTTAATTTCTTGATATCGGGCATAATAGGCTTGGTCGTAAACATAAAGCCGACCTGAGCGATGTTCATCGCCAGCCCCACCACAAAAGCCGTCGTCAAAACTGGTGCACAAACCTTAATCATCGTCAGAACCGATTGATTCAGCAGCTGGGAATTGACAATCGTATAACTTTGCCCCGATTTCATCGCTGCCATCGAAAAATTAAAAAGGCCTATCATCTCCTCACCGATAAAACTCATGGCCCCAGCTAAAACACAAAAAACGACCAAAAAAGAAAGGGCAGAGGTGACATCCTGGCTTTTGGGGACATTTCCCTCTTTACGCAACTTGCGTAAACGCTCCGGGGTCGGTTCCTCGGTTTTTTCACCTGTGCCGCCATCTGCCATCAGACCCTATCTTTCTCAAAATATACTCTACCCAACATAGCAAGCAAATCGCTCTTTCTCTAGTTAATTTTATACGATTGCATGTCCTGCACTCCCCTTGCTAAGGTATGACATCATGGATGGCGGAAAAATTGGCGGCGGGCCACAAACCACACCGGTACTGCCCAATCAACCCAAACAGGTCGAGGCAAAAACCAGCACGCTGACAACCCAGGTTAAAACACCACAAGACCAATTTGAATTTGGCAACGCAAGCGCCAAACAATCCTCGGGCACAAATCCATTGGCACAGGAAAAGACCAAAGGTGCCGATGTCCTTAAATTGGCGCGTGACAATCCTGCTGCCGCACGCCAACTTGTGGCCAACCTTGCCGCCACAACATCTACCCTTATTAGTGGTATCGAGGCTGAGCGCGCTGCACTGCGCGTGCTTCTTGAACAACTTGCCGCAAAGCGCTTCAATAAATCGGAGTTGAAAAAAGAGGACAAGAGGCTTCGCCAACATCGAAATAATCTTCGAAAGCTCAAACTGCAATTACAATTAAGTAAGCGCAAGATGAACCTGCTTGAGCAAATTGCCGGTAAGCTTGGCGATCCACGCCTCGACAGTGAAATCTCACGCATTTTAAAACAACATCAGAAACTTCGTTCGCGTTGGGGCAAAAGACATCACCTCCTTTCATTGGGCAAAGTTCTTCATGATGCCGAAGAAGAGACACCAGAACATTTACAACATGTTGTGCAAACTGAAGTCCATGGTGCTATCCCCGCAGAACAATTAAGCGAAACCCTGGAAGAGCTTTCACCACGTCGCTCCTTATCTGAAATGATGGTCAGAACCATTGACGGCTCCATCAAAACATCCGAGGCGGAAAAGCCCCAACAACACCAGAGTTTAGGCAATTTAAGTGAGCTTGATGGGGCCATCGGCAATGCCCTCATGCATGACCCATGGGAGTCATCATGATCGAAACACAAGACGCCTTAACCCTCAACAATGAAGACTTGGCGTTTATCAGAATGCTGGGAGAACTTTTTCCGAATTTAGAATCGCCTTTAAGGTTTATCGAAGATGAAGATCTGGAACCTCAGGAGCCTGAAGATGTCTTCAAGGATTTTGAAGAGCGTGTCTTTTGGGATGAAAATTCATGCGCAACATCACCAAACCTTTTAGAACGCGTCATACCAGTCAGTGAATGTCAGGCACGTATCTTATTTGTTGAACGCAAGTCTGAAGAAAGAAACAGCCGCAGCTTTTATTTTTCGGAACAATGTGTTGTCGAATATAAACGTCAAGAAGATGAGCATCTTTTTGGCCCCGTTCGCAGCGAAGCTGCGCTTTGCGCTGAAATCGCACAACGCTTCCACACAAGGGACAAAAGCGAATTCCCGAAAATCACATTGTCTGCCGGGGACTATCTGGCCTTCGCGGTGTTTGCTCGTGATCTGCGCTCAAATGAGTCGCAAGAAGAAGAAGAGCAAGATAGCCCCATGACCTTAGATGAAGTTCTTGCTTTTTTTGATGAACCCGAAACCAAAGTCGTGCGCATGCCCAATGACGACAGCTGGATTAATTCTGTCGAGCATTTAGCGGAGCAAAATATTCTCGTAAAAGGCAAAGACGGCTACACCATTCACCCCGCCCTTTGCGAACTGGCCAAGCAAATTGTTGCTGACAATCAATACACCGTGGCACGCTTTGATTATTTGGATGAGCAATGGCTAACACGTGAAATGAATTTATACCCCACTCCTGAAAGCGTTTACCGACTTGGTACAGAACCCGATGGTACGGTTCTCTTACAAGAACTGACCACGGGAACCCTTGCCGATGCCCTCTCAAGCATTATATGCACGCTGCCTAATATTCTTAATCCGGAATTACAAACAACGCTGCGCGGGCTGACCTCGTAAAGAACAGAACTTAAGATCTGCCTAGCAATTCAATGGTCTCGCCGACTGCACGCAAAGCCCATTCGCTATAGTAATAAAGTCTTTCAACAAAGGGCTCCATAATAAGCAGCGCCATAATAACACCTCCCATCGCCTTGACGGGCATCGACATAAAGTAAGCATTCAGTTGTGGCGCAACCCGATTAAGAATACCGAAAACAATGTCGCTGATCAGCGTTGCCGCAACAATTGGTGCGGAAAGAATAACTCCAATAAATAAAATCTCCGCAGTCATTCTTGCCATCGTATCAAAAAATGGCTCAAGGCCGACACTGCCAAAGGCAAGGTGCTCATGGATGGGAAGACTGGTAAATGAATAAAAGTAAGCTTCGATAAAAATATGGTGGCCACCAATACCCACAAAAATAACCAACATAAACTGATAATAGAGTTGTCCAAAAGGCGTCGCGCGCTGACCGGTGTGGGGTACCATCACCTCAGCCATCGACGCTCCTCTGACCGTATCAATAATACGACCCGCCATTTCCATAGCCCAAAAGATATGTGAATTAATAAAACCAATGGCAAAACCAATAAAAACCTCTTTGAGCATCAGGAGGAAAAAAGGGATCGGTGAAAGTGGCATATCAACGGTAATCGCACCGCGTGCCAAAGGCCAAACTAAAATCGTCAGCATCGCCCCCATGCCCATTTTTAGTTCAGGAGGTAAAATCTTGCCCCCCATAAAAGGCGTAAGGATAATCATCGGCATCGTTCGGCCTAAAATAAGCGCAACAATAAGAAATTCCTGCGTATAGTTGAGTTGAATGCCTAAACGCTGAAGAAGGACGTCCATGACTTAGAACATAATTTTAGGGAATTCTTCAAAGCACTTCTCAGCAAAACGCAGAAGCATCGAACCCAACCAAGGCCCCAGTGCGGCCAGTGTGCCAAAAATAACAATCATCTTAGGCACAAATGTGAGCGTGGCTTCCTGAATTTGCGTCACAGCTTGGAAAAGAGAAACGGATAAACCAATAATCATACTTAACACGATTGGAGGACCACACACGATGATGACCAAAAGGAGACTTTCATTCGTAATGTGAATAATAAAATTGATAATCCGTTGATCCATCACATTCCCCTATTGATAGCCAATAACAAGTCCCTTCGTGATTAAATACCAACCGTCCACCATCACAAAGAGCAAAATTTTAAATGGCAGCGAAATGGTCGTCGGAGAAAGCATCTGCATCCCCAAAGCCATCAAAATATTCGACACAACCATATCGATAACTAAAAAAGGCACAAAAAGAATAAAACCTATTTGAAAGGCCTCCTTTAACTCCGAAATGACAAAGGCCGGAACAATAATAGAAAAATCCTCGTCGGTCAGCGTTGCTCGATCACGAGGCTTTCGCATCTTCCAGGCCAATTTAAAGAACATATCGCGATCTTTAAGATGAGCGTGCTTGATCAAAAATTGACGCAATGGATGCTGGCCTTCTCGAACAAGCTCTAAAATTTGGTCGACCGTAAAATTCGCCATGCTCACATTCGCAGGCATCTTTTCGAGCACAAGATCTTTCGAGTCATGATAAATATCCAAGCCAACCGGCGTCATAATATAAACCGTTAAAATAATCGCCATTCCCGTCACAACCTGCGTTGGTGGAATTTGCTGAGTACCGATGGCCTGGCGAACAATCGATAAAACAACGGCAATCTTCACAAAAGAAGTCACCATAATCAGAACAAAAGGAACAAGAGCAAGCGCCGCAAGAGCGGTCATTAAAATCAAAGGGCGATTTGTCACTCCACCTTTGCCCACAATCTCACCGATGCCACCAGGCAATCCCTGTGCCATCAAGGGAGAAGAGACCAGAAAGACCAGAAAAAATGAAATTCGGGCCCAAATGCTCCGTATGTTGCGATTGAATAAAAACATTATCGATCTCTCGCGGTCAAACCGTTTCATCCTTTACTGCTTCTTCCTCATTTTTTGATGCCAACAAAGAATTAAATTCTTTGGGCACCTTCGTATCCCCCATACTCCTATCAACACGCGTAAGGAACTGCACTCCTTTTTCTCCTGTTCCAACCAAAATTCGTTCCCCATCTTCAAGCTCAAGCACATAAACTGAATGTTTTGCATCCAAAGGTGTGCGCTCCAAAACCTTAATATGCTGGGCTTTGCTGTTCGGACGAAATCCTTGAAGATAGCGGGGCAGAACAAGTTTTGCTAAAAAGTACATAAGGCCAACAATAAAAATTAATGAAAAGACTGTGCGTACCAAATATTTGGAAAACGAATCCTCGCGGTGTTCACTTTCTTGCGCTGGAATACGCTCTTGTCGGTCATAAGCGCTTGGGGGAGGGGTCTCTGATACGGCTTCTGGTGCCGCTTCTGATGCGGCTTCTGGTACCGCTTCTGATGCGGTTTCTGATGCCGTTTCTTTTAAACCCTTTTTCTGTGATTCTTTTTTCTTCTGAGGCGGCGCCGCGACATTTTTTAGCGATGTCGTCTTTTCCAGAACCGGCGCCTTAACAGCTTCTTCTTTTTGTCCGGCAGAAAAAACCAGACAAAGCATTAATACTGTTTTCATTCCGTGTCGCTAACTTTAATTCTATCGATTAAGAAGAACTCATTTTCAATAAACGCACACCCAATTCGCCATCAACTTCGATAAGCTCACCGCGCGCGAACAGTTTGCCGTTGACCACCAAATCCACTGGATCGTTAGACCCTCTTGGCAAACGCAAAATCTGTCCTCGACGCAAACGCACAACCTGCGAAGTATTTAAACGAATACGTCCAAGCTCTACAACAATGGGTGCTGGCACGTCCCTTAAAAGTCCCTCGGTCTCAAGCAAATTGTCGCCTGAGTCATCAAGCGCTTGTGGCTCCGCGGCTTGAGACTCTTCGGCACCATTTGCATTTATGACCTCTTCTACGCCTTCTTCACTTTCCATAGCATTCACCTCTGCCGGCTCTTCTTGTACTTTTATTTCGATAATTTCCATGCGTGGTCGATCATCATCCAACAACAAACGTCCACGCAGACCACCATTTTTTCCCATACCAAGACGAACAAATGCTTCGCCGCTAAGCACATCTGAATTCAAACTCACCTGGTGGTTTTCCAGAACGATTATATCTCCAACCTCTAAATTTGCAATATCACTTGGACCCAAATCAATTTCTGCAATTTCGACACAACCAACGATTTCA
Source organism: Myxococcota bacterium (assembly GCA_030749035.1). Lineage (GTDB taxonomy): Bacteria > Myxococcota > XYA12-FULL-58-9 > XYA12-FULL-58-9 > JASMKV01 > JASMKV01. The sequence continues at coordinate 4,417 of JASMKV010000113.1, read as the reverse complement.
CCGTCCCCAAGACAATTTAACTGCTGACGAATATAGGCCTCTTCAACTTCACCGCCACTGTGTTGTTGTGGTGCGGCATTGAAATGGGCAGAGACGATCTCTTGAGGGATCAAGATACGTGCATAACCTCTGCATTTACCCGAAAGCATCCGCACACCCGCCAAATAATAGGAAGATTCAGCTGAAGTAAATCGCTCAAGCTCATCTGGTTTCCCCGCGAAACCATCGAGACTTAGCGCCAACTCCTGCCCCGTGACCCAGCCTTGAGTAAAGTGGGACAGGGTCTTTAAGAGGATAAAAGACAAAACACCTTGTTCAATTTCACTTAAGGGCCGGTGGATGCGCCCGCTTTGGCCTTTTCCACCCAAGAGCAAATCGACCGCATAGTGGGACCATATCAAATCAAGATCGACAATAAATTTATGTTCGCTCGGCGCCGCACCAACCAGGACAAAGCAGCTTGTCTCAGGCAAAAGCCCCTTTATTTCATCACTGCTGACTGGGCGCACCGCCTCAGCTTTCATCTGGCAGGGAACCTTTAGAACTTCTTCAAGGGTTTTGGCTAAAACTTTTAAGAAATCTTCTTCAAAAGGCCCAGCCGACAAATAAGCAGAGAGGCTTTCCTCAAGGGCGACTTGATCGCGACTATAGCTTTTTAGATTCTTAAATTTAAATGGCGCAACCGAGACCATGTACTGCCTTTCAAAACACGATGGTCAATCAAGCTAGCACTAGGGCGCGTCAACATCAAGGCGATCTAAATCCAGTCCTTTTTTAGAAAAAGCCCGGGCCAATTCACCTTCACTGGCCTTTAAAAGACGTCGAACATTTTTATCCGGTGTGCGAAAACGCGCTTTAATCTTGCCGCCTTCAGCGGTAATGGTCAGAAAAGAACCGGCCAAAACATTTTCTTTGAACTCAATATGAAACTCGTTAAGCCCTTCGGTATTCACGCCTACCATGACACGTTTAACGATTTCCTCAATAACCTGCGGAGGTATCCTGACCTGGGAGGCCCCTTCTGCCTTTTGGGTTTGCCCCATATTCAGCGACTGGTTTCCTGAGCCTTGGGCACCTCCACCTTGGAAGCCCTGGTCTTTCGAGCCTGAATCCGCGCCCTGTCCACTCTCTCCCTCACCTTGATTGCCTTGAGATTGATCGTCTCTGGAAATCGCGGCCAATTTATCGCCCTTATTGCCCAACTTTTGGGTTTGTGCGCTTTCACCACGATCTTCACCACCCACACGTGCCTTGGTTTGCTCCTGTCCACGTAACTCACCACTCTCATGGGTTTGTGCCACATGTTGCTTGCCCACATGATTGAGTTTATCGGAAAATTTATTCGACATGATACCCTGACGTGCCAGCAACGCTTTATTTGCATCGTTGCCTTGCCGGGATGTTTTCGACATCAATCCTTGTCTTTGCTCCGCAACCTGGCCTTTAGACTGCTCTTTGGAAGCCATCATTTGCGAAAACTGCTTAGAGGAATCTGCGCTACGCTTTTCTGTCCGCACTTTGTCCGAACGCGCCTCTTCCCGACGCTGCGCCTCACGGGAATCCCGTCTACTATCGTTAACACGTGTCACTTTATCTTCTTCTCCAATAACTACAGCTACAGTCTAACATAAGCCACCATCCTTGTTTTGGGTTAGTTTTTTTTTATCAACAAATACAATGGGTTATAGTTTTCTCCTGCCCTTAATCGTCACGAAAAAATGCACTTTGGGCAATTTCATCCATGGCCTGCTCCTCTTTGGCCTCACGCTCTTTCTTAAGCGCCTCCTGCCATTTTTCCTTATGCTTTTCAATGGCTTTGAGCTCCTGAGAGGCCAGCACCAAATCCTTACGGGCGCCCTCAACCGCTTCTTTTTTCTGCAAAACGACACGTTTTTGATTCTCGATGGCTTCTTTTTGCGCGTCTTCTTGTTCTTTAAGTCGCTCAATATAAACATTCGATGAGATTGCCGATTGGGCGCTCATCTCACCGCGCATGGCTTGTTCAGAATACTCACGAATGCGCTCTTCACGCTTTGCCTCCATACGCTCAAGCTCAGCTTCCATATCACGCTGACGCTCCTGCTCGGTTCGCAAGACTTGCATACACTCGGCCAAATAGTGCTCGGCTTGATCTTTTTTTCGCTCACGCAACTCAAGTAAAGCGCTAAGACGATATTTGTTATCTTTGGCCATGGTGCGATCCGTACTTTAAGACTACATATCCGTAAACATGCCCGCTAACTTTTGTACTGTCGTGTCAAAGTCATCAAATTCATCAAGTCCCTGCTTTAAAAAAGTCTCGACTTCTTCAATTTTATCTATCGCATAATCGGTTTTAGGATCGGCACCATACTGATAAGCACCAAGCAAAATTAAATCACGTTGCTTTTCATAGTTGGCCAAAACCTCACGCAACTTCGCCGCCGAACCCTTATGTTCATCAGCAACAATACCCGTCATGACCCGAGACAGTGAGGGCAGAATATCAATGGCGGGCCAATGATTACGCGCACCAAGATCGCGATTCAAAATAATATGCCCATCTAAAATACCACGCACTTCATCAGCAATGGGCTCTTCCATATCACCGGCTTGCACTAAAATGGTATAGAGCGCTGTGATCGAACCTGTTTCATTATTACCAGTCCGTTCCATCAATTTGGGGATCTGCGCAAACACACTTGGTGGATAACCTTGGCGTGCAGGCGGCTCACCGATCGCCAAACCAATTTCACGCTGCGCTCTGGCAAAACGCGTCGAAGAGTCCATCATAAAAAGCACACGCTTACCCTGATCGCGAAACCATTCAGCAATCGCTGTGGCCACAAAAGCACTTTTCAAACGCACCAAAGAAGGTTGATCGGATGTCGCCACAACAACAACCGATTTTTTGAGCCCCTCTTCGCCAAGAGACTCTTCGATAAAATCTCTAACCTCACGACCCCGCTCACCAATAAGGCATGTCACAACAACTTCGGCTTCGGTGTTTCGGGCAATTTGCCCCATCAGCGTCGACTTACCCACGCCAGAACCCGCAAAAAGACCAATACGTTGCCCTAAGCCAACCGTCAGTAAGCCGTCAATGGCACGCACACCCATGGCAATCGGTTCTTCGATACGCTTACGTTTCATCGCATCGGGTGCAGGCCGATGAACCGCCCAGTCTCGTAAGTCGGGCATTTCCTCCAGCAACGGTCCATCATCTAAAGGTCTTCCCAAACCATCGACAACGCGTCCCAAAAGTCCCCAACCGCAACGGATAGAAATTTGTCGACCAGTTGGTATCACTGCGCAATCGGGCCCCAAGCCATGCGACTCACCCAGTGGCATCAGCTTCACGACTTCGTCACCAAAACCCACAACTTCGCAAACAATACGCTTTTGACCTACGGTTTCAATATAACACATTTCGCCAATGCGCACGCCCGGCACAGTGGCCTTAATAATCAATCCCGCAACTTCCGTAACGCGACCACGCACATGGATGGTTTCGGTTTCATCCACCGCTGCGATATAGCGGCTCAAGTCAATAATCGGCGCGCCATCGTTCTTTGCCATCGCTTTACCTTTGCTCAATTACTGGAGTCCCTTAAAGACACGCTCAAAAACCGCCAGCTGCGTCTCAAGCTGAGCATCAATGGTTCCCGCATCGGTTTCAATAATCACACCATGCGGTTCTACCCCAGGATCTTCACGTAAACCTATTTCCTTAGCTCTACCCAGGACTTCAAGAAGCTCCGCCTTGTGTTCACGAATATATTGTAAATCCTCTGGGTTAACCCGCAAATAAACCTCGCGGCGTTGGCGTGCTTTATCACTCAGCGCTTGCTTCACAATGTCGACAACGGCTTCTGGATGAAATTCCAATTCCCGACCCAATATCTTCTTGGCAATACGCAACGCCAAATCTTTAAGCTGTGGCTCAACTTGCTCTTCAATCATCTGTAAGCGCCTACTCGAAGTGGCAATCATTTCAGTGAGCTCTTCGGCGCCAGCGGCCTTACCCTCCATATAACCTTCTTCACGCGCTCGTTTTTTGATTTCCTCACCCTCTTGCATGGCCGCCTTCTTAATCTCTTCGGCTTCGACCAAAGCCTTCTCCCGAATGCCTTGGGCATCTGATTTGGCTTCAAAAGTACTCTTATCAATGATTGGTGCGCGCTTTGAAAACGGCTGCTCGGACAAAGTTGTCGGCTCTGCGGCTTCTGAAACATCGACAACGCTTTTCTTAATTACTTTACCCATAGATTTAGTCTGCCATGCCAGGGACTTCGGGGGAAGTCTAAGTGTCATGTTTCAACTAAAATAGTTGAATAATTTAACTTTCTTGAGGAGGCTCCAGCTCCGTATCTGAAAGCTCATCGATGGCTTTGCCAAGATCTTGTTCATCTTCCTTTGATCCTTCATCAGGCTTTGC
>JASMKV010000112.1 GCA_030749035.1 Myxococcota bacterium | reverse complement strand
ACTGGCGCGGTGATTTTTCCGTTTTCAATCATATAGCCTTCGCGAACTTCAAAAACGAAGTTACCGTTGGAGATATCAACCTGTCCGCCCCCAAAGGCGGCGCAATAGAGCCCTTTGTCCACGCTGGCGATAATTTCGTCGTGGGTATGGTCGCCTGCGGCCATATAGGTGTTGGTCATACGCGGCATGGGCGCATGCTTATAATTTTGTCGCCGGCCGCTGCCAGTCGAATCGATGTTCATGACCTGAGAGCTTAAGCGGTCAACCATATAACCTTTAAGGACGCCCTTTTCGATGAGGACCTTATCTTGAGCGATGACACCTTCGTCGTCACAATTGAGGGTACCGCGTTTGTGGTTGAGTTCGCCGTTGTCGATCACGGTAACCAAATCTGAAGCGACTTTTTCGCCGAGTTGATTGGCAAAGAGCGAAGTTTCTTTGTGAATAAAATCGGCTTCTAAGCCGTGGCCAACCGCTTCGTGTAAAAAGACACCGCTCCACCCCGGAGAGAATACGACCGTTTGTGGGCCAGCGGGGGCAGCGATGGCGCCGATTTGCGCGGTCGCCATGCGCGCGGCTTCGATGCCGGCGTCTTCAGGTGTAAAGCTGTCGTAGTGAGAAAAATCAACACGCCCACCGCCACCATGAAAACCGGTTTGACGTTCACCGCTGCCGTCGTCGGCGATGGCGGTAAAGTTAAGTCGATACATGACTTGACGGTCGGTGCTTAAGACACCTTCGGAAGTGGCAATCACGATATCCTTTGTGGAGTCACCAAAGGCGCCCATGACTTGCGTGATGCGTTTATCAAAATCATGGGCTGAGGCGTTACCGCGCAGAAGCATTTGTGCTTTGACTTTTGCCGCAACATTTTCGGGATAAGTTTCGATAGGGTAACGATTGGGCAAGCTTTGTGGGGTGACATTGATTGCTCTCGTGTGCCCACCTGAACCGGCAATCGCCGCCGCAACGCTGGCGGTTTTAAGCAATGTCGCGCTTTCTAAATCATCACTGTAGGCGTAGCCGACCTCGGTGCCTTTGATGACCCGGATACCAACGCCTAAACCAATACCGCAAGCGGCGGTGCGAATTTTGTTTTCCTCTAAAGCGACTGAATTTGAGCGGGAACGCTCCATATAAATTTCAGCAAAATCGCCGCCTTTTTCTAAAGCGGTGCTTAATAGTTTTTCAATGAGCGAAACAGGGACAAGATCGAAAAGTGGTGATTTCATGCCCTTGAGGGTAGCAAGGTGGTGCATGGGAGGCAATGACGAAGTATGCGCAGGGCACGTTGTTCTGAGTGTGGTGGCTTAAGGGGTCGGGCAAGAGCCTGTTTAGCAAGCAATGATGCTTTCTTTGGATTCCCGGATCACGGTGACTCTAATTTGTCCGGCGTATATGACTTCATCCTCAATCTCTTGGGCAATTTTCTGTGCCAGGGGATAGAGATCGGCATCGGCGATGTCGTGACCGTTTTCATTTTTAGCATCGTTGGCGACGAAAATACGAATTTCACGCCCCGCTTGCATGATATCGACGTGTTCTACAGCGTTGTCGCGAGAGGCAATATGCTGAATATCTTTAATGCGTTGAACGTAATTGGAGGTACTTTCCCGCCGGGCACCTGGGCGTGCGCCGCTCATGGCGTCGGCTGCTGTGACAATATAAGCAAGTTGCGAGGCGGGTTGTTCATCAAAATGATGCGAGCCGATACAGTTGGCAATAAGTTCAGCTTCTCCACAACGTCTTGCTTCCTGTGCGCCCAAAACAGCGTGTCCACCTTCATGATCATGGGTCATCGCTTTGCCAATGTCATGCAGCAGTCCGCCACGCTTGGCGGCGACCACATCCAGCCCCAGTTCATCGGCCATGAGCCCACTAAGATAGCCAACTTCGACGGAATGTTTCCATTGGTTTTGTGAATAACTCAAGCGAAACTTAAGCCTGCCAACCAAATGCAGAATATCTGGATGGCTAAAGGGGAGTTCGAGAGTTTTGAAGGCCCTGCGGCCGGCGCGGGTGACTTCGCGGTCAACTTCGACGGTGGCTTGTTTGGCTAGGTGATGGATTTGATCAATATCGTGTATGGCGCGGTTAGCGATTTGACGCATGACGCGTCTGGCGATCTCTAAAGTCATCGAGTTTTCGCTGCGCATGATGATGGCTTGTTTGTTGTCGTGGATACTCAAGCGACAGTCTATTTTTTCGGTAAAGGCCTTGTGCAGAATGCTTTCAGGATCGCCTAAGTCCAGGAGCAATTTAGCGTCGTTGATCTCGATCACATTGTTTAATCTCTCGAGATGGGCAACACCGTTGTAGCGGTTGATGGCATGGCACATGATACGCCTGGCCAAGGCCATATCGTTTTGTTTGATGCGTTCTTCGTGTTGTCGCGAAAGCGCCTGGTAACGTATCTGCGCTTTTTCGATATGGGCACCACAGAGCTCGTCGATGACCTTTTGCTGACTTAATTGGGCGAGGCGCTCAAGTTTGCGGGTATGTTGTTGCGTTAATTCGAATGACTTTTGTTGTTGGGTGACCAAAAGTTGTTGGTTTTCATTATTTTCTTTGTCGATTTGGGAGAGTTTGTCCAAACCACGTTGAAGGTCCTGTTCTCGTTGGGAAATCTCCTCTTCACTGGTGGTGATTTCACTTTCCAGATGGGCAATCCGATTTTCTTCGATGTGTTTTTCATGTTGTGTTTGGCGTTCAAGCCGGCGTGTTTCACGTTCTTGTGTGCGTTTTTCCTGAATATTGAGCGTTTCTATTTCCTCAGAGGTTTGTTTGAGCAGTTTCTGAGCGTAGGTGCGCAGTCGCCGATGCAGATAGCCTTGCATGAGGTAGTGGAGGAGCAGGCCGCAGAGGGCGCTGCCGGCAAAAGTTCCACCAATGATGTAGATTTGCAGCATAGCCTATCTTAGCCCTAAAGGGGGGGGCTTGGCAAAGTTCCAGGCCCAGAGATGACTTTTCGTGCTCTTCTGGGGCTGCTCAGGCTTTTAAAAAATGTTTATTTTCACGCAAATAAAGCTTGTCCTTTATGACCTAGACAATATAAACGCTCTTTTGTTGGACAAAATCGGGCGTGAATGTGGTTGTAGGGAATTTATGGCGCGAGTGGTTTGTAGACTTTATATATGCGATGATACATAAACATCAGATTTAGGTTGTAAGTACAATGGGTGACACACAAGCAGTTGATTCAAGGCCAACAAGCAGCATTCCTGTGAATGCAGTCGAAACGGTTGTGATCCGTTTTGCCGGTGACTCCGGTGATGGAATGCAGTTAACGGGGACGCGGTTTTCTACCGAAAGCGCACTTTTCGGTAACGACATTCGTACACTTCCCGATTTTCCCGCAGAGATTCGTGCACCGGCCGGAACCTTGGCCGGCGTTTCGGCGTTTCAATTAAGTTTTTCGAATTCTGTGATCGATACGCCTGGAGATGCTTTGGATGTTTTGGTGGCGATGAACCCAGCGGCTTTAAGAATGAACCTTGCCGATCTTAAAGCGGGCGGTAACTTGATTATTAATACATCACAGTTCACCAAGAAAAATTTTGAAAAGGCGGGGATTGAAACAGATCCACGTGAAGACGGTAGTCTTGAAAAATATAGGCTGCATGCCATTGATATCACCGATCTGACCAATAAAGCATTAGATGACTTAGGCATGAAGCAAAAGCAGATCGACCGTTGCAAAAACTTTTTTGCCTTGGGTTTGAGTTTTTGGCTTTATGGTCGAACCATTGACAATACTGTGAATTGGTTGAGTCAAAAGTTTAAGGGCAAAGACCAGTTGATTGAAGCCAATACGCGTGCCTTAAAAGCAGGTTATTATTATGGCGAAACGACCGAGGCCTTTGATGTGCGCTATGAGGTTAAGCCGGCGGATATTGAACCGGGTTTTTATCGCTCAATTTCGGGTAATCAGGCATTGGCTTTGGGCTTTATCAGTGCATCGCAAAAGTCAGGTATGGAACTCTTCTTAGGCTCTTATCCGATTACGCCCGCTTCAGATATTTTACACACTCTTTCAGGCTATAAGCATTATGGTGTGCATACATTTCAAGCCGAAGACGAAATCGCCGCAGTCACTTCAGCCATTGGTGCGTCCTTTGGCGGGGCGCTTGCGTTGACCACGACAAGCGGTCCAGGTCTGGCCCTTAAAG
>JASMKV010000111.1 GCA_030749035.1 Myxococcota bacterium | reverse complement strand
ACTTTGGCCATGGCGGACTCCTGCTTTACGAGATCATTGAAACCAAACGCTATCACAAGACCGCGCGATCCTGAATGAGAATATATGAGTGATGAAAGTTGTTTCTTGCGCACATCATGTGTCTGCAAACAAATCTCCATGCGAGCCTACCGACTGTGTCATTCAGTCAACATGTTGTTGCGCATCACTCCACTGTGACACTCTTCGCCAAATTCCGTGGTTGATCGATATCCGTACCGCGCAGATCCGCCACGTGGTAAGCCAACAATTGCAGGGGCACCGAAGCCACCAGCGGCATGAGCTGCGGCAAAGTTTCGGGTATATAAATCACATCGTCCGCAAAATTATGCACGTGTTCATCGCCCTCATTGGCGAGCGCAATCACATAACCTTCGCGGGCGCGGACTTCCTGCATATTGGCGATGACTTTATCGTAAAGCTCATCCTTAGGCGCAATCACCACCACTGGCAGACCTTGTTCTATAAGCGCAATCGGGCCGTGCTTCATTTCGCCGGCCGCATAACCTTCGGCGTGGATATAGGAAATTTCTTTGAGCTTTAAAGCGCCTTCTAAGGCCACCGGATAGCCATAACCCCGACCTAAAAAGAGACTCGAATGCACGCGGGCAAAACGATGGGCAATGTCCTTGATTTTCTCTTCTTCGTGCAAGCATGCCTCAACCAGGCGCGGTGTTTTTTGCAGTTCCATGAGTATAGCATGCGCTTTTTCATCAGGCATTCCACGCTGGCGCCCCACCCCAATGGCAAAAAGATAAAGAGCCGCAAGCTGTGTCAGAAAAGCTTTGGTCGATGCCACACCAATCTCCGGACCGGCCCGGGTATAAAGTACCGAATCCGCAGCGCGCGCAATCGATGAATCGACCACATTCACAATCGCCGAGACCGGCGAGCCACAAGCCTTGGCTTCTTTAATGGCTGCCAAGGTATCGGCGGTTTCACCCGACTGAGACACCGCCACAATCAGCGTCTCTGGGCCAAGTAAGGGTTTGCGATAGCGTAATTCACTGGCCAATTCGACCTCGCAACCCATGCGGGCAAATTCTTCCAAAGCCAAACGGCCTATTTGCGAGGCGTGCCAGGATGTCCCACAGGCGGTAAAAATCACCCGCTTCACCGATTCAGGGATTTCTAAAACCGCGTCGGCAAAATCAACCCCATCGGACTCCACGTTGATACGGCCACGTATGGTGTCGGCAAGGGCTCTGGGCTGCTCAAACATTTCCTTATGCAT
>JASMKV010000110.1 GCA_030749035.1 Myxococcota bacterium | reverse complement strand
TCCAATTTATGTGATCGAAGAGATCGATACCTTTAAGAAAGATCAAAGCGAACTCGGTAGAAACGCACGTGAAGTTGTTCGCTATCTCGATGAGCTTCGTCTTGAAGGAAAACTCACGACGGGAGTGACCATTAATGGAGGTGGCACATTACGTGTTGCGATAACAAAAACGGAATTGCCGCCTGAGTATCGCAACTCCCATACCATTGATAATCGTATTCTCGCTACAGCACTCGAATGTCAAAAAGAAAACCCTGATCGAGAAATCATTTTCGTCACCAAAGATATTAATCTGCGCATCAGAGCCGATTCGATAGGCCTCAATGTTGAAGATTTTGATTCAGCGCAAACAGATCTCAACGAATTGTACTCCGGTGTGACTGAGCTTGAAATCCCTGGAGATGATATAGATGCTTACTATCAAAGCGGGAAATTTAAATTAGAAGACCCTTATTACTTTCCAAATCAATTTGCCTACCTCAAGGATATGGCAAACACTTCACATACCGCCCTGGGACGCATCAATGTTGATGACCAGCAAGTTGAGCCGCTAAACCATCTCCAGGATCATGTCTGGGGTATTCGACCACGCAATCGCGAACAAACCTTTGCCATGGACATTTTACTGAATGACAATGTCAAACTTGTCACACTGGTCGGCAAGGCGGGTACGGGTAAGACGCTCTTAGCCATCGCGGCCGGTTTACAAAAAGTCACTGAAGAAGGCATTTATCAAAAGCTCCTTATTTCACGACCCGTATTTCCTCTGGGACGTGATATCGGTTATTTACCTGGGGATATTGATGAAAAGCTGAGCCCTTGGATGCAACCCATTTACGATAATGTCGAATTCCTCTTGAGTTTATCCAAAAGTGATCGTCGACGCTCACCCGGGCACCAAGAGTTGATCGACTTAGGTATCATGGAAATTGAGCCACTGACCTATATCCGGGGTCGCAGCATTCCCAACCAGTTTCTCATTGTTGATGAGGCGCAAAATCTCACACCCCACGAAGTTAAAACGATCATCTCCCGGGCCGGGGACAATACAAAGATTATCCTCACCGGGGACCCCTATCAAATCGACAATCCCTACGTTGATTCCACCAATAATGGGATCGTACACGCTGTAAACAAGTTCCGCAACGAGCGCATTGCCGGACACGTTAGCCTGCTTAAGGGCGAACGTTCCGAACTGGCAGAATTAGCCACCAACCTGCTTTAAGGGAATTCTTCACTTTTCGGCACAATAATTGCTTGACAGGCTCCAGCCTGCCCCGTTATGGACTGAGCTTAGGAGGCAGGCTCTATCATGAAGATCTATCGACGCGTTATCCCGAAAATAGCCAAGGACGTCTTACGTTCACTTTTGGTCAACAAAGCCATTGAAATCACCGATGGACGTCGAGATGAAGCTGAACTTGATATTGCCGGTGTCTTTGTTGAATACCTCAATAATGTTGAGCAATTAAATAATGACACGAAAGATGCCTTGGTACGCCATGGCTTTACCCAGGAGATGTACGGTAAGGTGAAGCGCAGTTTGGCCACCAATCGCAAACTCATCATCGATACAGGTGCGCAGGACTTTATTTTAGAACGGGTTCTAGGCGCCCTCTTTAATTCTGAGAATGTTGAAGAAATCTTTGCCGAAGATCATGAGCTCAACAAGATGATTTCACTTTCATTGGGCAAATACTTAGGTGTCGACGAAGAATTGGATCGAGAAGTACGAGGACGTCTGAAAAACTTGCGTGAAGGCACTGCTGAATGGGAAATCGAATACAGCAATTTGATCGAACAAATGCGCAGTCAGAAATCACTCTAAATTGCTTAAAGAGTGGCTTCTTTGGCCAATACCATCAACGCCGCCACCATCAAGAGCATACCCAGCACATACACCGACCATAGGGGGAATCCGGCCACAACCCCAAGACCGTAACCTGCACCTGCTGCGGCAACAAAACCTAAAAGAGCATAGGGCAGCTGTGTGCGAACATGGGCAATATGATCACTGCCAGAGCAAATAGACGATAAAATTGTCGTGTCTGAAATGGGTGAACAATGATCGCCAAAAATAGCCCCATCCAGAACTGCCGCCATCGCCACCAACATCGCCGCCTCACCGCCCATCTGATAAGCAAGCTCCACAGCACTTGGGATCAATAAAGCCATCGTCCCCCAACTTGTACCGGTGGAAAAAGCAACCGCAGCCGCCGTAAAAAAGATAAGCAAGGGCAACCATAACTCGGGCAACTTTCCCTTTAAAAGGGCAACAAGATATGTTGCTGTGTGCAGCTCACCAGCCCCATGGGCCAATGCCCATGCCAACACCAAAATGGCCAAAGCCGGAGGAATAGCCTTCACACCATCAAACCATGCTTTAAATCCGTCACGAAAATGCATCGATCCACTTTGCCAGGGTAAAGCAATGGCCAAAAGCGATCCCAGCACTGCAGACAGAGCAAAAACATAACTTAAAGCATTTCCATGCGCCAAAGTCCCCATCGTCGTAAAAGCCTCCTGCCAAACCACAAATTGGAAAAGCCCCAACACACCGCTTCCCTTGGCCGCACCAAAAAAATAGATGGAACCCACAATCGTCACAAGAACAAACACTAAAGGCACAAACGCAAACCGCACTTTTGTCGCCGGCCACTCTTGCCGCTTCACATCATTGTCTTTCGGAGTTGTAATGCTTTGTCGTGCTTTTTCTTCACTCAAACGCATCGCTTTAAAATCACGCCCACTCCAGGCCACAAAGAACACCAGTGCCAAAGCGAAAATGCAATAAAAGCGGTAGGGCAAGGCCTGCAAAAAAAGACTGTAACCTGAAACCTCGATGCCCACACCTGCTGCAGCACTTTGCAGATATCCAACCTCGGCCCCCACCCACGTCGAAATAATGGCCAAACCGGCAATCGGTGCGGCCGTCGAATCAATCAGATACGCAAGCTTTTCCCTGCTTAACCCCATACGATCAAAAACCGGCTTTAACGTCGGCCCCACAATGGCCATATTGGCATAATCGTCAAAAAAGACGGCCAAGCCCATCAACACAGTGACCACCCGCGTGCCGCGTAAACCTTTCGCGTAACGCAAAAGCAAAGCCACAACAGCGCCTGTTCCACCAGAGCGCGAGGCCACCGCAACCAAACCAATGAGCGCCGTCGTAAAGGTAAGAATGGCCCAATTAAATGGACTCGTCACAATCTCCGCAAAATACACCGCGAATAAACGCTCAAAGATGTCTAAAGGATTAGGCCCAGCTGCCAAACCTGCCGCGAGCACAACCCCAGCAAGCAATGCTGGGATAATTCTACGCGTCGCAATAGCCAAAGTCACCACAAGGGCTGCTGGCAAAAGACTTAGCCAATTCGTTTGAATATTTTTGTGACGCAGAAAATCTTGATCAATAGGGGCTAAACTTAAGCCAAAAGCCAAAAGCCCCAGACACAATGCGGCCTTTAAAATATTCTTCGTCATGGACACAACGACACATAACAAGAACTAAGGACGAGGAAAATGGTAAAGATGTACCCGCGCTTCAATGTGGCGCTCACCAAGGATCTCAGCCTTATAAGGCAAAAAATTACCATCTTGAGAAATCCAAACATACCCTTGTCGCATTTTTTTTGAACGCTCAGAACCAAATTCAATACGGTATTTGTCAGATTTACGATGTCCCACGGGTGTTTTAATTTCTTCCTCACCCACTTCATAAAACCAAACCGTATAGGTGCGCTGATTCGCATAAATATGTGTGCAACCGCTTTTGGCTTTCTTGGCCTGTATACGAAAAGCGTAAAACGCGCTCAAAAAATCCTGCACGGGAAAATCAAAAACACGATTCGTTTCTCGCATCTTTGTGTTTTTGGTGCGTTTAGAATGTACCGATTTTCCAGCCGCGCCGATTTCAATGCGCTCATCATATTGATTCTCACCCAAGCTATAGCGATTCATCGCCATGCTTGGTGAACTTCCCTGCATAGGCACAAGAGAAGCCGCTTGCCCAGACATCGGCACCATCACATCCAAGAGACTGTCCAGCTTAAATAAACTTCTGTATTCAATCACCGAGTGGCCCTCATAATTGCCCTTAGCTTCAATTTTAAAATCCACCTTCCCCACGGAAAGACCATTGATATCAAGATAATAACGTATGCTCTCGCCCACCGGGTGGCGTAAAATATTTTCTGTCAGCGCCCCTTTTTTGCAGGACGCCAAACCTGGTGGCGTGCGAATGTTTAAATTCTTTGCAGAGCGTACCGCCGCCGCAGATGTTGTCTCTGGAGCCAGAATCACAAAAGTTAAAATGGCATTCAATAATAAAATAAAACGCATACCTTCATATTATAACCGCCAGGGACAAAACCTGCCGTAAAAAAATAAACATCC
>JASMKV010000109.1 GCA_030749035.1 Myxococcota bacterium | reverse complement strand
TGTTTCTTCAACGCAGCTGGAACGTTCTGCCCAAGCATACTCGGCATTTTTGGCGGCAGAAACCGCTTCTAAGATACCTTCATGATCGAGGTGGGTGGTCCAGATGGTCGCTGCTGAAATATTTTCGGCCTTGAGGTTGATTGCTTTAAGCAGCTCTTTGTAGCGCTTGCTTAAAGAATCGTTCGCCGAGCCATCGAGTAAGGTGCGCAGGTGCAGGCTGGGAGCAATGCAGCCGCCATCAGCGGCGTGAAGATCTCTGGTGAGCACAAGGGCGTGCTCGGTGCCTGGTTGCAGCGGCGCCAAAGGCAGCACATGCAACTGACGGCCTTCATCCGCAAGTTTAATTTCGTAGGCCAGGCGGGTTGGTGGTGTGGTCGAAAGGTCGAGCAATTGTAGTGCATCACTTTCAAGAGAGCTTGTCGGCCCAGTGGGGACTTCCGCCAGCGGCGCATCAAAGCTCAGCAGGATATAGCCTTGGGTGTGAAAGCCAGAGTTGTTTGCAAGATCTCTTGTGACGGTGGCGAAACTTTCGTCAAGATCACTGGCCCAGACTGAGTCTGCCAGAGAGATGCGCATCCCCGTAGGCGAATTATTGTCCGGGATGGTCCAAAAATCGTCAGGCCAGGTCTCAAGGACCACCGATTCCAGAGGGTCATAAAGCTGGCTTGTTGTGCCTTCGCACCAATCGATGTCTTCATTGCTCCACAGGTTGCAGGAGAGCAGGGTAAAGAGGGTGATAAAAGCGGGGATTCTCATGCGGTAGTCTTCTGAGCTTCTATTTAGCCGAATAAAGGCGAAATGCAACGTGTTGGAGAGGGTTTCTAAGCATAGTGATATATTCGTATTATCGTTTTACAACGATGCATTCGATGTCTACTTGAATCCTATTGAAAAGGTGCCCTCTGATGCATAGGATACCAGGTGTGAAAGTAAATGTGACGTTACTCACCTTGCTTATTCTGCTTTTCAGTGCGCACGGTGTTGCGTTAGGCGCAGAGCAAAGCGGTCATCCTGCTTGTGGCACGACCGATAACAAGTTGTCCTCTTTAGGAGCGGCTCAAGTCAAAAGAGGAGAAAAGGCGCGATTCACCGACCATCAGCCAGCTGAGTTAATCGCCAAGCTTAAGCAAGGGGCCAAAAGCTCAGACCCATTCGCCTACTTTAAGCCAGGGGAAAAACTTAGGAAATTTATTGGGCACGAATTTCATCCGACCAAAATTTACGGCTTTCTCGGAGCCAATTTAAGCGCATCCGGGACAAAATTTGCCCTATGGGCCCCAAACGCACAAAAGGTGAGCGTTGTGAGTGAGTATGGTGGTTGGGATAAGCATTTTGAACTGGAGAAAGACGACAACACGGGTGTTTGGTTCGGTGAAGTCGTTGGGATAAAACATGGCACGCAATATAAATATTTTGTTATCAATCTCACAGGAAAGAAGCATTATCGAGTAGATCCTGTTTCAAGGTTTCTGTATCGGGGCCCTCTGCCCTTTGATGAGCACAATCCACCTTCATCTGCAGAGACACGCAAATTGTTTACCTTCTGGAACTCGGTTGTCTGGGATCCAAACCAATTTAAGTGGGAAGATGATGGGTATCGACCTGTGCCGCAAGGGGGCCCATCCATGGAGGTTCATCTTGGGTCGCTGATTCCAGGAAATCCTTGGGCCTCTTATGAGGAACTTGCGGATTATCTTATTCCTATTTTAGAGAGAAATAATTTTACCTCGATCAATCTCATGCCGGAAACGGCGCATGCCGTGCCAGCATCCTGGGGCTATCAAGTGTTGAATCTCTTCTCGACCAATTACCGTCATGGTAATCCCGATGGATTTAAAGGATTTATCAATCGACTGCATAAAGCGGGCATCGCGATTACTCTGGATGTAGCACACGGGCATGGATCAAAGGACGTTGAAGGCCTAGGATATTTGGATGGCACACAGTTGTATTTTCATGCTGGAAAACGAGGAAAATCATTCTGGGGCACTTATCGTTATGATTTTGGCCGTGAAGTCGTTAGAGACTATCTTTTGTCAAACATAAGGTACATGATCGAAGAGTTTCATATTGATGGTTTCCGTTTTGATGGTATTGCTGAGTCTGTTTACCGTCGCTGGATGTTCAGAGTTGAGGAGACCAACATCGATTATGAGGCGGTTGAATACTACCGCATGGCCAATGTTTTGGCACAACATTATGATAAATGGACAGAAGCTGAGGATACATCCGGTATTCCTGCAGTGATGATGCCCATAGAGCAGGGCGGAATGGGCTTTTTAGCCAAATGGGGACTTGATATGAAATATCATATCAGAAAAGAAGTGCAAAAACCTTTTGCTGATAGAGATCTTTTTGCGGTGTTTAGGCCCCTTAGAGAATATGGAATTCGAAAAAATTATGTTGATAGCCACGATGAAACTTCACAAGGGAATAGAAGATTTATTGATATTATTCACGGTGTACAAAACGAGGATGAGCGATTTGCGTTTGCGCGCCTTGTGGATTTCCATTTGGCCTTTGCGCTGGAGGGGAGTCCTCTTGTTTTTATGGGATCGCAATTTGCGCAAAGGGGATGGTGGGACGAAAGAACACCGATGAATGAGAAACTTTTTCTCTGCTCAGGAGTGCGGTGGCACCAGGAAAGACATAGAGTCTTTGAGCGGTTTAGCGGCGAAAAGAATAAGTTTTGGTTAGAAAATCAACATTTTTATCCCGGTGCACTGCATCCGGAAGGAAAATTAATAGATGACCAAGCGCAGGTTGCGGTTGTTTTTAGGACTGCAGAAGATGGAAAAACCCTGGTTGTTGTGGAGAATTGGAGTGGGCAAGAGCAGACATCTTTTAAAATCTCTGTTCCGACAAAAGAAAA
>JASMKV010000108.1 GCA_030749035.1 Myxococcota bacterium | reverse complement strand
TAAAATTTAAACGGCATTGCGCTAGCGATGCCGTTTAAATTCACCAGCTTCGAGTTTCTTAAAGTAGACCTTGATGTCCTTAACCGCCAGGTGCCCCATGAAGAGAATAATCGGCACGTTGGCGATAAGCATCGCGCCGGTACCAAAATCAATGAGCGCGCCGAGTTCCGCCGCATTGCCCGCCGCTAAAGGCGCCACAACCGACAAGAGAATAAAGAGCACCTTATAGGGCAGAATTCCCTTGTTGCCGACCAAATAGACCACGCCTTGCTCACCGTAGTAGCTCCAGGAAATCATCGTCGAGAGTGCAAAGAGCCAAGCGGCTAAAGTCACAAGCCATTTGCCGAGGCCCGGAAATTCCCGGTCAAAGGCGTGGGCGGTTAATTGCGCGCCGGCATATTTGCGATAGACGCCAGTATCCACCAACTTGAGCTCTTGCGGTGGGCTATCCCACTCTGCAGCATTGAGGTCTAAGGTCTCCCAAGCGATATAGAGGTCACCAGCTCCTATTCCTTGGACGCTACCGTCGTTCTTAAGAACGGAACCGTAGACCTGCACCCGGTTGCTTTGTCGGTCTTCGCGAGAGTTGTTCGGCACCTGAGCAATCAGATAAAAATCATCGCCCTTATTCCAGGAGCCCCCATCGTTTAAGGCAGGCAGCTGGGATATATGGGGCGCAGATTTCGGAGTATAGGAATCGCCACTCTTGCTGATGGTTAAAGCCCCATCAAATTTCCCTGCTGCTTCCCGGTCCCAGGTATTGGTGCAGAGAATGACCATGGCGGTAAGCGTACAAATCAGCAATGTATCAATAAAGGGGCCGATACCCGCGACCACACCTTCACGCGCAGGGTATTCGGTTTTCGCGGCGCAGTGAGCGATAGGGGCTGAGCCCTGCCCCGCCTCGTTCGAAAAGAGCGCGCGCTTAAGGCCCACGGTAAAGGCAAAATACACACCGGCCCCCACAAATGCCCCGCCGGCTTCGGTTGGGCTAAAGGCCGACTTGATGATCAAGGCAAAGAGTCCGGGGATTTCAGTGATGTGCATGGCAATGACCGAAAAAGCGGCGACAACGTACATGACCACCATGGTCGGCACGAGCTTGCCGGCAACGCTGCCGATACGTTTGATGCCACCGATAATGACCATACCCACCATCGCTGCCATGATGGTCGAGGTCATCAAAGGATTGAGGTGAAAATATTGTTCGGTCAGGGCCGCCACGTTCCAGGATTGGAACATATTCCCGCCGGTCATGGTCGAGATAATCAGCGTCACACAAAAGAAACCACCTAAGAGCCTGGCCAACTTTGCGGAGTTGCCGCCCTTGGCGCCTAAAGTTTTTTCAATCACCCACATCGCCCCGCCGTGGGGATTTTCGGGATCATCGGTGTTACGATACATGAGCGCAAGCGTCACTTCGATGGTTTTTAAAGCCATGCCGAGGATACCAATAATCCACATCCAAAACAGGGCTCCAGGGCCGCCCAAGCCAATGGCCAGGGCCACACCACCAATATTACCCAGACCGACGGTTGCCGACAAGGCTGCGGCCAGGGCTTGAAAGTGGGAGATGGCGCCAGGATCATCCGGGTTGTCGTAAAGACCGCGCACGACCTGGATGCCGTGGGTCATGGCGCCGAACTGAATGAATTTTGACCAAACCGTAAAGAGGATGCCTACACCCATGAGTAAAAGAAAAGTCCAGGGGCCCCAGATAAAATGAGAAATCGTGCCGATAATATCAATGATGGTTTGCATGCTTTTTTTCCCTCTTAAAAACGTCAGGCATT
>JASMKV010000107.1 GCA_030749035.1 Myxococcota bacterium | reverse complement strand
TAAAAATGGCTCCACCCGACAAACGCGCTCGGTTATTTTCCAACGTGACATTGCTCAATTGCAAAGTGTTATCCTCAGACAATGCCTGCAGAAAAATTGCGCCGCCATGCGTTGCTGAATTTCCCTCGAAACGGCTGTTATCAACAACCAACGTCAGTTTTCCATTTTTGGATATGCCTCGTAAAGCGCCACCTTGCGACTCTGATTCGGTCGCCGCAGACACATCGCCACCACGCAAAATAAGATGACTCAAACGAAGCTCCAATGCCGAACCCGGTCCCTCCACTTGAACATCAAAATGCCTCTTCCCTGACGGCGCCAAAAGAGCTGGCCCTGGCAGGCCGGCACCCGCAGGCCCAATAAGTTCAAGCGTTCGTGTCCCTGATTGTGATTCGTGAATCACGAGCGGGCTATCCAGCTGCACATCCAGGACATCGTCTTCACCCGCGGTGATTTCGATCCTTGTACAACTTCTTTCATCGATGAAGTCCTGTAAGACACCACTGAGTCCAGGCGTGTTGAGCCCGACCACGCATTCTAAATCCCTTGCACGGGCATCCATGGTCACTTTATTCAAGACCGGGCTCACCAATTCTTCACTGGCCTGAAAACACGCACTCTGCGCAAGCAGGCCTATCAGCAATAGAGTTAAATTTGGCACCGAATAAGAGCTTCGCATCGAAGATCATCCTTCCCATTCGGGAGAAAACAAGGGCCGCTTAGTTGAGACGCAAAGTTCAGGCCAGGCTGGCAAACATTTACCCTCCTCTAATAGGTTGATTTAAGGAGCTTTACAAAAAAGCTTCACACTTCCTGCTTGGGGGGCTCGAACCCCAACCCGGGAGCATCTCCCTCACGCAGTCAAAAGAACGCTGCGCTTGGAGCGAGCGATCTGCCAAACTGGTCGTCACACTTTAGAGACCCTTAATCTGGTGTTCACATGGGTTAATTTTGCTTAAAAATACGGATATTGTAGCCATTATAATAAGCCCCAAAGCCCCAATAACAACCGTAGGGATAAACGTCCGGCCAACATTCGGCGTAGGCGTCTTCCACTAAAGCCGCGTTGCTGTTAAAAAGCTGTTCCTGGCCTTCGACGGACAGGTCTTCAAACTCAATGAAGCTGACGAGCTCATCCGCACTCTCGTCCGGGCGAATATCATGCCTCACTGTCTTGATCGTAAATGTCCCCACACTCACCCAGTTTGACGTGTGCGAAACCATGGCCTCCTGATAGTCACCGGATGACATCCCGAACCAGTTTATTCCAGAGGTGTTCAAGTCTTGCTGAATTTCAAGAACATCACCAACCTCGAAGACCTCGTACGGAACCTCGTAACCATATTGATCGCCATAATAGTCTTCGTAGGAAACCAGATGCGGGTTCGAGGAGTTATACTTTGAGCCATTAAAAAACCATTGTGCGCGATGGGGCGCACCTGAATCAGCGCGCTTACAGTCTTCAAAGGCATTACATTGCAGATTCAATGGACCATTAACACCGTCATCACAAACACTATTTACATTTGCATAATGGAACGCCTGATTATCCCAACACTGCCCCGAGCAATCAAAAGTGCAGCCCGTATCGCGACATGTATCCCACGTCTCTGCATTAGGTAAGCAAGCGGTACCTGGATCACCACCATAGCTGCAATCAGAATCTTCAAAGTAGAAATCGTCGCAGTTGAAATCAAAATACTCCGGATAGATGGCCGTATCACAAAGGCCGTTGTTCGCCACGAAATCCCACAATTCGTGTTCCACACATCTCCCTGCGCAATCGTAAAAGCTATAAGTACCGCAAGAATCCCATGGCTCATTGGGTGGCTCAATTTCTATATCACAATTTGTGCCTGTCCAGCCGGCCTGACATGAACATACGTATGCATTCGCTCCCGTGTCGGCGCAAGCGCCGTGTGCACAAGGGTTTGGTGAGCAGTCATCGATGTCGGTACAGGTATAAGAGCCCACGGTGTTGTTGCAGTGATAGCCACTGCCACAATCATCGGTGCCCTCTGTGCATTCATTGATGTCGGTACAGGTATAAAAGCCTATTGTGTTGTTGCAGTGATAACCACTGCCACAATCATCGGTGCCCTCTGTGCATTCATCGATGTCGGTACAGGTATAAGAGCCCACGGTGTTGTTGCAGTGATAACCACTGCCACAATCATCGATGCCCTCTGTGCATTCATTGATATCGGTACAACTATAAGAGCCCACGGTGTTATTGCAGTGATAGCCACTGCCACAATCATCGGTGCCCTCTGTGCATTCATCGATGTCGGTACAGTGAGAAGAGCCCACGGTGTTGTTGCAGTGATAGCCACTGCCACAATCATCGGTGCCCTCTGTGCATTCAT
>JASMKV010000106.1 GCA_030749035.1 Myxococcota bacterium | reverse complement strand
GTACATTGCTGGCGCTCTCCCCAGACGGTCCAGCACTTTAAGTCTACGTGTGTTTTGGATATCGCTAAGTTCAGGACCTGTGCGTTCTATTTGCGTCCGTAATTTATTGAGCAATATTTCCGCCTCAACATAATCTTGCTGATAGAGCAGGGCATTGACTTTGGTGAGTCCTGAATCAATCTCACTCTGACAGTGTGCTGTGCTCAGGCATATGAGAAGGACGTACAAAAAGCGTAAAATGTGAGGCACTCGCATTGCCTAGCTCGACTCGATGATCGGAGCGATGCTTGCAATCTGCTCTCCAGGGCGCATATTGATGAGCCTTACGCCCTGTGTCGATCTGCCCATCGAGGAAATTTGATTCACAGGCATACGTATCATCATGCCTTTATCGCTGATGATCATGATTTCGTCTTCTTCGCCCACCGAACAAACACTGATGACGGCGCCATTGCGTGATGTTAATTTGCAATTGATAATTCCAGAACCACCGCGGCCTTGTGTGCGGTATTCTTCCTGGGATGTACGTTTGCCATAGCCAAGTTCAGAAACGGTAAGAATTTGTTTGCTGGGGTCATCAAAAATAATCTTGCCGACAACCGCATCACCGTCTTTCTTTAAGTTAATCGCACGAACACCGCGTGCGGTTCGGCCCATAGGTCGAACATCCTTTTCACTGAACCGTATGGCTTGTCCCATGCGGGTGGCCACAAGAACATCTTGCTCGCCATTGGTAAGGCTGACCCCGATTAATGCATCATTGTCTTCAATGGTTAAAGCAATGAGCCCCGATGGTCTCGGGCTGGAAAACGCCATGAGGTCTGTTTTCTTGATATAGCCTTTGGCTGAGACCATGGAGACGAATTGCCCCTCTGAGAATTCTCTGACCGGCAATACTGCGGCAATCTTCTCGTTTTTATCTGTACGCAAGAGATTGATAATAGGTTTACCGCGACTTGTGCGCCCGGCCTGGGGGATTTCATGAACCTTAAGCCAATAAACCTTACCTTGATCGGTAAAGATCAACACATAGCTATGCGTTGAGGCGACAAATACATTTTCAACAAAATCCTCATCGCGTGTGGTTGCAGCTGTTTTGCCTCGACCCCCACGACGTTGCGCTCTGTAGAGGTCAACGGGATTGCGTTTCACATAACCCATATGACTGACCGTGACGACAACATCCTCATCAACAATGAGATCTTCAGCAACGAATTGTCCCGCATGCTGAACGAGTTCGGTTCGTCGCTCATCAGTATAGCTTTCTTGTATGACTTTGAGCTCGTCAATGATGACCTCTTTAAGGCGTGTTTCTGAAGCAAGAATCTCGCTGAGGTTCGTGATGACGTCACGAAGTGCTAAGGCTTCCTGGTTGAGCTTTTCACGCTCTAACCCAGTCAATCTTGCTAAGCGCATATCAAGAATGGCTTGGGCTTGGCGCTCATTGAGTAGAACGTAGCCGCGTTCCATAGCCGATTCCCCTGAATCATATTTAAAGGTCAAGACTGTGCCACAAAACGTTTTAAAAGCAGGTGTAATTTGTAGTTTCTCGTTCATTAAACCTTGTTTGGCCGTGTCGGTATCTTTAGCAGCACGAATAATTTCGATAACTCTATCGAGGGAATCAATGGCGGCTAGAAGTCCAAAGACCACATTAAAGCGTTTTTCGGCCTCACGCAGTTCAAATAAGCTACGGCGTGTGACAACTTCGCGGCGATGATCGATAAAGTTTTCGAGGATTTCTTTAAGGTTGAGAACTTTCGGTTGCCCATTGACAATCGCGAGTAAGTTATAACCAAAAGATGATTGTAGAGCCGTATGCGCATAAAGCTGGTTAAGCACAATATCACCACTGGCATCTTTCTTTAAATCGATAACGATGCGCATGCCTTTGCGATTTGATTCATCACGGATATCTCTAATGCCTTCTATTTTCTTATCACGAACATGTCCGGCAATTCTTTCGAGCAGGGAAGTTTTGTTCACCTGATAAGGTATTTCCGTAATAATAATGCGATCTCGTTTTTTACCTTCTTCAATGTCGGCGCGCCCACGGACCTTGATGATGCCACGTCCAGTTTCATATGCTTTAAGCAATGGGCTTGTGCCATGCACAATACCCCCGGTTGGAAAATCGGGTCCGGGAATATATTGCATGAGTTCTTTGGTGGTGAGCGCCTTGTTTTCGACCAGGGCGATGGTGCCATTAATCACTTCGCTTAGGTTGTGCGGAGGAATATTGGTTGCCATTCCAACAGCAATTCCCGAGCCACCATTAATCAGAAGATTAGGCACGCGCGTCGGCATCACCGTCGGTTCGCTTAATGAATCATCGTAGTTTGGACTAAAGTCGACAGTTTCTTTATCAATGTCGGCAAGAATTTCCGAACTGATTTTGGCCATACGTATTTCTGTATAACGCATGGCTGCGGGAGGATCGCCATCGACACTTCCGAAGTTTCCTTGGCCATCGATGAGCATGTGGCGCATCGAAAAGTCCTGGGCCATGCGGACCAAGGCATCATAGACAGCTTGATCGCCATGTGGGTGATATTTACCAATAACGTCACCCACAATACGTGCCGATTTTTTGTGAGCACGGTTGTGTGAGTTGGCCAAGTCATGCATGGCAAAGAGCACGCGACGGTGTACAGGTTTAAGTCCATCACGAACATCAGGCAATGCCCGTCCGATGATCACGCTCATGGCATAATCCAAATAGGACGCGCGCATCTCGTCTTCGATGGCTATGGGGGTGGTGGCCAAGGGTGTGTTTGTCTCGTCGCTCATGGACGAATTCTATAGCCCAGCTTGGGCTTGAGCGGTAGTCATTCTTGCGAATAAAGGACAGAATTTTTCTTTAAAAGTGAGCGAAGAATTTGCCTGATGTTTGTGCCCGTAGGAGTATCTATGGATGGATGAGGCCATTTCCAAGGATCGTCGGCATGCGCCACGCAGGCCAACGCTTGTGCGCGTCAAACCCCTTGATGGGGGGGCTTGGATGACCGCACAGGATTTGGGCCTGGGGGGCATGCTGGTGACGACCGAGCAGCCACGTTGGCCCGGTGCTTTTGTGCCGGTGCGTTTTTCTCTTCAGCGTGGAGAAACGCCTATTGAGGTGGTTTGTCAGGTTGTGGATTTGGTTGAAGTGCCACGAGGTATTGGTTTAGCGTTACGTTTTGTGCGTTTTTCTAAGGCCGGGCGTGCGCGCCTGGGGCGTTTTCTACAAGACCGGATCTGGGCGTCGTAAATCGGGCGCCTTCGCGGTTTCTACGCCGATGGTTTGAGTGACTGCTGGCGGCGCGTATCGATATACTGGGCAATATGATCTAAATAGGGGCGATCAATATTCGCAAAACGCAAGCCCATGATGGGCAATACCGGGCTGTCTTGAAAACTCACCACTTCAGCTTTGGCATCAATGGGAAACTTTACACCTGGAATTTTGAACTCAATATCCATCATCGACTCGATGGGCCGTCCCGATACACGTAACCCGGAGAGTGAAATATTCGTGGTCGTCATGCGATCACCGCTTTGCGCATAGAGACTCGAAAGAATGGGGGCGCGAATAGCGCGCCGACGATCTTCTCTGCCCTTACAAACGTCGTCCCATTGGGCCTTAAGCAGAGCCTTGCGCCAGCGTGGACAATCTTGACCGGCTTGCGCTAAATAGTCCTCAGCTTGAAGCAATACAGGTTGGTCGGATTTTCCCAGAATTGCTGAAATATCCACATCGATGTCGAAATCCAAAAGTCGTGTATCTAACATGCGCCACCTCCTGATTAGAGACCCTACATGTGAGCCCCTGTAGGATAAAGTGTGCCTCTGCTCTTGCCCAAGCGCAATTTTTTTGCGCTTTTTTTATCTAAGGAGTTGAAAAACCTTTAACTTTAAATACTTAAACTGCTAGAAGAGGTGCCAAGCACAAAGCGTTAAATCAGAGATTGAGGAGAGTGCGTGTGGCTCAAGAAGTACTATTACCCCAAATGGGTGAATCGATTGCAGAAGGTACAATCACCAGCTGGTTGAAGAATATAGGTGACACGGTTGAGCGCGATGAGCCTCTTTATGAAATGTCGACAGATAAGGTTGATGCGGAGATACCATCGCCGATCAGCGGTACACTTTTAGAGATTAAGGTTGAGCCGGGGCAAACTGTTGCCGTGAATACGGTGGTGGCTTTGATTGGTGAAGCCGGTGAGGACACACAAGCGGCAGCGCCAGTGAGTCAAAGTGAGGAAGTGGTCGAGCCCGTTAAAGTTGAACCCGCAACGGAAGCCACGGTGGTGCCTATTTCTGCGGCAGTCCATGCGCCAAAGCCCGCTGGAGATGTAAGTTCATTAGAGGAGCGCCGGCGCACGAGAAGTTCACCGGTGGTGCGAAAAATTGCCCGCGAACATGGTGTGGATATTGCGGTTTTGAGCGGCAGCGGCATTGCTGGACGTGTCACCAAAAAAGATATTCTTGCCTTTATTGATGGCGGAGCTCCAGCACCAGCAGCGCAGGCGGCAGCATCGGGTTCAGTGAGTCTCCAACCTGGTGTCGTTGAGATACCGGCAGCTTATCGACCCCAGGTTTTTCCTGGTGACCGGGTCGAAGAGATGAGCAAGATGCGCTCGAAAATTGCTGAGCACATGGTTCTATCCCGACAAATATCGTCGCATGTTTCGAGTGTATGGGATGTGGATTACACCAAGGTTGCAAAACTTAGGGCCCAATACAAAGCAAGCTGGCTTGAACAGCAAGGTGTGAAGCTTACCTTTACCGGTTTTATTATGAAGGCTTGTGTTGATGCTTTAAAAGTTTTTCCCGAATTAAATGCGAGTTTAGACGGTAATCGCATTATTTATCACCGAAATGTGAATTTAGGTTTGGCCGTGGCTTTGGATTGGGGGCTTTTGGTGCCCGTCGTCAAAGCGGCTGAGGAATTAAATACCCTTGGCTTGATGCGTCGCGCGAACGATTTGGCAGAGCGTGCTCGAGGTAAAAAACTCCAGCCCGATGAAGTGCAGCAGGGGACTTTTACGATCACCAACCCAGGTGTTTTTGGCTCCATGTTTGGTACACCGGTGATCAATCAGCCGCAAGTGGGGATTTTGGGTGTGGGTGCCATCGAAAAACGTCCAGTTGTGATCGATGATATGATTGGTATTCGAACCAAAGGCTTTTTATCCTTATCTTTTGACCATCGTTTGGTTGATGGGGCTGTTGCCGATAAGTTTATGGCCAGAGTTAAACGCGGCATTGAAGATTTTGATGAAGCGGAATTGGCTTGAGGTCAATAAAGTGGTTCCGATTTTAGAATGCATTGATATGGGGCAGATAGCCTACGAGCCAATGGTGCGTTTGCAAGAGCAACGCCATGCGGATGTTGTTGCGGACAAGGTGGATGATGCACTCTTTCTCTTAGAACATCCTGATGTGATTACGCTGGGAAAAAACAGCTCTGCAGAACATGTGTTGACATCGAAGGACGATTTAGAGGAGTCGGGGTGTGAGCTTTTTCAAAGCACGCGCGGTGGCGATGTGACGTATCATGGTCCAGGGCAACTTGTCGCATATCCCATTATGCGATTGCGCGAGCAAGAAAAGGATATTCGGAAATTTGTTTTCAATTTAGAAGAAATCCTGATTCGCACTTGTGCTGATTTTAACATCCATGCGCAAAGGGTCGATGGCTTAAGAGGGATATGGGTTGGCCACAATAAGATTGCGGCCCTGGGGGTGCGTATTGCACGCTGGACAACAATGCATGGGGTAGCCCTTAATGTGAATACCGATTTGACGAAGTTCTCTTCTATCGTGCCTTGCGGCATTGCGCACCGGGGTGTGACCTCTATGGAGAAAATCCTTGGTCGTGCACCAAGTATGGCAGAGGTCAAAGATGTTTTTGTCCAACATGCAGGTGTTATTCTAAATCGTGAACTTGTGTTGTCTCAAGATCTTCAATCTTGTGCATTGCACTTCGAGGCGGTGCAGGTTTGAACATGGAAAACCTTGTGCAAATAGGTTCTGTTGCGAAGCGTGGTGAAGCTGCCCGCAGACCACCTTGGCTTAAGGTCAAGGTGCGTTCGAACGACCGCTTTTTAGAGTTGAAGAAGCTTATGCGCGGTCTTAAGCTCAATACGGTTTGCGAGGAAGCGCGATGTCCAAATATTTGGGAATGCTGGGGCGAGCACAAAACCGCAACATTCATGATTATGGGGGAGATCTGTACACGTGCATGTCGCTACTGCTCTGTCACAAGTGCGCGCCCAGAGGCTTTAGAGCCTTCTGAGCCGAAAAATATTGCGGAAGCGGTTGAGCAATTAAATTTAAGTCATGCGGTCATCACGAGCGTCGATCGCGATGATTTAGAGGATTTTGGTTCTCGGCATTTTGCCGCAACGATTCGAGCTGTCAAAGAGCGGATGCCAGAGTGTCAGGTTGAAGTTTTAATTCCAGATTTTATGGGGGATCCTCTTGCACTTGAGCGTGTTCTTGATACGCGACCCGCAGTCCTTAACCATAATACGGAAACCGTTCCCTCTTTATTTAAAAAAATGCGTTCGAAGGGCTCCTATGCGAGAACAATGAACTTATTGGAGCGCGTGCATGCGTATCGTTCCCGGGCAGGCGTTTCGATGACAACCAAGAGCGGTGTGATGGTTGGCTTGGGAGAAAGCATCGATGAACTCTTAAGTGTTATGGATGATTTGCGTGATGTGCATTGTGATGTGCTTACCCTTGGCCAGTATTTAAACCCAACAACAAAGCATGCACCGATAGTCCGATTTTACACACCGGATGAATTCGCTATGCTTAAAGAAGAAGCGCTGAGTCGCGGCTTTAAACACGTGGAGAGTGGCCCATTGGTGCGCTCTTCTTACCATGCTCACGAACATGTTCCGTCGGCTTAAAACGTTTTTACCCTTAATCCACCCAGTAATAATTTGTTTTAAGCAGGGGTTCTATAGCCTCTGATAGACGTTGCATGTCTTGTGGTGATTCTTGCCCATCCATTTCAATAAACGGATAGAAGAGTTTCTGCTGTGTTTTAAATGCATCCAGTTCAAATGCCATAATGGGTACTGAGGTGTTTTGAAAATAGGATTCAAGATCGGTGTTTTTGGCGTAATGAGAAACACGCTGCTCGATAAGGTAGGAAATGAAGAAAGGAAAACGATTAACTTTTTCCTGGAGAAAGCACGAGAACAACATGACGCCGATCAGGCCGACGATAACAGTGTGTCTTAAGATAACATTTTTTAATCCGATGAGGCTTTCAAGGAAAGCACAGAAGAAAACACTTAAAGGAATAAGGCAAAAGAGTATAAGCCTTGGCCCATAGGCCCATTCACCAGCCCAGTTTTCGAGGGAAGAAAAAAGGCAAAGAAAGGTCATAAAATGCAGTCCTAATAATAGGGCTATGGGGCGCGATTTTTGATACACGGTTTTAATGCCCATTAAAGCAAAAACGAGCACGGGAAAGTGTGTGAATACGCTGTAGCGTGGTGAGGCGAAATAACCCCACAGGCCAGAGAGTATATGACCAGTAAAATTGGCATAGATTTGCGCATTGGTTTCGTATCCGGTTGCATTCCAGGCACCAAATCTAATGTGATTGCTTAAGACCAATAGACCAGCCCCCATGAGGGCGGGCACAATGAAATATTGACAGATTTGCAATTGTGTTTTTGGGCGAAAAGCTTTGTCCGTTTGGAGGATAAAAAGAAGACAAAGTATTCCAATGGGCACCAGGAGAATAAAATAATTTTTAAGCAAAAAGAGAGCGGCTGTATAGAAAGCGGTAAGGAGGAGATGTTTGCTCTTTTGTTTGTTTTGCGCATAAGAAAAAAGATGAAAAAGATAAGCCGTAAAGAAAAGACATTGTAAGATTTCTAAAGATTGCGCACGCAAATAATACCATAGAAAGGTGGCAAAAAATGCAGAGAGTATTGTGTATGCGCGTGGCCAAAACGCATGTGTGACAAAGCCAAGAAGCAGATAGAGGTAGAGCGCCAACGCCAGTGCGATAAGTATATTAAAAAGGTTGAGCAATAACACTGAGCGCTCAGAGGCTTGTAGATAATTGAGTTCTCCACCAAGCATTTTTTCGAAAGTAAAAGGTATGGTAT
This sequence comes from Myxococcota bacterium, assembly GCA_030749035.1. Classification (GTDB taxonomy): domain Bacteria; phylum Myxococcota; class XYA12-FULL-58-9; order XYA12-FULL-58-9; family JASMKV01; genus JASMKV01. Next base: position 2,984 of record JASMKV010000106.1, on the reverse strand, counting down.
AGAGCAATGGGCCAGCTGGGCCCCATTTGGGGTAATAACGGAGTCTTTGCTGGTTCTTTATAAAGTAGCTTCCCTCTTCCATAAAAAATTTTTCAATGGCTTTTTGATCACGAAAAGGAACGCCCAAGTGTCCATTGTTGATGAGACTTACAGAGCTTGCGCGTATGGCAATGGGATCGCCGCTATAAACCCATTTGGGCATGGAAAAAAATAAAACCCCGCCCAGAAGAAGAAACAATAAAATAAGTGGTCGATTTTTGCTCATGGATGCCTTGCTATTCTTGAATAAATTACGAAAAAAAGCAAAACTTACTGATCGTTGTCGCGTTCTGTGGTTCAGAGCAGGGGCAGTCTAAAAATTTGTGCATTGCTGGGGTTATGCGTATAAGGTAGAGGTTGTCGCTTCGTCGTTGTCGATGCCATTCGGATATTTCATGACTCTTTTTAAAGAAACACCGCATCCGCTTCTTTTTGCACATCGTGGCGCCAGCACGATGGCGCCAGAAAATAGCCTGGAAGCATTCGAGCTCGCGCTTCGTTTGGGCGCTGACTTTCTTGAGCTGGATGTGCGTTTAACGGCCGATGGGGAAGTGGTTGTGATGCATGATGCAAATATGATGCGTACGACCAATGGTCGTGGGCAAGTGGGGAAATTGACTTATGCCGAAATCCGCGCCTTGGATGCGGGTTACCGGTTTAAGCGCAGAGTAGGCTATCCCTTTCGGGAGAAAGGCGTCTATGTGCCACTCCTTTCGGAGGTTCTTCGGGCTTTCCCCCAGGCAGGTTTTAATATCGAGCTTAAAGGTTGGCAACCGGGTTTAGAAACAGCTGTTTTAAAGGTCTTTGAAAAGATTGCCCCCGCGCAGGTATTGTTGGCTGCTTTTTCACATAAAATGATGCGTGCGATTGAAGCGACAAATCCGGGATGTCCCTTGGGCATGTCGATGACACAAGCGCGAAATTTTATACGCGCCTCTTTGCTTAAGCGCTCGGTAGAGAAGTATGCTGGCAGAGCATTACAAATTCCGCTGCGCTATCGTGGCGTGCCTGTGGCAACACCACGGCTTGTGAGGTACGCTAAAAATAATGGTTTGGATGTGCACCTATGGACATTAAATAAAGAACGGTCCGTAAAGCGTTGGTTAGCGGTCGGTGTCGATGGGATTATGACCGATGACCCGGGGAAAATGTACGGTATTTTCAAGGACTTTCGCGAGAGTGATTGACTTCTTGAATTTTTTGCGCACTATGCGAAACAAGGATGCTCTTGGGATGATACCGATGTGTGTCTCTTTATCTTGGTGAAAAAAACAGCTTATCTTTTATTTTATGGAGATTTGAATGAAAAAGACGCTTGGTCTTATATTGATATTGTGTGCTTTTGCGCTGCACGTTGAAGCAAAGCCTTTAAGGCCGCATGAGGTTCCTCCGGACATCTATTTGGATCGAAGCGGTTTGGTTGAGCTTATGGCATGGCAGGTTGTCTATGGCCCAGCGACGGGCATTATGCTTATGGAGTTTTTGGCGCCGGATGACAATATTCGTCGCACATCGGGAATCATATTGGGTTTTGGTCTTGGTGCGGGGCTGCCCTTTTTTCTGAATAAAGATAAGCCGGTCCATCAGGCTGAGGCCATGTGGTACAATTTAGCTGAGATATGGGGTTATTTTAATGGTGCGCTCCTGCCCACGCTTTGGAGAAGCGATAACGACCGCGATCGACTTGGCACCATGAGTCTCTTGAGTTTGGCGGCTTTAGGCGGGGCTTTGTCGAGTTACGATGAGATGCACTTATCACCCGGGCAGACCTCTGCGCTTGGTTCAGGTATCATCTTTGGTGCAGGTGCAGGCGCTTTGGTTGCTGGGATGATGAACCTCAATACAAACGATGAAAGAGAAATCGGTTCGCTTTTGCTCTTAAGTTCCAACGCGGGGTTGCTTGCCTCCTATTTGCTCAAAGAGACATTTGATGTTGATCGGCGACGTATTTTTTGGACCGATATTGGTGGTTATACCGGAGCGTTGTTGGGCTTGGGTTTAGGCTGGATGATTGTCGGCGATGATAATTTTTCAGGCAAAGAACAGGTTTTTTCTGGCAGCGTTTTGGCTGGGATGCTTAGTGGTTTGTACCTGGCTTTTCATTATACAGAAGAGTTAGACACTTATCGCTTAGACAAAAATGACAGGGCTTCTGAGGACGAAAGTGCTTTTCAATTACAATCACCCTCGCCAATGCTGATTTCGTCTTATGACCGAAATGAGGGAAAAAATGTGATGGGCTTTGGTTTAAATCTTTTGCAGGGGGAGTGGTAAAATGTCTCAAAGAATCTACAAATTAAGCATTCTCTTCTCTTTGCTTTTTTTATTTGGAGCGTGTTCGTCAACGACCACGCGGATCAAAACAGAGCCATCAGGTGCAAAAGTTTATATTGATGGTGAGTTGGTCGGTAAGAGTCCGACAGTTTATTTTGGTAAGACCAGTGGCGGTCGGCGTTATCACGTTCAGTTGGAAAAAGAAGGCTATGAAGATGTTGATCTTTATGTGGATAACAGCATGCGTTGGTGGTCTCCGTTGACGCTTCTTTTCCCCTATGGTGGTGGGCTGTATCTTTATCTGGCGGGCTGGTCGCTTGCCGACGAATATCAATTTAATTTGCGTGCTCTTTCAGCCATCGAGCCGGCGGCGACAACCGATGCGAAAGAATCTCTTGATGTTCAAGAGATCACAGAAGAGGACGCTGCCAAGAAAATGGAAGAAGTGGCGCCTAAAACAGCAATGGATGAACTTGATGAGTCGACCAAGAACGCGACCACTCAAGAGCCAGCTGTCGACAAGGACGCAACGACGCAAGAGCCTGCAGTAGAAGGTGCCGAGCCTTAGACGGTTGATGCTTGTGTTTTAGCGCAGCACAGCGTTAAGCTACGGGGGCTTATGTCTGTCACTGCTTATCTGGTGGTTGAGTGTGAAGGGTTCGAACGAATTA
>JASMKV010000105.1 GCA_030749035.1 Myxococcota bacterium | reverse complement strand
GAATTTTCCCGGGCAGCAGATGATTTGGACAATGATGGCACCAACACCACCTACGAGACGGTTGGCAACAATATGAAGCCGACGGTGCCCAGCCCAGGGCTCTTTGCCTCCTATAATATGGCATCGGCAGGGATAGATGATTTAACGTTGGCGATGGGCATTTATGGACCCATTTTTACCTATCAGGATTGGCCCAAAGGCGGTCCACAGCGTTACTCGATTGAGGAAAGCCATAATGTACAGGCCCACGCGGCTTTTGGCGCCGGTTATCAATTGCCCTGGATGGGGCTCAAGGTTGGGGCAACAGCCCTTTTGACCTATTTTAAACTCAACACGAATTTGCGCCTGAATGCGGGGTTTGATGTGCTGGAGTCGTTTAGTACACCGGAAAACCCCGAATACGATGCCATGGTGCATTTGGATATGACCGACTCCTTTACTTCCGCGGGCATTTTTTCGCTGGCCCTTGAGCCATTAAAAGGCTGGCTGGTGTCGCTCACCTATCAGATGGGTTATGGGGTTGAGGCCAGTGGCTCGATTGATGCGACCTTAGGTGATACATTGAGCGAGTTGGCCGAAGTCGAAGGCAACGAAGGTTCGCTTAAAATCAACATCCCTTGGGTGGCCCGTTTCGCCAATCAGTATCGGGCAGAAAACTTCAATATCGAATTGGCCGTGCAGTATGAAGGCTGGTCGGTCAACGATAAGGCGCTGGTGAGTCCAAAGGACATCGCCATTACATCAGACCTCGTTGACGATATTGCGCTGAGTGATATCGAACTTAAATATATGATGCGTGATACTTATGGCATTGGCCTTGGTGGCGATTGGCGTGTGGCTGATGCGTTTACTTTTCGCGCCGGGACGTTTTACGAGCGCGCTGCGGTGGGGGATAAACGTTTGAGTCCATCGGTGTTGGATTTGAACAAAATAGGTTTCACCCTCGGCGGGCGCTACGATATCTCGGCAAGCACCTGGCTCGATTTTGCCACCGGTTACGGTCATATGCTTGAACGTGAAGTGACAGATTCAAACGTCAAATTGGTCAATCCTTTTGATGGCACCGAGCAATGGTCGATCGCCAATGGCACCTACCGCAACTGGCATATTGCGTTTATGGCGGCGCTTGGCATGCGTTTCGGCGGTTAAGGTTTAATCCAAAATATCTTCGGGCGTGCAGATATAGCCGGAGACTGGACCTGGCGCGACAGTAGGATGTCGTGCGTTGGTATGCCAAGTGTGGGGCAACGCCCGCTCTGGGGAGCGGGTACCCATCTGAGCTGATGGGTTAGAGAGGAAAAAGCACTTTAGAAACAGAAGGTTATGGTGTCGGGCATTTGGCACGTAATATGCTCTTTATTCTGTTTATAAACACCCTAACCAGGAGGCCCCCATGCAGCAATTATTAAGAACAGTTTCAATCGTATTTGTCGGATTTGCTTTACTCTTAACCGGATGCGGTGATGAAGCTGGAACCGGCTCGGATTTCGAGCGTGTCGATGAGTCATCGATGGATTTTTCTCGCCAGGGTTTAGAGGTTGAAGCGGCCCGGTATTGCCAAAATCCGGAAAATTTGCAGCAGGGTTTGGTTTTCCTCACACTCTCAGGAACACAAAATGTTTTGAGTTTTGCAGTCAATTCAGCTGTGAAGCAGGAAGACACGAGCAAAATGTTTGTTGAATATACACACGAGGGAGAAAAATCTTATCTTCTGCGTTCAGGCACTTTATCCACTCAGTTGATTGAAGCCAAAGAGATGGCGAGTGCTTTAGTCGTCCACTTTGAAGAAAGCGTTTTAGGGTTTGATGCTCCAGTTGGCGCTGAAGCAACGACATGGTTCATTGAGGACTTTAGTGTGGTCATCGAGCCCGAGCATTGCACCCCTGAGAGCGTGTCGGAATTACATGATTATATGCAGGAGATGCAATTAATCGCAAACTAAATTGCTTTGTAGCCGTTTGATTTCATTCTACGCAGATGTGAACTCTTATGATGGGGGCGAATACCGTTTCGACACTCGGCTAAAATCCAGCCTACATTAATCCAAAATATCTTCGGGCGTGCAGATATAGCCGGAGATGGCCGAAGCGGCGACCACCAGGGGCGAAGCCAGATAGACTTGTCCCGGGCCTGAACGACCGGGGAAATTACGATTGATGGCTGAAACGGTGACTTGATTTGGATCGTCGGAAACGCCAGGACCTGCTTTGATGCAAGCACCACAGGAAGGGTTAATCAGCTGGGCGCCAATTTTTTCGAAGACCTCCACATAGCCTTTTTTGATCGCTTCTTGTTTGATGTTTTGCGAGCCAAATTGAATGTAGAATTGCACCCCGTCTTTGATGTTTTTGCCCTGCTCAAGGGCTTTGCCTAAAACCCGAGCATACATTTCCATATCGGTGATTTTGCCACCGGTGCACGAGCCACCATAGGCAATATCAATGCTGACTTGTTTGTCCATGGCATCGATGGGTATCCCATTGCGAGGATCGCCGGGGGTGGCCACCATGGGTGCGAGCTCATTCAGATCGATTTCCATGCGATGGGCATATTCGGCATCTTCATCGGGGAGTAAATCTGCTTGTCGGTGTTTTTCGACGTTTGCGCCGCGCGTTTCTTTGAGATAGCGCCAAGTTTCATCGTCTGCCGGGATGATGCCGGTGGTGGCGCCGCATTCGACCGCCATATTGGTTAAGGTGGCACGCTCATCGAGGGTCATATCGTTTAAGCCTTCGCCACAAAATTCTAAAACCTGGCCGATGGCTTTGCCCTCTTTGAAATATTCGCCGGACATGACGTAGAGCATCAAATCTTTGGCCGAGAGATGGGCAGGCATGTGGCCTTGTAACTCGATGCGAATGCTTTCGGGCACTTTGATGCGCGCATCCTGGGTGAGCCAGGCGTTGGCCATATCCGTCGAGCCGACGCCAAACGCAAAGGCCCCTAAAGCGCCTCCGGTGCAGGTATGGGAATCGGTGCCGGCAATAAGTTCGCCCGGCAGTCCTAAGTCTTCAAGCACCGCATTATGACAGATGGCTTCCGAGCCGCCGTCTTCATGTTCACCATAGAGTCGAATGCCTTGCTGGGCACAAAAGCCTTCCTGTGTCACCGCCAGGTTGTCCGCCAGCTTGAGTAGGCCTTGCTCCTTTTGTTTGGCCGGCATGACCTGTCCCAAGAAGGTCAGGTGATCACGAAAAGCAAAAACCCGGTCGGGGTTGCTGACCTTGGTGTCTTTTCCAAAACCAGCGAAAAAGAGTGAGGCAGCCATCGGGGTGACATAGTCGTGGGTGAAGCGCACATCGGTGCGGCAAAAGACCGCATCGCCCGGCTTGACTGCATCCACACCCATTTCACCTTTGGCCGCATCCACCACGGCGTGGCGGGCAATAATTTTCTCCGCCAGATTCATGGGTCGAGCGGGGGTGCTGGGTAAAGGCGCTTGGGTTTGGCCGGCCAGGCGGGCTTTATTGTAGGCAAAAAGGCCACCATGACGGACCACATCCGCCGAAATAGGGTCGAGACCTTGGGTGAATTCTTCGATGGAGATGCTTTCACCGGCTTTGATGCGTTCAAGTAAGCCAAAATCGGTTGAGGTCAAAAGCCCAATGTTTTGGCAATTCTGGCCATAAATTTTCTCGATGTTTTTGGCGATGACGAGTTTGATACCGGCGGCTTTTTCTGAATAGGGCGCAGTCTCTCGGCTTGAACCGCAGCCTTTGGATTTGCCGGAGACCATGACGGTAAAACCGCTGTTTTTTAAGTCATCTTTGGCGATGGCTTTGTTACGAATGCCGACAAAGCTATAGCGTCCTAAGGTTTCATCGTACCAAAAACACACCCAGCCCGGGGTGATTTCATCGGTCGAGATATTGTCCATCAAATCATCTGGAATTTTTTGGAGATCTTGGCCGGCGAGTTGGTCTTTGATGGTTTGGCCATCCTCGGTGAGGTAGAGGATACGGCCAGTAAAATCGAGTTTTTGCGCTTCGGACATCCCCCCTTATCTGCCCAATTGGGACGCGAAAGACAAGCCCAATCGGTGTGGGGTTTTTGCAGCTTGATCTTGAAAAGTTTAATTTTTTTAATGATTGCGGTACCCTTGAAGCCGGGCTAGTCTTCCCCTATGAGCTTGCCAGCCCATTTGGATGCCATTCATCAGAAGATTCGGGTCTATGCTGAAGAATTTGGCCTCGATACCTATCAGACAGTATTCGAATGTATTTCTTACGATCAGATGAACATGATTGCTTCTTATGGTGGTTTCCCAACCCGCTATCCACATTGGAAGTTTGGTATGGAGTACGAGCAACTCTCCAAGCATCAAGAGTATGGGCTCTCGAAAATCTACGAATTGGTGATCAACAATGACCCCTGCTACGCCTATTTGCTGGCGGCGAATCCGGATGTGGATCAAAAATTGGTGATGGCGCACGTCTATGGGCACAACGATTTTTTTAAGAACAATTTTTCCTTTGCCCACACCGATCGAAAAATGATGGACACCACGGCCAATCACGCCACCAAGATCCGGCGCTATATCGATCGTTACGGTATCGATAGAGTGGAATCCTTTATCGATAAAGCGTTGAGTATTGAAAACCTCATTGATCGCCAATTGCCCTATATTAAACGTCGTGATTTGGAAAAAGCCACGACTGAACGGGACGCGCCGATGGGCGAAGTCCCGGTTTTACCGACCGACCGCGAATATATGCGCCCCTACATCAACCCGGATGAATTTGTTGAGGCGCAAAAGAAAAAGATGGAAGAAGAGCGGGACAAGGAAAGAAAGTTTCCTGAGCATCCTGAGCGGGATGTGATGCTTTTTATGATGGAGCATGCGCCGCTGGAGAATTGGGAGCGTGATATCTTAGGCATGCTGCGTGAAGAGGCCTATTATTTTTTACCGCAAGGTCAGACCAAAATTATGAACGAGGGTTGGGCCAGTTATTGGCATACGACGATCATGACCCAAAGGGCCATGGATGATTCGGAGGTGCTCGATTATGCGGACCGACACGCGGGCACCATGGGTGTGCAGCCTGGGCGCATCAATCCCTATAAGCTTGGCCTCGAACTTTTTCGCGATATTGAGGAGCGCTGGAACAAGGGCCAATTTGGCAAAGAATGGGAGGATTGCGACGATCTTCAAGGGCGCAGGGCCTGGGATACGCAAGCCGGCTTGGGGCGCGAAAAGATCTTCGATGTGCGCCGCCATTATAACGATGTGACTTTTATTGACGCCTTTTTGACCCCTGAATTTGCCCACGAACAAAAGATGTTCAACTATGATTTTAATAAGAAAAGTGGCTCCTGGGAGATTATGACCCGCGAGTTTCAGGCGATCAAAGCCAAACTGCTTGAGAGCCTGACCAATTTTGGCCAGCCATTTGTGCAGATTGTGGATGGTAATTTTGAGAATAAAGGGGAGCTCTTGATACGTCATATCGATGAAGGGGTAGACCTTCGTGACGATTATATGCGCGACACCATGCGGCATATTTTTGGCCTTTGGAGTCGTCCAATAGTTCTTGCAACTTGCCGCGAAAAGCGCGAGATTCTGATTAAATTTGATGGTGCCGAATTCAGTGAAAAGGAAGGCACTATCGATACTTAAGGCTTGTTGGAGAAGAAAAAATGGCTCAAGAAAAGATTTGGAAATGGAATCCAAAAGTCGCGTGTCGCACCTTAGAAGGCACCGCATTTATTTTGCTCAACTCCCGCATGCTTAGCCTTAATGAAGTCGGAACTTTTCTCTGGGGCCAATTGGAAGAGGGTGCCAGCCTGGAGCATTTGGTGGGCGGTGTACTTGAAGAATTTGACACCGATGAGACGCAGGCCAAAGAGGATGCACAAGTGTTTGTGAACACCTTAATCGACAAAGAACTCTTAATTGAAGCAAGGGCTTAAGGGGATATAACGATGATGAATAAGAGTTTTCAAAAAATAGTCATGGGCTTTGGAGCCGTCTGGCTTCTCTCTTTGCTTGGCTGTGCTTGGCCCGGTGGTACGGTGTCTTACGATCCCATCAACGTGGTGATTAACGCACCAAGCGATGGCGCGACCCTCTATTCCATACCGCAACCCAACACCAATGCCGGTGAAGTGAACCATGATTTGGATTTGGATACACCCGGATTGCAGATTGACGTGGAAGTCTCTGGGACCAATATTAAATACGTTGTCGATAATCCACCGGTGGTCAGTTTAACCTACACTTTAGATGGTCAGACTTCGGAGCCGGTAACCTCAATCCTGGGTTTGGGTTTAACCACCACGTTCTCACAATTTACCATCCCTGATGGGGCGGTGAATTTGACCGCGACGATTGGTTCGGCCACAGGGTCGACAAATCTTACAGTGACAGGCAAGTCGAGCTGTGTGTTCTCGTCGCCGATGGCAGACTCAGTCACCGTTCCAACCATTGGTTCTGACGCTTATGTGGATACCGATGATACCTATGACCCCATTGAAACCGATGTGACGATGAGTTGCGAGCGTATGCTCGAGGGCGAATATGTTGCATTGCAGGTCAATGAGGGTGAAGTCTTGGTGGAACAAGTTGATGCCAGCGGTAATGTAACCTTCACGCAGGTGGCTTTGGGACAAGGTTTAAATACTTTTCTGGCGACAGCGTCGACGGATGCAACGGGAACCCCTCTGGAGGAAGTAGTGGAGTCTTCTTCCAGTGATGAAAGCAGTGCCTTGAATTTTAAAGCGTCAACGGCCACAACCTATCAAGGTTCGACCAAGAGCGTTTCTATGGATGTGCAGGTCGGTTTTTGTAGTGATGATTCTACAACGACCTGTAGTGCAGATGAGGATTGTACAGGCGATGGTGCGACTTGTAACATGCGTTGTGTCGTCAATGTTTCGCCAGGGGACTGGAGTAAAGTTTTGCATGTCGATGATGCGGATTGGCAGACAAATGGTATGCAAACCCGAACGATTACAGTGACAAGCGATTGCCGAAGTGATTCGACCATTGAATTCAAGCAGAAGTTGCCAGGTCAAACGGCTTTTTCGGCAGTCACACCCGATAGCGTATTGCCTCTACAGTTGGATGAGCAGGTTGTCTTTCAGCTTCTGGGTGTGCCTTTAAGTGAAAGTCAGGACCCCAGCGTGTACGATATTACCGTCCTTGCTGAAATTACAGAGCCTGGTGTGAATGGACGTCGAGGTTTTTCAATACCTGTACGTTATTGGATCGATTCGACTGTGCCCACTTTAACGAACATTGGGCTTAGTGAAGGCGCTTGTTTTACGCCTCTGAGTGATCTTGATGCAACGACAGAGGGTATTCAGACCACAGGCGCAAGTGGGCAAATGAGTGGTGCAGAACCGGATGCGGAAGCTTGGTTACGTGTGTATTCTGACAATTTCCCAAGTGATGCATGCGTGACGGACAGTGACTGTGGTGGGACACAGAAATGTCGTAACGGTTTGTGTCGAATGGTTGATTTGGTCTCATTAAGCCTGGATTCTAAACTTGAGTTCGATTTTGGAACCTTAACACTCCCTGTTGATGCGCCGATTTACGTTGAAACCATTGGTTTGGATTTGGCAGGTAATCAAAGTGAGACCATCACTCGAACTATTTCTGTTTATGAGACAACGCCAACCCTAAGTTATAGTGCCCCCGCAGATGCAACGGTAATCACGAGTGTGGATGATGTGGATGCAGAAACCGAAGGTTTACAATATACATTTTCAGGCGCTGTGATGAATGCAACAGCGAGTTCGCAGGGTACCCTCATTTTTTCTGATCAATCACCGGTGAGCTTTACCCCACCGACAGGTTCTTCGAGTCAAGCCATTAGCGTGACGGCAACACTTACCGATGGAGAAAAAACGGTCTATTTGCAGGTTACAGATGATTGTGGCAACACAACATCCACGACACCGGTCACAATTACCGTTTTTACTTCGCCCTTGGATTTTAACGTACAAGGTTATGACGATGCGGCTGGTGGGTTTGCCAGTCGTGCTGCGATTGCTTCGGGGGGAACCACTTCAGCCGCGACCATCGATTTGGATATCTCTACAGGGACTGGCACACAAGAAAGGACGCTGCTCTTACAACAATACGACACGGCAAGTGAAGACTCGGGTGTTGTTTCGTGCTCCGGTACGCAAATTGGTTCGGATAGCACAACAGCGATTTCAGCTTCGGCGGAAGGCACCTTGCTGGAAGATATTGCTCTTTCTTCAGGAACGAACTGTTTTAGCTTAAGTCTGTCTGAAGGAAGCAATTCCGGAACATTTTCTCTCTTTTATAATCGTGATGCATCTGCGCCAGGTGTGTCTATCAGTAGCCCCAGTGGCCTTGGTACGATTAGTCTTTCAAGTTCCGATGATACGAATCTGAGTGCGCCAGGTCTAAACTATAATGTGGTTGTTGCATTGTCTGCGGCAGACACCAGCGATGGAATATTAGAGTTGGCACTTGGGTCTTATAACAGCATTGCGCAAACGGTGATTGCCGGGACGACCACAGTGACATTTACCGACGCCAGTCTTCCACAGGGAAGCTATGATTTGACTGCCACCTATACCGATGCCGCAGGGAATACATCCACGAGCAGTGCGGTCAGTGTGGATGTGGTTTTCGCAACGGATTCACCGAAGCTGGTTCTTTCTTCACCCGAAAATGGAAGCAGTGTAAGCAACGACAATTTTGCAGCTGAGGTGACCTATTTAGGCGGTGGCACGCCGACGACATGCCGATTGATGGTTGACTCTGTCGAGTCAGGGGCTGGGGCCAGTTGGAGCAGCCCTTCGGCAAATGATACTCTGTCACTTGATGCAACGTTGAGCGAAACGTCAACGGCAAAGGAGATTTATGTTGAGTGCGATTATGGCTCAGGGCAAACCATCACGACACAAGCAATATCGGTTATCATTGACGATACGCCGCCCGGGGCTCCATCTTATGTGAATGAGTCTGAAGGTACCGCAGGCCGGTTGGTGTTTGATTCGACGCCAGTCTACGCGATTGCGGCGTCCAGTGATGATTCTTCGGCAGCAGGCTTTCAGCATAGCATCAGCATTCAGGTTGATCCATCTGGCCAGGATGCCAGCAGCTGGCAGGCAACCTTAGCGATTACGCCAGATGGGGGCAGTACAACAACCTATACGCAAAATATTACGGACACTTCGGGAAGTGCTTTTAGTGTGCTGTTTCCGGCGGTCGATTTTGGCAGCAGCGATGGTGACTTTGTCTTGGTGGCAAGTGTTTTAGATGCGGCCAGCAATGCAGCCAGCACGAGCGTTACTGTGACCGTCGATAGAACCCCACCAGAGATGACGCAAACCAAACCTGATCCCAGCAAACTTCTTTTGACCTTTAATGAAAATGAAGGCTCAACAGCAAACGAGGTTGGTATTGTTTTTACCTATAGCGTATCGGGGGCTGCTTCAGAGGCCAATATCTCTTTGGATGTGACACCAGTGCCGGAAAATAAAACATCCTCAGATTTCCCCCTTAGTGTCGAGGCAACAAATGGAATTTTCCCACTTCTAAGCTTTGCTGATGGCAATTATCTGGCGCAGGCCAGCGTGCAGGACGATGCGGGCAATGTGACCACCATAAATCATTCCTTTCAAATTCAATATGCGGCGCCATCGGTGGTTTTTCAGGATGGGGGTGACCCGGATGATGCAGAGCCTACCGGTTACCTGAACGGTAATGCGAGTGCGGGGGAGGATGAAGACGTTAATACGGCAGGTTTTCAAGGGACCTGGCTTTTGGAAACGACAGGTTTTACCGATGGCACCCGAGCAATTCTTTGCTCTACGGTGGCCAATGGAAATCAATATTGCTCTGGTGGTGATAACGCTGGAGCACTGTGCACCAGCGCTTCGACTTGTAGCGGTGGGGGAACCTGTGGGGCTGAAAGTTGTCTCTGGGGTGTGGATGGCAGTGGTGATCCACAAAAAGTCACCGATGGTGGCATAAGTGGGGGGACTGTTGTGGCGAGTGCGGTCATTTC
>JASMKV010000104.1 GCA_030749035.1 Myxococcota bacterium | reverse complement strand
CGTTGATTTGACTTCCACTTGGCGCTTTACCAAGAGCAAACATAGCCGGGTTAAAACTCATACCTATATTCATAGGAACATCCTCCACTCTATATTATCGCCTTAGAAGCGGTGGAGTTGCTCTTTTTTAAAGATTTAAAGTTATTTAAAAACAGCAGTTTACGGCTTTTTTCTCGGAAATAGCGAAAAAACATCGCCTCTTGCGCGCCCAAACCGGGCAGTGCATAGAGATCTCCGCCAATCGCACTTACTGGGTGGCGGTGGCTGCAGGTGCGGTCGCGGCAGCATCATTGGCAATGGATGCCAGATAGGTTTTGGCTGGCTGGGCATATTGCCCTGTGCCGCCGGCGACCATTTGTAAATAGGTCTTCGCTTCGCCAGTTCGCCCAAGTTTGGCCAAAGATGTGCCCAAAAGATAGCGCACTTCCTCAATCAACACCTCTGAGCTTTCACCGTTTTGGAGCTGTTCAAAAAGCGGTACAGCTTCTTCCAAACGCTTCATACTCCACAGCGTCGAGGCCAGATAATAGCGGGCATGCGTCGCAAATCGGCCTTCTGAAGCCAATTTAAGTGATTTTTGCAAATCGGTGACGGCCGCATCTTTACGCCCAGCGGTAATATAGGCGCGTCCGGCCCGGTAAGCCTTTTCCGCCATGCCATCACGCAGCTCCTGGACTTTCTGCCCGACGAGCTTCTTACCCAAATGGGTGAGCGTTGAAACATCGATTTGCTCGGCCAGCTTGACCGCCGTATCCATTTTGCCCTCTTTAAGCGCTTGAAGAAACTTGAGTGCATTCGCCTCAGACGAAGCAAAGAGTTCTTCACGTGCCTTGGCCGCTCCTTTGAGCCCATTGAGCTCCCGCATACGATCCTCAACGTGGCGCTTCTCTTCAGCGCGCTCTGCCAGGAGCTGATCGCGTTCTTTACGTAAAGATCCTGTTTTTGCTGTATAAAAGACGTGCGCTGCTGCCCAGACCGCCATCACCACCAGCAGATGCACCCCTAGGGTGCTAAAACGACTTCGTTTTTCCCAGACCTCGAAGCGCTTTTCGAAGCCCTTCACATCCAAAACCAGGTTTTTAATCTGATTATCGGTTTTAATCGCCTGATTGCGGGTCTCGACAACTTCTTTTTTTAATTCAGTGTAGTTAGCCCCTACTTCACTCATGTGCCAACTCCAAAAGATACCGCCTACTTAAGGCGAATACGGGTCCACTATATGGTGGGTCGTCAGGGGCTCGAACCCTGGGCCACCGGATTAAAAGTCCGATGCTCTACCAACTGAGCTAACGACCCATCCACTCAATACGCGGCCCTTATTAGCCATCCTTGGGCCGAAGGTCAATATTTAGCAACAATTCTTCGACGATTCCGACAATTAAAGCAAGCTAAAGCGAAACTTGACCAGGTCACGCCTGCGAGAGATAAAGAGAACTGGGAGCAATCCCAAACAACGGAGATACCACGATGCCAATTGATAGATTAACAGGGACGAAAGCTCCCGCACCCGCAGACCGCACCGCATCAACCCCTGGCGCGGATTTAACCTTTGCTCATAACACTGGCGCCGGCGCTTTTGATAGCGTTCCCGCACTCATTGCCAACAAACGGGAGTTTAGCGATCCGAACCCTAAGGACATCAGCCTTAGCAGCGCCGAACTATCCAACATCAAAACACTCGATGACCTTGAAAAAGCGGTAAACGATCTTTTTGAAAAGAACAAAGACTACCTCGAGGCCACAGAAATTACCGGCACCAACAACGAACAACTCGGTGTTGCCGGTTTACGTAAGCCACGTTTTTTCGAAGGCTTGAGCAAAAAGCTCGATGAAACCGGACTTCCCGCATCCGAACAACGCGCAGGTAACGCGCTTTTACGTCGCCTTGAAGCCAAGAGCTTCATGAACCGTGATATTGAATTTACCACCGGTAAGATGGACACATACCACCCCTACCGAACACCTTTCGATAAGGGTGTGCGTAAATTGATGGATCTCGAATCTTCCGACGAAGCCAAAAGTTCTATCGAAAACCTACTCAACTATGTCACAGACCGAAAGACCACCAAAAGCGGTTCCAGCATTGAGGAACGAGATTTGGAAAAAACCATCGGACTGCGTCCCGTTGACCGTGAAAACGGTGAACAGACTCTCTCCCTGGCCAAGGATGCAACCAATCCGCTTTCACCAAGCTATGTGGTCATCAATGTGAAAGCCAATGGTTTACCCGATGCGCTTTCTGAGCATGCGGGCAAAGCTGTTTTTCGTGATGGCGACAAAGTCTATTTTGATAAGAGCGCCACTGAAGTACCAGCGGAGCTTTTAACCCATATTGAAGAAAAGCCGGCCTCGGACAAAACCGGACTGCGTCTCTTAGAAGACGGTGAAAAAGTTCGTTCGGATTTCCCCTATGACTGGAATAAGAGTGGACATATCAATGTCGACACCATCAACACCGGTTGGTGGGGTCACTGTCACCTCGAGGCACCGCTTGCAGCGATGAAGCTGGACGCCGCTTCGAATGTCACCATCTTTGATGCCCAAAGCAAAAAAGAACACACCTTTGGTGCAACCGATGTCAACGATTTGATGTTTGCACTTTTCGATGCGGGTGAATATCGCCACATCAACAATGGCGGCTATCGCAATGCAGACAACACCGCGTTTGTCGGTAATCGAAACGACACCACCGGCGCACCGATGCCTGGTGAGAACCTCGTGTTCAAAACCGACAGCGGCAATCAAGAATTTGATGTTGCGATTTCACGTGTCTATGACAGTGCTGACCCAGACAAAGTGCTGGACCTGGACGACGCGTTTTCGCCCACACGTCTCAAAGACGATGGCCTTAGCTTTGAAGCAAACCCACTTTATATGGGTAAGCCAAGTGGCAAACGCGATCCAAAAGACTGGTCGCAAATCGATGGAAAGCGCAAGATTGATGCACGTGTAGAGTATCTGGACGTTGATGCATCCGGTAACCTTACCCGCTCACGCGCCGATATCACCATCGACCCAGCCAATCCGGCTGATGAGCCCATCTTGCTTGGCTCACAACAAGCTGGTGGCGGTTATCCACCAAAGATTAAGAAATTCTACTTGAACCAAAGTGAAGGCCGTATCGAAAGCCGTGTCTTTGAGCCCGTCAAAAAAGATGATGGAACTTACGAGATGAAGGCTGTTGGCGATGCCAACAAGGCTGAAGGTAAGGTTCAAGATCTTAAACTCAACAAAGAACTGACCAAGGAATCTGTTGTGGCTTTCCATAATCATATGTTGGAAGCAACCCGCAGCGGTGTTTCCTACGTCACTGAGAAGTCTTCGGGACACGCAGTGTGGAACTACGCCACCGATGGATTGCGTATCGACGAAGTTGAAAGCAAAGGCGATTACGCCAAATATGAAGTCACCGCCAACACGCAAGGCGGAACCAAGAGCTGGTCCTATATCTTGCGTTATGATGACGACGGTAAGCCGGTTGATGCACATGCGATAGGCGCACCACCTGATTTCCTCTATGAAAATCAGCGTTGGGTGTCCGCACCGATTTACAAGAATCCAGATAGTGGTGAAGTGCTTTACAACTCGTCAGCTTTCTCGCGCGGGTATCTGACCAACAGCGACGGCAAAGTCACAGACGAAAGTCTGGCGTTTTTCCGCTCCGCTGCGGATGTGGTGTACGCATCCTTACAGGACCCAACGAA
>JASMKV010000103.1 GCA_030749035.1 Myxococcota bacterium | reverse complement strand
TTTTGTCGCATGGTCGACTTCAACTTAGCGGAAATAAAAAACAGAGGCAAAAGAATAACTTCATAAGGGGCCTTGGTTTTGAGCGTGCTGAAAGAAAAGTGCCTTCAGCAGAGAAAAACCTCTTTATTGCTGCAAGGTTGTCCCATGTGTGGCAGAAATTAACTCTGCTGGAGCAATGGGCTCTGGATGAGCATAAGGAGAACAACATGAGTGAGCAAGACAAAGAACAAAAAAGACAATTAACCCAATGGCGTTTTGATTGGCCATCGTTTGTGATTGGTTTGATTTTAACGGCGGTGCCTTTGACGCATATGAACAGTGCCCAGGCTTTTGATTTTGGCGATGTGGCCAACACAGGTAAAAAAATTGCTTCGAGCATTAAGAAACTTTCTAAAATCAAGAAGAACCTCGAAAAAGATGTCAAGGCGCTTAAAAAGGATGCGAAGACCTTGATTGGGGATAAGGATAACCTCTTTGAAATAAAGAATCAGTTGGTTACGCTTTCTAAAAAGACCAAAAAGCAAATTGAGTCGGTATCCAAGCTTGTCACCAAGGTGGAAGGGCATTTGGGCAAGACGCAAAAGGACATTAAAACGACCGCAAAACACGTGAAGGAAATTGACGACGTCAAATCGACGCTCAGGAAAAAATAGCGTTCATCAGGCTTCTTCAATATCCAGCAGCAGCTGCGGGTAGGAAAAGAGTAAGAGCCAAAGCTCGCGCAGGTGCGCGTCGTGAAACTGCTTCTTGGGTATGCTGCTTTGTCTCTTAAGGAAGTCTTCGACTTCGCAAAATTTATGCGTCTCATCGCTCAGTCTAAATTCGTCGATGCGAAGTGACTTTGAAGCACCTTCAAGTTGCGCAAGGCCTTTGGCGACAAGCTCGGGGGCATGTTGGTGGGTGCCAAAAGGGGTGAGGCCAAAGCGATGAAGGTCGTCTTCCAAAGGATAGGCGTGTTCTTGCCAGCGCCGGATTTGTTCTTTTAAGGGCGCCACTTTACTTGGTTGGGTTTGTGGCCAATGATGTTCAAAGCGATACGCTTCAAAAAGATGGGTGTAGAATGGGTTGGGTGCATTGCTGCCTGGAACACAGAAAAGTTGTGGCCCGGGTTTAAGCTCTTCGAGTTCTCCTAAGAAAACCGCCTGTGCTTGTGCTGAATCTGCGCCGGGGATGATTTGTCGTGCGTGGCCGTTAAGGCCATCGGTTTGACCGCTTGTCAGTTGGCGAACCTCCCTGGCGCTTAAAGGTAAAGACTCTGCATGGGTTTTTGATTCGAGTAAAGCGCCGCTTAAGCCTAAGCGTTTTAAGCGCAGTCGATGTCGAAGATCTAAGGTCTTGTTGTTCTTATCAAAAAGCGGGTGCGTCTTTGGGGCTGTGGTCTTTTGTGGGGGTGCCTCTTTTTTGGTCAAACAGAGAATATAGTTGGTGCCGATCTCTTGCCAAAGATCCAGATAGTGCAGCATCAGCGCAGGGCAGTAGGGCTCAAGTTCTAATTTTTCGGCCATGGATGCGGGCTGTCCCCAGGGACGATGAAAAAAACAGGCGGGCATAAGGTCGGCCTTATCGATGAGATGAGAAAGCTCTATGCCGGTAAAGGCCCGGTCGGAAGGGTGCAGGAAGCCATCGACGACACCTTGAGGGTTTTGGCTGTCGCTGTAAGAGAAAAACGCATAGTGCAAAGGGTGATTTTTGGGCAAACGCCGCATGAGTTTTTTCAGCTCTGCCGGATGGCTTTTATCCTGGTAATCGAAACCCAGTATTTTGGCTAAGCGCTGTATTTGAAAAATACGTTGCCGTCCGTAGTGCGGGTAGACCATGATGCGCATGACGCCATGCGGCTTAAGCTTTTCCTTGATGTGCTTTAAAGACTTTTGTGGTTCGGGCAAGCACATCAACACCCCATAGCTTTCGATGAAATCGAATTCTTCTTGTGGAAAACTTGCTGGGTTATCCAAATCGATTTGTTCGAAGCGCACATTTTTAATGCCGTGGAATTTGCAACGGCGCTCGGCCAATTCGAGCGAGCGTCTGGATAGATCGGTGGCCAAAATATCCGCATCCGGGTTGGCTCTGGCGAAAACATAGGGTTGAAAGGTACCGCATCCGGTGATCCATATTTTGGGTTTTACTTTTGCAGGGAGTGGTTGTCCGCAGGCGGCGTTGAGCCAGTGGATGTTGATTTGCCATAATTGTTCGCGATGCAAGGTGGCAATAAGGGGGACATAGGGGTAGGGCCAGCGTTCGTACTGCTTTTGGACGCTTTGGGTGGCTGTGGTTGATTCAGAAAAGCCCATGCAGGCTAACGCTAAGCGAAGTTGCTGTGAATTTCAATGTCGACTTTGGTTTTAAAGGGTGCTTAGGGCGTAATTATAATCTTCATAGCGACTAAAATATTGGGCGCCGGTATCTGTACTTGTCAGCGGATGGGTTTCTGGTAGGCCGACCCAAACGTCAAGTTTCTTCGAGAGCTCCTGCAGATTTGTGTTCAAGCGTTTGTTGGTCTCTTCGTCCTCATGGAAAAGAACCGAGAGCATGAGGATTTTGGCTTGAAATTTTTCACAGGCAAAGATCAGATCGGAGTTTCTTAAATTAGATCCCAGGTAAAGAACCTGAAAGCCCCGGCTGATCGCCATAAAGGCCGCAATCATGGCGCCAAACTCGTGCCAATGGCCTGATGGGGTGGCGACAACAATACGGGCAGCGCCAGGCTGTGCGGTTGCACTTTTGACCATAGCGCACATTAAGGATTTGATTTGGCTTGAGGCCAAATGCTCATGGGCGAGCTCTAAATCACCACGCATCCATTCATTCCCGATGGTTCGCAAGACTGGAACCACAATTTGCAGCACAAAGTCGATGGGTTTGAGCACGGCTGCGGCCCGGGATAAAATATCGTAGGATTTTTGTATGTCAAATTTTCGAATGGCATCGACATAGTTGGTGCAAATTTGTTCAAACGAAGAGTCTATGATTGCACTCTCGCTTTGCACCTGTATTTTTACGGGGGCGGCCTCAAGTTCGGGCAGAGACTCAAGCTCAGATTCTGAAAGATTGGCGATGGCGCAAATCGAATGGCCATTTTCTGTGGCTTGGCGCAAGAGCTGCAGACGGCGCACATCGTCGGCAGAAAATCTGCGACTTCCACCACTTGTGCGGTGTGGGACAACGGCCTGATAGCGTCGCTCCCATACCCGGATCGCATCGGGAGACAGACCTGTCAGGCGCGCCACAACGCGCATGGGATAGATACCATCAGATGTAAGAACATCATCCTTCATTGAAGCGCCACCATGACTCAAAATTGCTCAACAGTCTACTATAACATGTGCAAAATTATTCACCAAGCGGCTATTTTTTGGTGTTAAATCCTTGTTTCATAAGCACTTTTCTGTTTATGTTTTTTCTGGACGAAAGTTGTTTGCACGTTACATTAAGGCGATCACATTTGTCGTTTGGTTTAGGTCTTTGGGTCTTTAGGGCCGAATGGCCTTAAACACGCGCACATAGTTGTGGCTTAAAATCTTGGCGATGCGATTTGCATCCCACTTTCGCTGCAGCATTTCTTCGACCAGGCGTGGAAGCTCCAGAACCGTGGGCATGGCGTTGGGGGTGGTGATGGCGCCATCCCAGTCACTGCCGAGCGCCACGTGGTCCTCGCCGACGATATCGATGATGTGGCCCATATGGTCGACAAGCGCATCAAGATGTCCGCCATCACGGCTTTTGCCCAGGAAGCCTTTGTGAAAAATAATGCCGATGACGCCATCGCTTTTGGCCACGCTTTTGATTTGTAGATCGTTGATATTTCGCCACATATTGTGGACTCCGCAGACGCCTGTATGGGAAACGAGGAAGGGTTGTGAGGTGTCATGCACCTCGAGGGCCTGCCAAAAACCTTTTTCGCTGATATGGGCCAGGTCGACGAGGATGCGCTCATGATTCATCACTTCGATGTATTCGGCGCCTTTTGCGGTGAGGCCGTGATCGCGAATGCGCAGTGGTGAGCTGGTCGAGCCTAAACTGGAGTTCATCAGATGCACCAAGGTAATACGTGAAATCACTTTGTCTGGGATTTGCGCCAGGCTTTGCGGGTTATGGTCGAGGGCGTTTCCCCCTTGAATGCCCAGCCATATGGCGTAGCGGTTGGCTGCTTGCGCGGCATCAAATTCCCGGGCATTGCTGACGATGCTGACATCCTGGTGGCTGTTCAAGGTTTTTCGGATTTCCTTCAGATTGTCAAAAAAGATCTTTTCGCGATTCTTAGCACCTCGTAAAGGGTTTGTGCAGATACTCCAAACCCCACCGCCCATGCCCGCGGCGAGCGCACGGGGCAAATCGATTTGGGCATAACCGCGCGCACCGAATGCGCCTTTGTTGTTTTGTTTTAGAAGGCTGTAGAGACCTAAGCGTTGCCAAATAAACGATTCAATATGGAGATCAATGGCTTTGCATTCCAAGTAGAGTTCGACAGCTTCCTTGCTGATGCCCAGGGCTTCAGCCCATTTTATAGGTGTCTTTCGCCAATCGATACTGGCATCAATATACTGACGTTTCATGGTTTTAACATCGATGAAAAACACAGATTTCACAAGGTGCATGCGTATACATTATCGCTTGCAATCGTTTTAGAAGGGCGCGATGCTTGAGCGATGCCTTATTGGTTTCGCATTGCATTTCCTCAGGCCATTACCTTGAGCGGTATTTTTTGTGGCATGTTGGCCATTTTATGGGCACCCATGCGTCCCTACTGGGCTTGCACGGCCATTATTGTGGCTGCCCTTTGTGATACGGTGGATGGTCGCATTGCCCGGGTGTTAAAAACCCAGAGTGCTTTTGGTGCGCAGCTCGACAGTTTAGCCGATATTGTCTCTTTTGGTTTGGCGCCGGCCTATGTGGTTTATTATTGGGTTTATGCGGGCGATACGTTTGTCGCTTTTGATTTAAGCTGGCTCTTTCTCTTCTTTTTTGTCGCTTGTGGGGCGCTGCGTTTGGCGCGCTTTAATGCCGGAGGGCCGGAGTCTGCCGCGGATAAAGAGTTTCAAGGGATACCGATTCCTGTGGGGGCGCTTTTGCCGGTGACTTTAGTGATGACCTACCATGAATGTGACATCCCTTGGTTACGAGACTGGCGTTTGGCCAGTGGGTTTCTTTTGGTCTCAGGGATCTTGATGATTTCTAAAATCCCATTTCCTTCATACAAACAGTTTCGCAACAGAAAGAGACAGCTCTTTTATTATGGGCTCATCGTTTTTGGACTAAGCGTGTTGAGCGTGGGGGGGCCAGGTGGAACCATTCTTTTGGGCTTTATGGTCGGCTACGTTCTGCTGGGCCTCACAGGTGCGTTTCGGCGCAGGGAAGAGGCACTGCCGTCGGTTTAAAGCAGGCTTTTCCACATCTGCTCGATTCGTGTGCTGACGGTCTTCCATTTGAAATGCTCGAGGCTTTGCTTGAATGTTGCTTCGGCCGGATTGATTGCGCCAGCCAAGAGAGCTTGTTCAATGGCATGGCTGAGTTGTACTTTAAAAGGTCCGACCGCCTCTTCAGAAGGTTGATCGACACTTTGCATCTTAGGTTTGGGCACCAGGAAAATGGCATCTTTTAAATGCGGGGCGATTTGTTCCCGAATTCCCGTTAAATCTGTGGCGACCAAGCGAGCCCCACAGGCAAACGCCTCAACCAGGACCAGGGGAAGTCCCTCATACATCGAAGGCAAGACAAACACATCAGCCCGCCGCATCAACTCTGCAAGTTCTCTTTGATTGACCTGCCCATGCAGATGCACGTTTGGGCCCATGGTCTGCATGCGTTCACGCAACTTTTGCGCTTCATCGCCGCTGCCACTGCCGGCAATATCCAGACTCAGATGCGCATTTTTTTGCGCCAAACGTTCAAAGGCATCCAGGAGATAGGGGACGCCTTTGGCATATGCATATTTGCCCGCATAGAGAATACGTTTGTGGTTTGGGCTGCGCGCTGCGTTTTTGTTGTGGAAGATGCTGTCCATATAGCCGGCGCCAACAACATGGATGCGTTGGCGGTCTACCCCAAGGCTTGTTTCCACCAGCGCAGCGTGTTCCTCGTGGAGCACAGCAAAGAGATTATTTCGGGCACAACCTTGTTGTACTTGCGTTTTTAAATCCGGACAAAGTTCCATTTGTCGCAGGCCGGTCGCGTGACAGTGGGTGACGATGGGGATCTCAGGGAAAATATCCTTGAGCATCGCACTTAAGATCCAAAGGTGATTCGAATGTATCACATCGGGTTTAAATTGCGCTTTCACTTCTCGCAAGAGCTGCGCCCATGCCTTTTTATACGCGTCAATGTGTTCGCCGTGCATCTCTGAGAAACGCGTGCTCTTATAGGGCATCACATCGGACATGCCTGGAATAGGGAAGTTTAAAGGGTCTTGTTCAAAGTAGAGCGGAAAAACCAGCTCAGAAGGCAGGGCTTCAATCTCAGGCTTGGCTTCACCCTTGGCGGCGCCCACCACCGCGGCTTGCGCATAACCTTGCTCCTGGCCATATTGCAGGAGCGCTTGTAAGGTGACACCGCTGCCGGTTTGACTCGGTCTTTGGGACAATATGTGTAGTACGCGCATCATCTCTGTGGAGGGGGTTTAGCACAAAAAAGCCTGTGAGGAATAGGCTGAATCTCGGCCGAAGCATTTTTGCGTTTTATTCTGTCATTTAGATTGAAATGAGATATGCTCGAAACGGCTATTCAATGGATGGTGATATGGACTATTTGCGACTTTTTGTGGCCAGGCACGGTGAGACCGATTGGAATGCGCAGTCTCGTGCTCAGGGCATGAGCGATATTGGCTTAAATGAAAAAGGTAAGGCACAGGCGGCTAAACTTTTAGACCGTTATCAATATTATCATTTTGATGGCATCTATTGCAGTGATTTGGCCCGCACCAAAGAAAGTGTCGAGGGCCTGCAAGCGAAATCCCCTTTGGTCGTATTATCTGAGTTAAATGAACAGTCTCTTGGTTCCTTTGAAGGCAAATATATGGATGGAGATGAAGGGCGTGTACGTCAAGAATTTGTTCGGCGCATTACCGATCCCAATGATGCGTTAGATGGGGGAGAATCCCGTGAAACCCATCGTGCACGTGTAGCGCAAGGCTTAGAGAAAATTCTCGATACGCATGAGACGGGACAGGTTTTTATCATGGGGCACGGTGGTACCAACACGCTTATTCTCGCCGAACTCTTTTCCTGGGATACGATTAATGCGGCACAGTTTTTTCAGCGCAACTGTGAGGTTTTTGCTTTCGATATCTTTTCGAATGGTCATATTAATTTTTGGCAGGAATTATTGATTGAATAGGTTTAAAGGCCAGCCAACTTTAATGTAGCGGCGCTTTGGTCGCATCCTGAATAATTTGCATTTCGACCAATTTGGCATAGGTACTTTTGGCCTGCATGAGTGTGAGATGGTCACCTTCTTCAACAATTTGTCCCTCTTCGAGAACAACGATACGGTCGGCCGCTTTAATGGTGCTGAGGCGATGGGCGATAACCAAAGTGGTGCGGCCCATCATGAGTTCACTCAGATGTTCTTGAACAAGTGTTTCATTCTCCGAATCCAAATTGCTCGTGGCTTCATCGAGTACCAAAAATTGTGGATTGGCTAAAAGCGCGCGCGCAATGGCAACACGTTGTTTTTGTCCGCCGGAAAGCTGCATACCGCGCTCTCCAACTTCCGTGGCATAGCCATGTGGCAGTTTTTGAATAAAATGGTCAGCAGCAGCCCGCTCAGCAGCAGATTTGACCTGTTCCGACGTCGCACTCGGTTTGGCATAGCGAATATTGTTCAAAATACTGCCGGAAAAGAGAATCGGCTCTTGCGAGACAAGCGCAAACGATTGTCGAAGCTTTTCCAAATCCAGTTGACGAATATCAAGCCCCCCAAGTTCGATGGCGCCGTTGCTTGGATCGTAAAAACGCATCAGGAGTTTGACCAGCGTTGTTTTGCCCGCGCCAGAATGGCCAACAAAGGCAACCGTCTCACCATGCTCGATATGCAGAGAAATGTTTTGGAGCACGGGTTTCTCGGGTCTGTTGGGGTAGTGAAAAGAGGTATGCTTAAAGGTGATGGCGGGGTTCTTTGGGTTCAGCGCTTGGGGGTGTGCAGGCGTGGAAATTTCAGAATTGGTGTTCAGTATTTCAAGAATCCGATCGATGGCGCCCAAGGCACGTTGAATGGCACCCCAAACGTTTGCAACGGTAAAGAGGGCACTGGCAATCATCATGCTGTAGAGGATAAAGGCGACCAAATCGCCTTTGGATAAAGCGCCTTCAAGCACCAATTGACCACCATACCAAAGTATGAGTGCAATGGTGAGGTAGCCCGAAAGAGAAATCACCGACATAAAAGAGGCGCGCCATCGGGCCAGTGTGACCGCGTCATCAAAGGTCTTCTCGACCGTTTCGTGATAGAGGTTATATTCCCGTTCTTCCTGAGTGAAGGCTTGAACAGTTTCGATGCCGGCGATGGATTCTTCGACGCGGGCGCTGGTTTCGGCGAGGCGTTCCTGAATTTTTCGCCCCATAATGCGAATTTGTCGTCCGAAAAAGAAGGTGGCAAGCGTAAGCGGGGGGACCACCACAAGAACAAAAAGAGTAAGCTTGGCATTTTGACTTAAAAGGATCACAAAGCAGGCGAGAATCTGTACGATGCTGCGCAGGGCCATACTTAATTGACTGCCGATCACACTCTGTACCATCGTTGTGTCACTGGCGAGTCGCCCTACAATCTCGCCTGTGCGGTGTTCGTGAAACCAGCTCAGAGAAAAACGGAGGATTTTGTTGAATACTTTTTGGCGCAGGTCGGCGACAACCCTTTCCCCTAACCAGCTCATGGTAAAATGACGAATCCAAATAAAAGCTGAATGCAAAATAAAAACCAGAACCGCGAGAAGTGCGATGTGATTGAGATGTTCTTGCGAGTTTTCGACAAAAGCTTCATCGACAGCGATGCGCATAAGCTGTGGATAAATTAAGGCCGCTCCAGCTGCCAGCAAGAGGGTCAGTAGAGCGCATAAATAGACCCAGAAATGCGGTTTGAGCAGTTGGGCAAGTTTCCCTAATTTCTCTCTGTCGGGAATGAGCGTTGTTTTCATTGAATTCGATTATGACAGAGGCATCAGGACAATCAAGGACAAATCGCTGCTTGTGATTTAGTGATGAGGCTAGTATCAGATTGTGACACATGGACAATGGACTCAAAAGAGATTTGGTCGGCTATGGTGCGACCCCTCCAGATCCTGCCTGGCCTCTGCCTGGTGGTAAAAAAGCACGCTTAGCGCTGCAGTTTGTCGTGAATTACGAAGAAGGTGGCGAGAACTGCATTCTGGATGGGGACAAAACCTCGGAGTGGCTTCTTTCGGACATCATTGGTGCAACGCCTTACGAAGGCGTACGTCATATGAATATGGAGTCCATGTATGAGTATGGTTCCCGGGCCGGTTTCTGGCGACTGCACCGACTCTTTGTCGACAAGAATATTCCGTGTACAGCATTTGCGGTGGCGCTGGCTTTACAAAAAAACCCGGACGTGGCCAAGGCGATGCTGGATGCTGGCTGGGAGATTGCCACGCACGGCTATCGCTGGATTGACTATCAATACGTCGATATTGATACTGAGCGCGAACATATTCAAAAGGCGATTGAGATCCAAACGCGTCTCACGGGACAACGACCCTTAGGTATTTATCAGGGAAAACCCAGCCCCAATACACGAGAATTGATTGTCGAAGAGGGCGGCTTTCTTTATGATGCGGATTCGTATGCGGACGATTTACCCTATTGGGTGCCGGTAGGGGACAAGCAGCATTTGGTTGTGCCTTATACTTTGGATGTCAATGATATGCGCTTTGTCGCGCCTCAGGGATTTAATTCGGGAGACCAGTTTTTTACGTATCTTAAAGATGGCTTTGATTTTCTCTATCGTGAGGGATTATCCGCGCCCAAGATGATGTCTGTGGGTCTGCATTGCCGTGTGATTGCCCGTCCGGCGCGTATTGCAGCGCTTGAGCGCTTCTTAGATTATGTCAAAGGCTTTGATGACGTTTGGATCTGTCGACGGCTTGATATCGCTGAGCACTGGCACCAAAATTTCCCAGCAGGTTAGAGCGTCTCTACTTTTGACGGATGATCTTTTTAACTTTGGGGTAAAAGGCATCGCTGTATTGCATGAGCGCAGAGATGAAAT
This sequence comes from Myxococcota bacterium, assembly GCA_030749035.1. GTDB lineage: Bacteria > Myxococcota > XYA12-FULL-58-9 > XYA12-FULL-58-9 > JASMKV01 > JASMKV01. The sequence goes on along the minus strand of JASMKV010000103.1, from coordinate 25,960 downwards.
GTTGATTGTAGTCGATGCGTATTTCCGTTGAGCGTCGATCGGGGGCTTGCGCGGCATTGCGTGGGTTGCCAAAATAGGAGCGGGGCACGGCGCCTTTAAAATCACCTTCCTGGATTTGACTTTGGAGCAAGAGCTGGATGCTTGGGTGTGCTGTGGTGGATATTTCTTTGCGCAGAGACATATGTGTTTGTGGCAAGAAAGTGTACGCCGCCAGAAGCCCTTCAAGTCTGGTGGCCACAGGGGTGGTTCGCGCATTGCTGTCAAATGCGCCTTCGGGCATGGAGCCACCCGGTGTCTTCATTTGTCCGCGCATGATGCTTTTGGATATGCTCGCGGCGTGCTCGAGGAGCAGAGCTTTGCTGACCGTTGTGTCCGGGACCTTTTCCAAATGCAGAAGTACCCTTTGGCTGGCCAACAATGCCCAATGGTCTGGTTCAACTCTTGCTCGGCCTTGCCTTAAGCGCGCCAAATAACCCAAAGCATTGATCGAGCACTCCAGCCATTGTTTGTCCTGCGTATATTCATAGAGCATGGCCAAGCCAAGAGCGGCTTCACCGGGGTAATAGAGGCTTGTCCATGAGTCATCACGACCAACTTTTGATGGAATATATTTGGAATAAAATCCGCCATCGGCTTTTTGCATGAATTTTAAAAACCGCCCCAACGCTTCGAGCTTTTCTTTTTGATTAAAGCCCGGGGAAATTTTCTCCAAACTCAAGAGGCCGACCAAAGCGATGCCGCTGCCACCAAGTTTGGCGGTGGGCGGGGCTTTTTTGCCGGTGTGTTGTTCAAGAGACCACACGGCCTGCATACGGGGATCTTCTTGTAAGGGCGCGACCGCCGTCTCTAAGAGGTATTTTGCTGTCCGCTCTATCTTTTCCACGGGGGCACGGTCTTTGGCCCAATCCACATAGGCCGCCAGGGAGTATAGGGTGCCGGCATGACGCAGCCAATTGTATTTTTTCTTCACCTTCGTTTTGGGATTGGTGTTGCTTCGATACAAAAAAGCACCTTGCGCCGTCACATCTTTAAGCAAGTAAGCGGCACCATCTTTAATGGCTTGGCTAAGATTAATCTCGATAGGTTTGGTTTGCCCCTCAAGTGAATCTTTGGGGTTGTGGATACAGCCGTTTAGGCTGAGGGCGAGAAGCCAAATACATGTCGTTTTTATAAAAAGAGGTGTTTGCATTTTAAATCACTTTAAACATGCGTCGGTGAGGAATGCCCACCTCAGCAAAAATGGGTCCATATGCTTTGTAGCCGAGTTTGCGGTAAAAGTTAAGCGCAACAAGGCGTGAATGCAGCTGAATCTCTTCTAAGTGTTGTTGGCGCGCAGCATTTTCGAGTGCGTTCACGAGCATCACGCCGATGCCTTTGCCTTGGTGGTCTTCTGCAACAACCATCTGGAAAAGTTTGCCCTCCTTTGATGGGTTCACATAGAGGAGCACACAGCCCACGACGCGACCTTCGTTGAGGGCAACCCAGTGGCGGGCATCTTTTTCAAAATCAAATTTTTCAGCATCTTGATGGGTGATGCCTAAGGGCACGCGCAAAAGGTCATAGCGGAGTTGGCACGCCTCGACATAGAGTGGCCCTGTGGTGTCAATTTCGCTGATTTCGATGTCTTTTGGTTGTTGCATGCGCATGACGTTGTAGCTGTTTTTGCGTCTATAGGAAAGATTTTTGACCAAGAAGATGGCCTTTGCGTTAGGGGCCTTTTTCGGCATAACATATTGAGACTACATCTCTTTGATAAAGCAGAGTGTTGATGGCGTTGTTCTATATCATTTTGGTCTTAGGCCTTTTGTATGTCAGCGGACGACGTATGGGCGATTGTTTGCCCGAAAGCACAGGGCTTGAAAAGGTCCTCTGGAGTTTTTTCTTTGGGCTCTTGACGTGGTCTTTGTTGATCACAGGTTTAGGTTTTTTAGGCCTTCTGCATTTGCAAGTGATTGTTTGGGGCGGGGGCCTTGGCTTAGTGTTGGGCACTCTATACTGGTTTTTCCGTGGGGCGCCACGCCCAAGCTTTTCTGGCCCGCAGGGCGCGCTTGTTTTGAAGCTTACACCTGTGGTCTTTTTAACAGGCTCGGTGCTTTGTGGTGCGTTCGTTCCCGAAGTTTTCTACGATGCACTTTATTACCATGTGGGTTTGCCCCATCAGTATTTTATCCGGGGAGAGATGACGACGTTGCCCGCCGTGTTGCACACGGGGTTTCCTGCATATCTTGGTCTTTTTCTTGGAACCCTTTTTGAACTTGGTGGGGCGACGCTCTCTAAATTATTCATCGTGTTCATGTATACAGGGGTGTTTTTTGGGATTTATGCGTTCGCGCGTCATGTCTTTCCTGACGAAGGCGAAAATCTACCTTGTCTTGCCAGCGCTCTTCTTTTATCGGCTCCAGCTTTTGCCTTGATGGCAACAATGACATCGCTTGCGATACCTTTAACGTGCTTAGGACTCTTGTATGCCTTAGCGCTGGCCAAGGCCTTGAGCCTCTCAAATGCAGCTTCTGTGCGCTATCTTATTTTAGCGTCTTTGGTTGGTGGTTTGATGGCTGGAAGCAAATACACGGGCATTTATATGCCCTTGGCTGGCGGCTTATGCTTTTTGGTTTGGAAAAAAGAAGTTTTCAATAGGCGCATTTTTTTAGCAGGCATACATGTGCTGATTGCGCTTCTTGTGGCTTCGCCCTGGTATATTCGCAATGGGCTAAGCTTCGGCAACCCCTTTCATCCAGCGTTAAGTCAGTGGTTTGGTGAGCATCCGGGAGCAGCACATGCGACCATGAACCTGACAAAAGATATTGCACACCATGATTTCACGCCTGCAGGCTTGATGGGGCTTCTCTATAACGCATTTTGGAGTTTTGATGGGCTGGGTTCAGGGGCGGAAATAGGCAAGTTCTTTGCTCTGCTTCTTGTCTTTTCAGTGATTGGGGCTTTACGTGCACCGCAATCGCGCCCTTGGCTCTTTTTTTGTGTGGTTTATATGTTGCTGTGGGCTTGTTTTGCACAGAACACCCGCTTTATTTATCCTGTGTTGGGACTGATTGCGCTCCTGGGGTTACACGAAATGTTGCACTGGTTCAAACGCAAGCGCTACGCCTGGTTTTTCCTTTTGTGTTTGGTGGTTGGCTTTACAATTAAAAATTATATGACTTTTGTCGGCTTTGCGCATGCCTATTATAATCGCGAAGGCGCCGCCTTTGAGCATGTGCTGGGGAAGGTTTCTGAGGAGGATTATTTAAAGCAGAATCTTCCCTACTATGAAGGGGCGCGGTGGGCGGCGGGGAATTTGCCCAAAGAAGCGAAGTTGCTTTTGATTGGTGAAACAAGAATTTTATATTTTGACCACGAGGTGCACTTTGCCTCTGCATGGGATCTTAACGACACACGCATGTGGTTGGAAGAAAGTTCGGATACGGATGCATTTTTGAGGAAACTTGCTTCAGAAGGGATCACCCATCTCTTCATCAATCACCACGAACTTCAACGTTTAACCGCGACCTACGACTACTTTCCCATGCCGCCCGTGTCTGCGAAGAAGCTGCGTCCGGTGATGGACTCATGTGACTTGCTCTTTGATAAAAGTGGTATTCAGCTTTGTGCATTAAGACCGCTGTAGAGTTCGAGAAGTTTTTCGTCGAGAAGATAAAGGGCAGGCCCGCCAGGTTGCTTTTGTATCGCGGGTAGGCTCTTGAAGAAAAGATGATAGAGCTCAACTTCTTCCTTGTTTAAGTTGCGAAAGAAATCAAAGCTGTTCTGTAGACGTGTCTCTTCACTGGGGATGCGGATGATGGAGTCGATGTGTTTTTTCCGGAGCTTGTTTTTGATGCACTCAGGCGACCGACAGCCTTGAACACTTTTGACCAGGGGATTTGTGTTCCATCCGGTAATAGGAATGAAAGCACGGTTCATATAATAGGTTCTTGTTTCGCCGACGAGGAGCGTGCGCTGGGTGTTCTTGGGCAGCCGATTGGCGATTTGAGTGACGTTAAAGGAAGCAATATGCTTACGTATATAGTTTTCTTGAGAGGCAGAGGAATTGAGATGTGGCCAGGGGGAAAAGCCTTTTTCACACGCATTAAAGCCACTGTAAAAACCATAGCTCACACAGGGCACAAGCAGGATAATGATGGCGGCGCGAATAGGGCGCGCTAAAGCGAGGGGGGCGAAAGAGCGCATGGCAGCCACAATCAAGAGTGCTTCGACAGGCAAAAGGAGGCGTGTTTGTTGTGATGTAAAGGTCCAAAGGAGTGCCCCCCATAGGGCAATGCACCAATAGTGTTTGGATTGTTGCCAGGGTGACTTTCGATAAAACACAAGCACAAGGGCGAGCAGAAGAAATGTGCCGTGCCCCAAACTTAACCCTTGAAAGAGTTCGGGAGAAATCAGGGCCTGCGCGATACCGGTGATTTTGTGCATGATGGGGGCATCGCTTAAACCAAATTGGGCGAGATGATTTTGATAGGTATGCAACTCTTCTGTTGACCAGGAGGGGTAGCCCCAAATGAGTGGCGCGAAGGGATTCTTGGCCACAAGTATATTGTGGATGTACCAAGGCAGCCCTGCCAGGCCCATCGGTATACAAAACAAACGAAGTTGGCGCCCAGGGTTTTTCCGGGTCGCATGATAAAGCATCCAGAGGATGAAGGGAGCGATGAGTGCGGCGGCGTTGTATTTTGAGGCAATGATGGTTCCGCAGAAGAGACCCAGCGCGCAAAGGGCTTTATCATGGTGTTGCTTTTGAAGATGTTCAAAAAGCATCAAGGTTGCCAGAAGAAAGGCAATCACGGCGTTTTCGATAAACACCATCTGTGTGCTGATATACCAATAGGGGGTTCCCATGAGGAGCAAGACTGAGAGCATTCGATTGTTTTTGTGAAGCGTTGGGCCACCGGCTTCATAAAGCAGAAAAAGTGTGAGAAGCCCAAAGCCACCGTTGAGTAATCGAGGTGCGAGTTCTCCCCCTAAGCCCAAGGCCAGGAGATAAAGCATTTCGACGGCTTGAGGAAAAAGCGAAAAGAAGTTGTGCGGAGCTTGGGTGATGCCCCCATGCAACCAATAGTATTTAGGCAGAGCCAAGTGGTAGACAAGACCATCATACCAAAGAGGTGCGAGGATGGAGGGCACGATGGTGATGAAAAGAGCTGTGCATATCACGATGGCCAGCAGCAGGCTCGACCAAGCGATCTGAGTATTGAGTTCCGCACGCCACGCGCCGAAAAGACTTCGCGCCTTAGGGATAAGAAGGGCAATGCCGGGAAAAACGATAAGAGCGAGCGTTGTGCCATGAAGGATCTGACAAAAACCCAGCAGGGTTGTGCCCAGACTGAGCGCAGCAAGGCCAAGCATGATGCTGATGAGGTAGAGTGCTCTCTTTGATGAGATGTTTAAACTCTGCGTATAATGCAGGCCATAGCCTAGGGCAGAGAAAAATATCATGGCTGTCGCCCCCAGCGCTTGGTGCAGGTTTATATCCAGAAGCAGGCCCGAGGCCATATAGATAAAAGCGGCGAACACTAATCCGATTAGAGTGATGAATGTCGGTTTTAATGGAAGCACGGTTTAAAATCCCATCAGCTTAGGTCCGACCAGTATAAACCAATAGATATCCAGACAGAAATACACTGCAACATTAAATGGCAAGAGAATTTTGCCGATACGGAAAAGTTGCAAGCGGGCCACCAGAAGAAAAGAAGAAATAGAAAATAGATTTTTTACGAAGACGAAAATCCAGGGATGTTCTGTGATCAGGGGACGCAGTAGAGGGTTGAGTTCAATCACATCGCCACTGCGCACAAACCAATAGGTGAAGCATGTATCCAACGATGAGAGAAAAAGATAAAAGACGAAGAGATAAAGGACCCATGGTGCCATTCGGTCCACAAATGCGCCCTGACCGTCTTCTATAATTTTGGGGATTGTTTTTCTTTTACCGTGATAGGCGTATTGGTTGAGAAAGGGGGTCGGCTCGGCACGCCGATCGGGGCCGAGATAGCTGTGGGTCATGACCCAATCGTATTCTGAGATGTACTGGGGGCCATCGAGTTCTCGTAGGTCGCCTATTCTGGTTGGAACGACGAATTGGGAGACCTCGTCAAAAGCATCTTGATGAATGCCTTCAAGTATTTGTGTGTAGGGAAGTTTGATTGAGGTTGAGTGAATACCCAGGATGATGGTCAGTTTTGGCTTTTTTTCCCAGGGTAGAACAATAAGATAAACATAGGTCTCCTGGTCGTGTACCTGACGCATATAAAGGGTTTGTGGTTTCCATAATCGACCAATATGCTTAACCACAGGGTGTTGTTTTTCGCGCAAGGACATCGATGTGTTTGCGCTTTTATAGGGGCTGCCCCAGTGGTCGTTTAATCTCTCTATGAGGGCATCCGCGGCGTCATCATTTTTGAGCACAAATTGCATTTGTCCGGCCCGAAGGTCGGTGGGTAGACATCTGAGCACGCAACCACTGATGTGGCAGGCGGATGTGGTCGACCAACGCAAGAGCTTTTCAGCATTGAGCCAGTCAAAGGCGGCGTGTGTCTGTTCGTAAAAAGTGTCATTTGGACTGGTTGAATTGCCGGTGTCAAAGAGTTCGGCAATGACCCTTTGCATGGTTTCAGCTTTGCCCGGTTTGGGCATGATGCGGTTGAGAAGATCGCCTAAAGGGGTGCCAATAATTGCAGGAAGTTGAGTGTAGTCGGCCCATAGTATCTTTTGTGCGTCTGGTTGATGTTTGTTGGCTTCTTGCATAAAGCCCAGAATCTCAGCACAGTCTGTTTCAAAGGCAACGAAGATGCCAGCAACCGCGTGAGCGCAGACATGGTTTAATGCTTCAGGGTAAGATTCGACTTGTGTACAGGGGAAGTCCGAAAAAATATCTTGTAGCAGGTCCGCATCTTTGGGGTTCGAGGCGATCACGAGTAGCGTTGTTGGTGTGGATTGGCTCATGATGTCCAAGCTAGAAATACCAGCACTAAACGTCAAGGAATAAGGAATAGACTTCCCTGTTTCATTTCTTTATTTCCGGTGACTTTGTTCTAAAGACTTGCGAAATCAGTCACTTCATTGTAGGCAAGCAGCCATAAGGTGCCGGAGTGGCGGAACTGGTAGACGCGACGGATTCAAAATCCGTTTGGGGAAACTCAGTGGGGGTTCGAGTCCCTTCTCCGGTACCAATGGTCAAACAAGTCTCTTAAGCCGCACGTCGAGTGGCTATTCAGCAATATTAGAACGTGGGTCGAGCGCGAATAAGCGCGTAGGTGCCTGCGCCTGGTGCTCTAAATTTACAGTAACGGCCACGTTTGGTCGCCCACTGGCGTGGGTAGGGGATCATGGCAGCTGTCTTGTTGGCTGGTTCCATAGGGCGTTTTTCCAGCCAGGAGCGCACCATAAGCACATCGGGTGTAAATCCTTTTTGTGCCTGTTCAGGGGCTGGTTTGGATTCGACAAAATCTTGTCCTTGGTTGAGCTCTTTGACTTGTTGCGCGTGGTTTTGTGTCTCATGTTGTTGGTGATGTTTGGCCCGTTTATCGGGACCAAGCGCATTGGCTTGGGGGGGCTTTAGCCCTTGTCCGTCTCTTCGTTTGTTCATGGCGTATTTGTATTTGCCGGATCATAATTAAAAACGGCAATGGAGCTTAAATCGATCCCGGTATCATTGAAGTAGCGTTTGTATGTGCTTGTGTAAATCTTGTTGTTGGCACCCAGTGCATTGATGAAACTGCCGAGTGCACCTTGTGATGCGATGGTTGATGGCTCCCAGGTCTCGCTTGGCTTCTGGCTTATCACAAGATTGTTGTTCGTTTGGTCCGCATAAAGAATATAGAGTTGATTGTCTAAATACAGGGGCGTCGAAAATGCACCCACGAGTAATTGCTGACTGGTTCTGACCCCTGCATCGATGACTTGCGCTGTGCCGGCAAACAAGTTGTTTAAACCACTGGCCTGGTAAAGGTTAAGATTTTCTCCACTGAGTCCTTGATAAGTGATCGCAAAATCGCTGTTGTTGACGGCGATATTCGGGTGCATACCAACACCATATTCTGCATGGCATGCGATGCTCTGGCTGGTGAAGCCCGCAGAGAGCGCGGCGGCACTGGTGAAATTTGCGTATGCGGCGCGCAGGGTATGATGAATATTGTCGTAGTAGACAAAGACAGGGGTATCTTCAAGGATGGCGATTTGGCTAAATAAGCCGGCCCCGTAGGGGAGTCCACCACCGCTGGGTTCTGCGGCTTGGGTGCGACAGACATTGTTTCCAGCACCGTCATCGACACAGCTTTGTGTGGCGCTGCATGCGGGGTTGCACGATGATTCCATGAGGGTCAAGCAGCCGGCGGCATCTTCGCCATTGTCAACGCACACTTGACTTGGAGTACATGCATCGCTGCATGGTGTGTCCAGGAATTGTGGTTGCGCTTTTAAGCAGCTTGGGCTGCCGTTGTCATCGACGCAGACTTCTCCGCATGCACAATCGGTATCGCAGGATTCGCTTTGGTCGAGGCAAAGCGAGCTCTCGCCACTGAGGACGCAGGATGCATCTGCAGCACATGGCACATTGCAGCTTTGTATTGAATCGACAACCGCAACCTCCCAGTCATCAGCACTTGTGGGTGTGGACGTTTTTGCCCGTGCATATTTGAGTCCACTGCGTATGCTGCCATCAAGGGTGTATCGATGGGCGTAGTAGGAGACGTGTGCTAAGCCGGTCGAGTCGATGGCCATGGCCGTATAATAGCCTAAGTCGGCGGAGTCGTCGTCAACACCGGCATCAATGCTTGCAATGGTCCAGGCCTCTGCGCTGGCGGATTTGTGTGCAAATTTTAAGGAAGCTTGATCGTTGTCTCTGTAGACGATGAGCGGTGTGTTGTTGGATAATTCCATGGACGTATGCGAACCGATATCCGGTCCAGGCGTGGTGATGCCGTTGCGGGGGCCATCAGGTGAACCTAAGACGGTGCCCGAGGTCGGTACGCCATCAACGTATTCAATCGAAAGTTCGGTGCCATCGAGCTCATAGGTGCCAAGGGCCAGGTCACCATAGAAAGTATCGTAACCCGAAATCAAAAGTTTATCGTTGCTTAGGAGCAAGTCGGAGTATCGACCAAAGGGGCCCGGTTGTAATGCGGGTAGGTCTATGCACTCGCAGCTTAGGGCACAGCAGCCATGGAATATCATATTGTCTGGATCGCTAAACACCAGCAATTGATTGTCTCCACAAGTTTGTGCACAGGTTGCATCGGCTTGTGTTTGCGTTGGCGCACTTTCACAATTGTTGGTGTCAATATTACAGACGCTGCCTTCGGCGCAGGTGCCTCCGCACGGTGGTGTGCGTAAACAGCGCTGGTTGAAGGGGCTTAAACCTTCAGGGCATGTGCCCTCTGCATCGACCTGGACAAAGCCGCAGACCTTTGTTTCTGCAAAGTTGGCGGAGACTTTGGAACGATCAAGGCAATATTGGCCTTCGTCGCATTCGCTGTCTTCTGTGCAAAACTTGAGCAGGCCTAAAGGCAGCTCACAAACGCCACCGGCAGTGCAGTAGGTGCCCGGACAGCAATTTGGCGCCAAATCACCGGCGTCGCATCGGCTTTCCATACAGGCACCTTTGACGAAGCGTCCACCGTTGGGACAAGCTTCTGTATCGAGGGCAGGGCGTCCATTGATCACATCATCCTCGTGACATGCCCACTCAGGCTGCTGATTGAGCGTGGTTTTTTCTTTGCAATTGCAGCCCGATGCAAGGGCGGAAGCCAGAAGAATGCCAGCAGCAAGATAGTGCCAGTGCTGTCGCCGTGAATATGTTGAGTGTGGTGTTTTTCTCATGACATTTTCTGTAGGTGTTAACACTAAACTCAGTGAGGATACCAGAGATAAGCGCATTTTCCAGCACTTAGAACTCGTTTTCGGGCTTAAGGATTCGGATGTTTTTTTGCTTGACGTTTTTGTAACGCTGCGAGATATAGGCCCGGCCCGGGTTCGGGACAAGGATCGCGCTCTATTATTATGGTGACGATCCAGCAATATTGAATCAATCAGATTGAGTAAGGCCATACACATAAAACGGGTGTGTGGTCAGTAAGGGATAAAATAAGTCATGGAAAAACAAGAACTTAGCGAAGAAATTAGCGTCGAATACAATATTGGATTGGAAACATTAGGGCTTTCGGATGAGCTGCTGACGGGTTTACGTGGTCAGGATATTGAAGGCTTTTCACAGTTTCAAGCCGATGTCTTTAAGGCCACCACCAAGGAAAAAGCCGGCTTCATTCAGTGTGAGATACGTGCAGATCGTGTTTTGGCATTGGGGCTTCCCCTTTTGACCAAATTGTCTGAGCCCACCACGGAGCCAGGTGCACCTCAGGCTTTGCTGCTGACACCAACGCGCGAGATGGCGAAAAAAATCAATCGCAGTATTGAACACTTAGCTGAAGGTCGAGAGCTGAATCTCGTCTCGGTATACGGTGGTGTTTCTGTGGGGCGTCAAGCCGCGGCTTTGGAGAATCCAGTCGATGTTGTGATTGGAACGCCTGGCAGATTGTTGGATCATCATGGTCGGGAAAATCTTGATTTCAAACAGGTTCGAACCGTGTTTCTCGACAGTGCCGATGAGATGTACGGCATGGGTTTTTGGAAGACCGTCAACGAATTGTTGACGCTTGTGCCGGAGGGATTCGAACTCTTCACGTTTTCGAATGGATTGCCCAATGAGGTTGCGAAAACACATACGACCTATGCCAAGGATGGGGTCAATCTTGATTTCTTAAAGCGCGAGGTTCATTTAGGTGATGCGACCCATACGGGAATTCTTTTGGACACAGAAAAGGAACATAAAGAACAGCTTTTAGCGCTCTTGGAGGCACGGGCTTCTGAGAAAACCATTGTTTATTGCGAGAATCGTGATGAGGTGATGGGGGTTTTAAGTTATCTGCGGGGCGCAGGTCTGCCCGTGCACGCGCTATGGGGCCATGTTCGCTTTCGTGAGCGCGAGCGCGTCAAGACGGGTATCGAGGCGGGCACCATTAAGATTTTGGTGGTGACAGATATTTCGACCCGAGACATGGATTTGGGCGAATTTAAGCTTTTGATCAACTATATGCTGCCTAATTTCTCATCGGTGTATTCCGAGCGTATTGGTCGGTCAGTAGAAGAGCACACTGTGGACAGTGTTTTGTCTTTTGTGCAGCCTGAAGAGAAAAAAGCTGCCGGAGCCTTGTTAAAAGAATTAAAGCTTAAGCTGGGGTGGGAAGAGTTGCCGAGTGAAGCGGAGGTTTTGGCCAGTCGCACCAAGCGCATTCTTGATGAATTGGTAGAGAAGGCGGCCGAGACAGAAGGCGAGGAGCAGGTCGAGATTGCGAAGGCACTTATTGAGAGTGCAGAGCCGGCCAAAGTGGTTTCTTTCTTGCTGCATTATTATTTTTCACAGGTCCAAAAGGAACGAAAAAGGCAGGCGCGTCCAGCACAGCAGGCGCAGCCGGAGAAAGAGACTGAAGCAGAAGGTGGCGAAGCTCAAGGTCAGGATCGACGTCGACGTCGTAAGCGCCGTAAAGGCACCAAGCTTAGTGATGCCAATATGACTTCACAAAGTGGACGTGAGCGTAAGGTTGAAGCAGCGTCTAAGCTGGAGGAGATTAAACTCAGCGCTGAAGATGCGGCTTCTCTTAAAGCCGATGGCTTGAGCCAGATTACAGTCAATATTGGCTTTGAAGATGGTTTTAAAGGTAGAGGTGCTGTCGCCAAGAAGATAGCGGCCCTGGCGGGTTTAAATGATGGCATTTTGACAGAGCTCATGAGTAAACGTCATCACGCGGTTTTGGCAGCCAAGCAGGATATCGCCGATTTGATCATGGAACGTGTTGATGGCGCGCAGATAGGCAAGAAGGTTCTTGTTGTCGAAATGGAACAGTAGGTTGTAGGAACGATGCGTAGTACGAGAACTCAAAGAGAAATGGAAGAGCAGCTGGAGCAACTCGAGCCTGGCTCTGAACGTTATCAAATTCTTGCTGCCGCCAAGAGATTCAAAGCGACTTGGGTGGAGCTGGGTGATTGCTTGACACGTGTGCGGGAGCAAGATCTGTATAGCGATTGGGGTTATAACAGTCTTGAGGCCTATTGCCGTAAGGAGTTGCACATCAATAAGGAAACGGTGAATAAATTAACCCGTTCTTATGCCTATGTGCGCGATCACGAACCGCGGGTTCTTGACCAGGAAAACTATCAGGAGGTGCCCGCACTTGATGTCGTGGATTTACTTTCTCAGGCACGGGAAAAAAGCACCATAGCGCAATCTGAACTCGACAATATTCGCACCGAAGTTTTCACACCAGGACCGTTGGATGTGAGTAAGGGGGCCTTGCTTAAGCGCTTCCGAGAAGTTGATCCGAATGCTTTTCGACCACCGACACCAGCCGCATTGAGCCCTGAACAGCAATTTCGCAAAGCCTTATTGCTGGCCGAAAAATTAAGCGGTCTCTTGCAGGTTCAAGATATTCCTGCGTCGGTACAAGAAAAGGCTGTGGCGGTCAAAGAGTACCTGCGCAATCAAATGCAGAATTAGAGGGCCTTTTTGGTCGAAGGCGTGATCTTGTACATGCAAGCCTGGCGACGCGCAAGCGATGGGCATGGGTGGTGACGCTTGCAAAAGTCTTAAAAAATTCAACTTGTTTCGGGTGCATTCACCGATTTTGGCCCATTTTTGTCATGTATACACAGAGCGCACATCTGCGCACATGCGGTCTATTATCTGATGGGCGCAACTAAAGCTTTCTTGTCACTTAGGCGATTGGGTGTAAACTAAGTGAAGGTGTTTTTGGGGCTTGCGAGCAAGGAGTTTGGGCATGGCACACGAATCGGACCTTATTTTGAGTACGGATCTGAGTGAGTTTTTTCGTGACCAGGTGGGTGAGGCGAGCACCAAGGCCGGCTTGAATTTACCTGAGGCGACCGAGTTTTACCTCGTGAATATGCTCTGCGATTTCTCCAAACCCGAATGCGTTGTCAAGCTCCAGCAGGAGCCGCTTGCACTCATCTATAAGAATGCGATGGATGCGCTCACACCTGGAGAACAGGCCGATTCTTTTAAGCGACTTGGTGATGTCGCGCTCTATATGGCTGGTTTCTTCTCAGACTTTATTGATCGCTCTTTGGTCGATATCGACTATTATATTTCGATGGGTGGTGGCGCCTACAGCAGCCTTTCGTCGCTGATTGGTACACAGCGCCAGGGCGAAATGTTTGTCGAGCTTTATATGGATTTGGCGGAAAAGTTTGCCGCTTTGGTCGAGGTTTTGAATGTGATTTCAGAAGCGACGAGCATGCATAATCCACGTGAAGCGGATTTACTGAAGCTTTATGAGCGCTGGTCACGTACTGGCAGCGAGCGGATTGAGCGTTTGCTTTATGAGCGTGGTTTGATGCCCAAGGGACGTTTTCCCAAAGACTTTATTCAGTAGGGGGTTGTAAGCCGATGCTCTCTTTTATTCAGGCATATCTGCAAGGACTCAATGGTGTCGAACTCGATTTGAGTGTGGAGCAATTTCTGGTCGATAAGCATACACGTGGCTTTATTCCAGGCTGTCAAAAGGATTTGCCTGAGCAGATGTTTATTCGAGAGATGAACGACGAGACTGAATTGGCTTTGTATATTGAGCCCGGGATTCTTAGTCATTTACACGGTGATCAGCCTTTTGAATGCTTACACACAGGCAACATCAAGGAGACATGTGTTGTTGTTGAAGGCATAAGCCATTTTATTTTAGTGGTGTGGCGTGCGCATGTGGGGCGTCCGGTGAGTGCGCTGGAGCTTGAGATTCAAGCAGAAGTGGACAAATTCATTTGTTCCTGGTTTTGGTTGATTGATCAGGGGCATTCAATAGAAGAAAGTGCACTACAGATTTTCGACGTCTTTTTCACGTCTTTTGCGCTGCATGATGCGGTTCCAGTTCAAGAGCATGAGCGTTATTGGATTGCGCATCGCACGGCGAAACGGTTTTGTCGCCACTTGCTCAAGAGCCATAAAAAACACAACAGAACTTGGGTCAATCACCAAGCCCGTCGTTTTTTTAGATTGGGTTTATCTGAAAAATTACGTGCAGCTTAAAAGCAAATCAGAATACGGACATGGGATTCGGTGCTTCTTCGTTTTCCAATAAATCTTCTAAGTCACCTTCGTAATAAACATGACCAGCAGCGATTTCACGAAGAGAAAGTACAGCGGCTTTGTTCTTGCTGTGCTCAACAGTAGATTTGGCACCCTTAAGTAACTGCCGCGCACGCTGCGCCCCAAGCAATACTAAAGCGAACCGGTTGTCAACGTTATCTAAGCAATCCTCAACAGTTACGCGAGCCATGTCATCCTCCTGTGTCGGGGTGCATTAGCATAGCATTTCGTCCGAGGTCAACTCATGATTCTCTTCAGAATGAAAGTTTCCGGTGTCGCTAAGATCTTAAAAGTAATCGTTTTTTTTTAACTCAGAAGTAAAAGGGCCCAATAAATGTCCAATCCAGCATAGCCGGCGACATTGATTGTGGCAAAAAACTGTCCAATTCTAAAGAGTTGAAAACGCGTGACCACAAAAAATGTGCTCAAAGACACCGAGTTTTTGAGGATCACAAAGAGCCACATATGGTCTGGAATAAGTGGGCGTAAAAATGGATTGAGTTCATTAAAGCGTCCACCACCAACATAAATATAGGTGAGCACCGTATCAATGGCTGAAAGAACCACGTAGAGCCAGAAGAATATCCGCATCCACGGGGTCATTTGGTCGACGAATTGACCACCCAATTGGGTGAGTTTTTTGGGCACAGATTTTCTGCGACCGCGGACGGCATAAGCATTCATAAAGGGGGTTGGTTCATTTCTGCGATCTGGTCCAACATAATTTTGCGCAGCAACCCAGTCGTATTCTGAAATATAATCAGGACCTTTTTTGTTGGTATTGGTTTGCTCTGTCGATTCGCTCAAAGAGTAGTGAAATTGTGACACCGCACTCAAGCAATCCACATAGATGACATCTAAGGCTTCTTTAAAGGGCTCACTTTGTTCCGTTTCGTGGTGCACACCCAGCACGACGGTGCATTTGGCTTCCTTTTTCCACGGCAGAAAGACAAGGTAGAGGTAGGTGTCATCACTCACCTGTTGGATATAGATTTCCTGGTTTTTTTCCAGCTTTCCCAAGGTTTGCAGGACGGGATGCTTTTTGAGTTGTCGATCCATTTTTTGCCCATAGGCTTTTTTAGGCCAAGCCCAACGGGCAGGCAATTGTTCACGTATTTTCGTGATGCGATCATCTTTAGGCATCACAAATTGTAAGTGAAGGATCTGCGCGTCTGTGGGGGGGGGACGTAAGACAGAACCGTGGGTCAAGGTGAGTTGTTCGGCGGTCCATTTGAGCAATTCGGTGGATTTCTCGACCATGCGTGCAAAAGAAGCACTGTAGTGCAACACGGTTGGATCATCTTCAAGTTTAAAGCCGATATTTTGCGCGATCACACGCTGTGCTGTTTGGGGTTTGACGGGACTGGGTAAAATGCGCTCAACAAGTCGACCAGAGCCCGAGGAAATGATTTGGGGTAAGTGGTCAAAGTTTGCCCAAAGCATTCGCTGTGTTTGTGGATGTTTATGTTTCAATTCTTCCAGGAGCGATTTGCACTTATTGGCGTTGTCATTGTAGGTCAGGATCAGCAAATGCACTTTTTGTTCTGCAAGGCTCTTCCACATCCTGGACTCGTCTGAAAATACCGATGTGTGACAAAAGTGCAGATGCTTGGCGAGCCTTTCTGCCGTCTCGGGTTCGTGGGTAAGAATAAAAACTTTTTTGAGATAGCTGTTTTGGCTATTGGGGTCGGTCATGGTGTTGTGTGTCTGCTTTGGTTTTTATTCACTGGACTCTTTTCAACTATAGCGTGCATGATATACATAAGTGAAATGCATATACAATACCAGTGTGAGTTTGAAAGTGCGACTTTAGTTCTTCACAAGCACAAAAGCACGCTTTTAGAGAATAATCCTTTAGGCGATTCAGTGTTGCGCTACAGCCCGATTTTAATTCCTAAAGAGAACCCAGGCAACCTACCACTTGTTGCTCTCCTTGTGGGGTTTACGGGCTCTGGCCTAAAAGTGATTTCCCAAAGTCTATGGAAAAAAAATCTACCCGAACGTATTGCGCAGCTTCTTGCGCAAAAAAAGATTCCGCCAGCCATTTTTGTTTGGCCTGCTTGTGAAACAAGCTTAGGTGGGAGTCAGTATGTGAACTCAAGCGCGACAGGCGATTATGAGGACTTTTTAGTCCAAGAACTCTTGCCATGTATTGAGGATGAATATCACTGTGGCGGGGAAAATGGACGTATTGTTGTCGGCAAATCAAGTGGTGGTTTTGGCGCTCTACATTTGGCGATGAATAACCCGGGATATTTTCATGCGCTTGGTTCGCATTCGGGGGATCTCAATTTTCAAATGACCTATGTTGCGGAGTTTTCAGATGCATTAACGGCTTGGCAAAAGGCAGGTGGTCCGAAAGCATTTTTAGATAGTTTTCCGCCCAAGCGCTTGGGACGGCAAGCGCATGCAGCAATCAATATGCTGGCCATGAGTGCTTGTTATTCTCCTAATGAAAAGACCGAACTTGGCTTTGATTTGCCTCTTGAGCCCGATACGGGCGGATTTAGAGCAGATGTTTTTGACCGATGGCTGCGTTTTGACCCACTGCATAAGATCAAGGAAGGTCCCAGTGTAGATGCGTTGAAATCGTTAAAGGCGTGTTTTTTAGACGCTGGGAATGAGGATGAGTTTGGCTTGCAGTGGGGTTTAAGACTTTTTCGGCAAGAGCTTGAGGCGGCTAAGGTCGAGCATCACATCGAATTTTATGCCGGTGGGCATTTTGATACAGACTGGCGGTACGAGCACAGTTTGCCTTATCTTTTAGAGTCTTTAAATAAGTGAGAGAGGGCAATCTTGAATTCATTTAAAGCAGCAACGATCAATTTAAGGTATGAAAACGAAGAAGATCAAGATGCTTGGTCTGAACGTAAAACTCGCTTGAGAGATTTGCTTTTCGAGAGACGACCTGACTTTTTTGCAACACAAGAAGGTCGTCAATCCCAGTTGTATGATTTAGCGCAATTGCTGGAAGGTGATTATGTTTTGCTCGACCAACACAGAGCATATGACCCACTTCGTATGTATCCTTGTCTTTTTGTGCAAAAGGATTGGCAAGTGCTCGACACGATGGACCGATGGCTTTCCGAGACCCCAGAGGTCTCAGGCTCTAAAAGCTTTGGCAGTTGCTGGCCCAAATTAGCGGTGTTGGCCAAAATCAAGAGTGCAAACCAAAAGAGCACGCTTGCGATAGGGTCGTTTCATTTTGATAACGAATGCACAGAGGCAAGGCCGAAGCAGGCGCAGGTGTTGCTTGAGGAAATAGCGAAAGCATATCCTGGGGAGAATTGTATTCTCATGGGTGATGCAAATGACGATCCGAAGTCTCTAACATTAGAGGTGTTGCGTCAGGACGGCTTTTGCGATCCGTGGACATGGGCAGAGACACCCATCACCTATCATGCCTTTGGTGAGAGAAAATATTATTCACGCATCGATTATATTTTGTTCAAGTCGTCGAGTTATGGGCTCCGCGCCAAGTACGTTGATGACCGGGAAGGTGACTACTATTCTGATCATTACTACGTTTCAGCTTCGTTTGACGATGGTTCTGAATAATTCAGACGAAGGCTTATTTTATCGAGTATACCCCCAGAGTGTGACGCCTCAGATGCCCATCAGGATTTGAATTGAATGACTTTCTTCAGTGGTGTCGCGGTGACCTCGTCGATAACCATATGTTTAGGCATGGCAAGCAAATTGACGATGAGATGTGCAACATCAAGGGGCTCTAAAGCGTGTTCTATTTCATCTCCTGGTTCGAAATGAAGTTGGTCATAGAAATTGGTCCTGGTCATCCCTGGCTGTACGAGCATCACCCGCACATTTTTCGAGGAACATTCCTCACGCAGGGCTTTACTCAGCGCATGCAGACCGGCTTTCGTCGCGCAATAGAGGGAACCTTTTTTTCCAGGGTGAATGCCTGCAACAGAACCCACAAAGATAAAGTCACCACGGCCAAGGGCTTTTAGATGTGGTGTAAAGGCTTTAGCTAGAAGGATTTGGCTGGTGAGGTTAATATTGACGGTATGAAGTATCTCTTCGTCGCTTGTTTGCTCCAGGTGCCCGAATGAGCCGATACCCGCATTCGCGATAACGGCGTCCAAATCAGGATATGTCGACATGATATTTTTGAATGTCGAAGTGAGTTGCTTTAGATTGTTAAGATCGCAAGGGAGATAGGTGAAATCGTCTGATTCTTTTAAGGTTGGTTCTTCCTGGAGACCGAGTCCGATGACCCGCATACCTTGTTCGACTAAAGATTGTGTGGTGGCAAGTCCTATGCCACGGTTACAGCCTGTGACCAGAATTTGTCTTTTGTATAGAGTATTCATGCTGCCTCCGGCAAACAGGTGAAGAATTTGTGGTCAGAGATCCATCGCCCCAGTTGAGTGCGTGCAAAGAACGTAAGTTCCTGTTCGCGTTCTTGTGTGTAAGACACCATCTGGCCCCTTTTTTTGAGGCCACTGGCAAACAATTTCTCTTGTGGGTAGAGCTGCGCTATTTTCGCATACATTTCGGCAGGGAACCTGACAGGACCAATACTGACCGAGTGAATGGACGCTTCCGGGATTGTCGACTCTATTTGCTTAAAGAATGTGCTGTAATTCTTTTGGTAATCAATGTGATCAATAAGTGGATCAAAGCGTAGCCCAATAGGCCAGCCGTGATTTGCCAAGTCGAGCATCGCCTTTAACCTCTGTTCAGCACTTGGGGCTTTATGCTCGAGGGCATTGATGACGGTATTGGGGTTTAAGCTAAATGCCACAACAACATTCTTCAAGGCTTCTGTTTGTAGAAGCGACTTGATGTTGATGCTTTTGGTTCGAAGTTCGAAGAGATGTTCTGGATGTCGCGCAAAAAGAGGCAAGAATTCATGCGCAAAATGGGTCACATTCTCTAGAGCAAGAGAATCACAATCATATCCAGTGAAAAAAGTGACGGGCTCGTTTTCTTGCTGAATCGTCATCTCTATTTCGTGGGTGAAATCTTCAAAATTCACAAACAACAAGTAATGGGCAGAAGAATACATGCCTTGTAGAAAACAGTAGCGACAGTCGTATAGGCAATTGAGCATATGTGAAAAATAATAGTTTTTCTGTGTTGAAATGCCGTAGCCCTCGGGAGTTGGCAGAACCAAGCGGTTGTTCTTTTGAGCCAGAATAAGCGCAGGATTTCTTTTTTGTATGCGAAAATTCTGCTTTTTGCGGTTAAAGATTTCACTATAGCGCTCAATCGAAATAATATGTGTGGGGCGAAGCCGCTTAATGATGGCATGTGTGCGAGGGTGATCTTTTAAAGCCTCTTCAATATAGATGGTGTCAATCATGGCTTTAGAGTTTCAGTTGGATCGTGTCGAGGTGTTTTTCAAGTGTTTCGAGGAAAGCGTTTCTGTTTAGCGAGGTGGCATCAAAAGTTCGCAGTGGTGAGTCGTTGATTTCAAGTGTTTCCCAACGCCGCAGTAGTTTTTGCAGTTGATGGTCTTGTGTCTGAGAGAATTTCCACATTTGCGTGAGTTCTTGATAATATCCCGGAAGGACATTTTGTTCGGCTTCTATATTAGAGAGATGCAGGAGTTCCTCGATAAAAGTTGCTATATTGGGCATGTTTTGGTCGAACAATGTGGGCAGCGTTTTGGTGTCAAAATCTGTCCATGGTTTTTCTTGATTGTCAGATATGATTTTTAAGCATTGAATCAGCTCTGTGGCGGCAAAACGTTTGACGTTTTGGCAAAAGGCAGCAGCCTCCATGTCAACACAGACACCACTTGGGTATTCCGGTGTGGGGTTGGATACAGAAAGAATCGTTGCGCCAGGAAGACCCAGGTTTCGCCGAATTGTTGGATGAAAAGAGTTTGTCTCATATGTGCTCTCTATTTTTGTCGCAAAAAACATCTCACCAAGGGTGGCGCTGGCATGCCCTGCAACACCGATATTGAGCCATGCGGCATGTGGCGCGTCAGAAGACATTCCGGCAATATAGTTTGTCGCTGCGGCACAGTTTGTTGCGCCTTTTCCGCTCACGACTAAAGAGATGTTGCCCGTATTGTTCATATAGAGTGGAAACGCTTTGGTGTTTCTGTCGCGCTTAAGCTTGAGTGCCTTGATGAGGGGCTGTGCCTCAAGCGACAGTGCCATAACCAGATGGACCTGTCCACGTGATGTGAATTGAGGCCTTGTCATGGTTGATACGATTCTAAAAAAATATTTTCCCACTTTTGGCAATATAAGGCGACATCTTCGGATTTCTCGCGCTTTCTTGCGCCTTCAATATAGATGCGCATTTTACTGGCAAGTATTTTAAGTGTGGCTTGCTCATGTTGTTTGCTTAGACCGCCGTTGCGCAAAAGTTTTTCCATCGCTTGAATACGGAAACGGTCCATGCCCCAAAACTGTCGGGATAATTGATCGGCATGACCACCATATTTAACTGTAAGGGCTCTGTTCACAAAGCACACTTCTTCCTTTTGGGTGAGTCTAAGCCAAAAGTCATAATCCTCGCATGCCGGAAGGTCTTCATCAAAGTAGCCATAGTCTGTAAACACAGTGTGGTGAAGTAGGACACTCGAAGGAGAGATGCAGCAAAGGGGCAAGCATTGCTCAAAGATCTTGCCGCCATATTTCGCATGTTTATTCATCTGATTGACACGTCGTCCGCGGCGCACCCAAATTTCATTGGTATGGCAAATACGCCACTTGTGATTCTTTTTGAGTGTCTGAATTTGTGCATCGAGTTTTTCCGGGCTCCAGGCATCATCGGAGTCGAGGAGGGCAATCCATTCGGTGTCTAAGCTCCTGATGCCGTTGTTGCGCGCAGCGCTGACGCCTTTGTTTTCTTGCGAGAGTAAGCGTATTTGCGGGTAGGTTGAAATAATCTCTTTGGTATGATCGGTGGACCCATCGTCAACAACAACAATCTCTTTTGGGACTCTGGTTTGGGTCATCGCTGAATCCAAAGCGCGTGTGATCGTGTGGGCCCTGTTGTAGGTTGGAATAACCACACCAATTGAATTTTTTATTTTGCTCAACGATTTTTCCCTTGTAAATAGTACTTGTTCTTTGGCCTCTATAATATAAATTGGCTGTAGCGCATATATGGGTGCTCCTTCAAGTGGAGGAATCGCCTTTATATGCAGAATAAAAATTGATGTAAATTGGAAAATTACGATGTTGGGCACTATGCGTTGTTATCTGGTCACACTTTTTTTTGTCGTATTGACAGCGAACATCGCGCAAGCGAGCGAATGTAAGCTTCTTCCTGATGAATGTAATACGATTGAGGTCTTTGAGCGGACATCGACTTCAGTTGTTTATATTGAAAGCCTGGCTGTTCGCCGCCGCATATTTTCGATGGATGTGTTTGAAGTCCCGCAAGGCACAGGCAGTGGCTTTATATGGGATAAAAAAGGCCATGTCGTAACAAATTTCCATGTGATCCAGGGCAGCTCTTCGTTCAAAGTGACGTTGCATAATCAGAAGTCTTTTGATGCAAAACTTGTGGGCTTTGAAGAGAGTAAAGATCTGGCTGTGCTCAAGATCGAGCCTCAAGGGCTAAATTTGGCTCCAGTCGTGCAAGGAGATTCAGGTAAGATACGTGTCGGACAAAAGATTTTGTCTATTGGAAACCCTTTTGGTTTAGACAATACGCTCACCACAGGTGTCGTAAGTGCCTTGGGCCGTGAGATTAAGGCGCGTAACGAGCGTACCATCAAGAATGTCATTCAGATGGATGCGGCCATCAATCCGGGCAATTCAGGGGGACCTCTCTTGGATTCAATGGGGCAAGTTATCGGAGTGAATACGGCAATCATAAGTCCAAGTGGTGTCAGTGCTGGAATTGGTTTCGCGGTGCCCATGAATACCGTAAAACGGGTCGTACCCCAATTGATCAAATATGGAAAAGTGATCAGGCCGGGTCTTGGTGTTGAGGTGGTCAGTGATGCTGTGGCGATGCGTTATGGAATCAAAGGTGTGATCATCGCAAAGGTTTTTCAAAATACATCGGCCAAACGTAAAGGTCTTAAAGGTCTAAGCCTCAACAGAAATGGGGAAGTGCGTTTTGGCGATGTGATTATCGGCATTGGTGGTCAAAAAGTGGTGAGCGCAGACCAGTTTGGGCATATCTTGGAGAACTACAAAGTGGGCGAGCGTGTGCCGATCAAAGTGTCCAGAGATGGTGTCGAAAGAGAAATTCAAATCACATTGGTTCAGCTGAATTAAGACATGGCGACGATAACACATGATTCGGGATACCGTTTTTTTGTTTTTGACAATGAAACAGATAAGCGACCTGTGGTGCAGATAGCATCTGCGGAGGATGAGCGCATTTGTGCAAGAATGCTTTTGGAGCCTTTGATGATTCTTGATGCTTCCGGTTTAAGCCGAGAGGAGCTTCGGTCTTTAGGGGCTTTGGTGGCAGAGAAGAAACCGTTAATCTTAAAGGGCATCAATGCGAAGAGATAAATGGATTAAAATTAGCGATTTCTCAGTCAAAGAAAACCGTTTAAATGTGACCGACAAAGAAGGCCAGTCCTATACTTTTGCTGTCGAGGATGTTGTTGAACTTGCAGGCATGACCGAGGACGAATTGTCTAGAGGGGAAATTATTGCAGGAGGTTTGGGTTTGCGTTGGGATAAATTTGATTTAGATCTTTTTGTGACCCCTGTCGTTGCACCAGAACGCGTTTCATCCAGCCAGCATCTCACCTAAAAACAATAAAATGAAATGCGCGATGTTGAGATGTCCTTCAGCCTAAGCCGATTATCCTTCTTTTTGTTCTAAAATAAAAACATGCTGGAACCCAAGTAGGCGGGGAAAGCATCGTGTCGCAAACGCCAGAAGCCAGGAGAAAAGACGAGGCCTTCTGCGGATACCCAAGGCACGCTCTACAGGCATATTGGATGCGCGATGTAGAATAACTTGAAACCCATTTTCTTGAAAAAGTTTCTTGGCTGTCCCCAAAGTATAAAAATGCAGATGTGTTGAGTCCAGGATGCCACGGTCAGAGTATGTAAATCGTCCAAGAAGAAGATTTAATCGCACGGTGATGTTGGCAATATTGGGGAGGGATACAATAAGCCGCCCTTTGGGAGCCAAGAGTTGCCGGCTTTGTTGCAGTATTGTTTCGGGCTTAATCAGGTGTTCAAGGATATCTGCCATAATGACTTTATCAAAAGTTTGACCATCAAGGATTGCTGGAAGATCATCAGGCACCTGATTTAAATCCATTTGAATATATTTGTCGATATCGGGCCCTATCTCTTTTGCAGGAAGAATATCCATACCGACGACGGTGTTGCTCTGTTTTTTGAGTTGTGTCGCAAATTCGCCGGTGCTGCAGCCAATGTCCAAAACAAGATTGCCTGACCCAATAAATTTATCTAACCACCAGTGACTTGAAAAGCGTTCTGTGCGGCTGGGGTAATGCTGGTAATATTCCTCATATTCACTGCTTTTACTGGTTCCTGAGACGCTGCGATTATAACGCAAAACCGAGCGCAGAACATTTTTGGCGTATTTTAGTCCATCGACATGACAGATCTCATCGCCGTAGTACGTGGGAATGGGGGTTTCTTTGATGATGAAGCCTTGATGGTTCATTTTAATGATGATTTCAGTGTCGAAATGGAAATCGTTGGTCATGTTGTCCATGACAATTTCTTTTAAGGCCTTGAGCGAATAGGCGCGATAACCACTGTGAAACTCACTTAAGTTCATGCTTAAGAAATAGTTTTGGAGGGAGGAGAGAATACGATTACCAATATATTTGTAAAAGGGCATGCCACCTTTTAAAGGCCCACCGTAGGCATCTTGCATACGTGTGCCAAAAACAGCATCGGCGCGTCCTTCAACAATAGGTTGATACATGTCGCTGAGGAGCTCAGGCTTATATTGTCCATCGCCATGCAGGAGCACCACACAATCAAAACCATTCTCGAGGCAGTAGCGATAACCGGCTTTTTGATTGCCACCATAGCCCAGGTTTTCAGTGTTTTTAATGATTTTTAGTTTTTCAACAGCCCGGGTTTCTTTATAACCGTGTGCGACTTCAAATGTCGCATCATGGCTTGCATCATCCATGACAATGACTTCGGAGACTTCACCCCAGACTTTTTCAGGGATACGATTGAAAACTTCCACGAGGGTACTTGCGGCATTGTAGGTGACGATCAGAATGCCTATTTTGGGTTGAGTGCTCATGGCTTGCATTTCTCTGGATCTTTTAACATAGGCCAAGATTTTTGCCAAAACAAAGAGAATATTAACGTCAGGAGGCTAAGGCCAAGACCAAGATAGAAAGAAATAGGAATAAACTCAAAGACAAGAGTGTGCTCTCCTGGTGGAATCAGAGCGCCGCGCATCCACAGATTCACAGGTATAGCCTTTGACTTTTGCCCATCTCTCCGTACAGTCCAGCCAGGATACCAGGCATCGCTAAGAAACAGGATGGCGCTGTGAGAGCTTGATGCACGAACCACAACTCGATTGGTCTGGTAATCGGTGATCATTGCTTTACCAAGAGGTATAGCCTCTGCTGGCAATGTTGGTATTGGCAGTTTGCTTTCGGTGAGGGGGATTTGGATTTGTGGGTGTTCACTGCGCAGATATTTAATAAGCGCTTCAGGACTTTCAGGAGTGAGGTGGCGATGGCTAATGTGGACGAAGTCAGGGCGGTCCTGTTTTACGTGCCAACCGCGCTCAGGCGTGAAGACAGCATCGACGGCAAAAATTTCAGGAAATATTTCCCTTGAAAAGAGATTGTTTGCTGGTTGATTTATGCGTGCTCGAGTTGGCTCCTGCTCTACTCCAAGATGCAAGCCCTTCCAGGTCCTGTCCAGGTGCATGCCTGCAAAACAATTTAAATTGGAAATTTTGTACAGGGTTGCGGTATTTGCTCTTATTCTGGTTTCCGGTGCAGCAATGCGTTTTGGCTGTGGCTGGTCAGAGGCGAGAGCTTCTATTTTGCTGCGCATTTCTTCTTCCCATTTGCTGTGTGGTGGTACAGAGAAATAGTCTTTGGCATCAACGGTCAAGGAAAATTGCTTAGCAAGGAGCACCAACGACATGCAGATAATAATGTGTTGGCTGACTTTGCGGTTTAATAATCCCGAAATAAGAAGAACAAGAAGCAGCAAGCTTATGCCTTGGGTCATCAGTTCGAACTTCCAGGGATAATTCTCTTTAAACACCAAAGGGGCGATCGTAAAAGGGATCATGGTCAAGATTAAGGCAAGAATAAGTTGTTTGGTGTTTCTTGTATAAATGCCTGTGAATAGACAGCTGAGGGTGCGTGTGCCCAAAAGTACTAAAACAGGTACTATCCAAAGAGCGATGCGCACCGGGCCACGAAAAAGCTTATAGCCAGGCAGCAATGCATTCCAGGTTTCAAAGAGTGGCGAGTGCGGCCCTAAAGCCAGGATGATCGAACCAAGCGCGACAAAGAGCAATGCCCTGGTGATGTGGTTTCTTAATACATGAGGACTCAGAAAAGTGAGGGTAAAAAGTAATGTCCCAGGAAAAAAATACTGATTCCAAAAAATATGCTGGCTGTACGTGGGTAAAGTCAGAGATGCAAGGCCAGTTAAAGAGAATGATTGTGAAAGAGAGAAGAAGCTCTCTGTGTTGCGGTGGCTGTGAAAAAAGAATTCAATAGAGGGGATGAGTTGTGCGCCAGAAAGGCCGAGGCTCACAAGCACACATATATATAATGAGGCCAAGGATTTGGCGGTTGTGAGCAGGTCATGGAACTTGATTTTTTGGAGTTGATAACCAATGACAAAGAGTGTCAGACCAATGATGTGA
>JASMKV010000102.1 GCA_030749035.1 Myxococcota bacterium | reverse complement strand
ATACGGAGCATCCTGAACTGTCGATATCTCTTTTGGGAATAAATCAAGAGGGCCACGATTCAGCCAATGATGTCGTTTCAGAAAACGCGGCGGTAACCCTGCCTTGGTTGCAGGATAACGCGGATGCAGATGTTTGGAGTCTTTGGAACGCAAACTGGCGCGATATTATTATTTTGGATAAGAATAACAAATATTATTCGACCTTTAGCGTACACGGGGACCATAATCCTTTAGAGAGCGAAGCTGACGGTTCAAATCGGATTGCCTTGAAAAATATGCTCATTGCTGCGGCGCAAAGTAACTAAGATGAGGTCTCTAAATATTCTGGTAAAAAATCGGCCCAGCGTTTGTCGCGTTCATCTTTGTTTGGAAGCTCATACTCCTTAGGCTGCACGGCCAGGGCTGCCTCCGCATCGATTTCATCGATCTGACTTTCAGGCAAAAATTTATTCGCGTAATCCTTATAGACGCCAGATTGAATAAAAAGGTCAAAGAGTTGGGGATCTAGATGGTTATCTTTTTTCATAAAACCCATAATTTTGATGGCCTCAGACAGCGTTTTACCCTTTTTATAGGGGCGGTCAGCTGCGGTCAGCGCTTCAAAAACATCGGCGATAGCCATGATGCGGGACGGGATGGACATATCGCCGGCAAAAATACCTTTAGGATAGCCACGGCCATCCATTTTTTCGTGGTGACCGCCGGCGTATTCAGGGACACGCCTTAAATTTCGTGGAAAGGGCAGGGCTTGCAGCATTTTGATGGTTTCAACCATATGCCCGTTGATGATCAGGCGCTCCTCGTTGGTTAAGGTACCACGAGCGATGATGAGGTTGTAGACTTCGTTTTCGCTTAAGAGCGGGGTCTCCTTGCCGTTTTGCATGCAGACTTTTCGGCCAATGCCCTGGATGCGTTCGCGGTCTTCGTCGCGAATGAATTCTCCTCCCGTATTGGCTGTTTTTAAAAATGCCAGGTCGTCTTCGAGTTCCTTGAGTGTCGTATCTCGTTTGCCTTTGAGCACCTCAGGTGTATCGGTGTTTTGGGCAATATCTTTCCAATAGTTGGTTTCGACTTCCTGGCAGGCAATGGCAAATCGGGTTTCGACCAATTCGATGCGGTCATGGATAGATTCGAGCTTGGTCGCCTTATCCATCACGTGGACTGGCGTCACCACTTTTCCACAGTCGTGCAGCCATGCAGCGATATGAAGTTCGTACCACTTCTCTTCAGAGAGGTCGAAATCTTTGAAGGGGCCAGACGATACTTCACAAGCAACTTTGGCAATCATTTCAGTGAGGATGGGCACGCGCTCGCAGTGCTTGCCCGTATATGGAGATTTGGCATCAATGGCCGAGGCAATCATTTTGATAAAGCTCTCAAGCAGTTCCTTTTGCTCATCCAGGAGCATCTGATTATCAAGCGCAACGGCCGCTTGCGAACTTAAGGCCGCGACAATGCGTTGGTGTTCTTCGGGAAAGGGACAGAGCTCGTTGGTGTTGGGGTTGCGCGCATTAAGAAGTTGCAGCACGCCAATCACTCGATCTTTGGAATTGACCAAGGGGACATTCAGGAATGACGTTGAGCGATAATTGTTTTGCTCGTCAAAATTCTTCGCACCACTAAAGTCAAATCCGGTGGCATTGTAGGCATCCGGGATATGCACCATCTTTTTGAGAAGAGCGGTATGGGTGGCCACATTATGATGGTTCGGTTCACCGGATTCAGGGTCCATCATGGCCAAGGGCGGGATGGTGATCTCTTTGCCGGTGGTTCCACCAAGGGCAATATGTAAGGAGTCTGTGCGCATGATGGCGAATTTCAAGTGGTCATTATCGGTTCTAAGGTAAAGTGTACCGCCATCGGCGTGGCAGAGGTTTTTGGCTTCGAGCAAAATCATTTCAAGAAGCCTGGAGCGATCACGCTCAGCCGAAAGGGCAACACCAATCTTTTGTACCCGCTCAAGTTGCTCAATACGCTCTTGTTGTGCCGCTTCGCTCATCTCTTCAATATTCATGCTCCAGCCTCCTGAGCATGTCAATGTCTCTGCGCCAGGCTCTCTTTAAGGCCTTCTAAGGGGTGACAATTAAAGCACTTTAAGGCAAAGAAGGGCTAAGGAGTAGCCATGCCTGAACTGTATCCAGAGATAGAGCCGTACAATCAACACAAGCTTGAGGTTTCACCTCTGCATCAAATTTATGTCGAAGAGTGCGGTAACCCACAAGGTAAGCCGGTTGTATTTGTCCATGGTGGTCCCGGTGGTGGCGCTAAATCCGATGACCGCCGATTTTTTGATCCTGAACAATACCGGATTGTACTTTTTGACCAAAGAGGCTGTGGTCGTTCGACCCCCCATGCTTCTTTAGAAGACAACACCACCTGGGATCTTGTCGCCGATATGGAAAAGATTCGCGCCCATTTGAATATTGAAAGATGGCAAGTTTTTGGTGGATCTTGGGGCAGCACGTTGGCGCTATCCTATGCGATTAAACATCCTGCACAGGTCAGTGAATTGCTTTTGCGTGGTATTTTTATGCTGCGCCGAAAAGAGTTACTTTGGTTTTACCAGGAAGGTTGTTCCAGACTTTTCCCCGATGTTTGGCAAGAGTTTTTAAAACCGATCCCTCTTGTGGAACGTGCCGATCTGATTTCAGCTTATCATCGACGTTTGACATCAGAGGACGAAACGGTGCGTCTTGAAGCGGCGCGGGCCTGGAGTATTTGGGAAGGCAGCACATCGAAGTTGGTTCCCGACAGCAATTTTATCGAGCACTTTAGCGATGCCCGATTTGCGGCGGCCTTTGCCCGGATTGAATGCCATTATTTTGTGCATGGCGGTTTTTTTCCGAGTGAGAACTGGATCATTGAACATGTTGAAGCGATTCGTCATATTCCGGGCACGATTGTGCAAGGGCGATATGATGTGGTGTGTCCAGCTGAAAGTGCCTTTGAATTGGCGCAAGCCTGGCCTGAAGCAGATTTACAAATCGTGTGTTCGGCCGGGCATAATGCCCAAGAGCCCGGTATTCGTTCAGCTTTAGTGGCTGCGGCCGATGCCTATGCAGGTTAAGATCTTAAAAAAAGGAGGTTTTTGCCCGCACAGGCCTTTTCAAGGCAACTTGGCACGCCATAAACCGATATATTTATAGAGTATTGCAGCCCCTTTAATGTCCGCAGCCCCCGCGGAGTGAGTGCAATGCACCGCCAAAAGGAAGTTCATCTTCCAATAAAATATGTCAACTTATCTGAATCGTTTGTCTTTTTAAGGACGTTCTGCGTTTCTTTTCTGCTCGTCATAGTACAGGGCTGTTGGTTTGAAGCCGTTGATGTGCTCAAGCCTGCGGAGCCTCTTGCACCGCAACATGTTTCTCCGCCGGCCACGTCATTTCCTGAAATCGCAAAATGGCTTTTTGTGGATTCACCTCAAGCATTGGATATTTTCGTGCTTCAAGATCCGGCCACAACTTGTGTCGAAAATTATTTTCAGGAAAATATTTGGCAAGATTTTATGCAGACCCAGTGTTCGGGTTGTCACCAAAGCGGTGCTTTGGCAGAAAATACAAGTCTTGTTTTTGATTTAAGCGATGATGCGAGTGCTGACACACACAATTACAGTGTCGTGCAGGCGATGGCTTTGATGCAGACCGATGGAGAATCGTTGCTGCTCTTAAAGCCTACCGCGCAGATTGCCCACGGTGGTGGTGAGGTCATTTCACCTGATGGCGATGCTGCCCTGGCGCTCGGCTCTTTGATCGAGATGATGGAGACGCCATCGAGCTGTTTACAAAATCAAAACAGTCAAAGCATTTGTGGTGATGGTGTGCTTGG
>JASMKV010000101.1 GCA_030749035.1 Myxococcota bacterium | reverse complement strand
CATGGACATCTGTGTACGTGTGGCCACAACGCCTCCCCCGCAACTCCCCTACACCCAAATCGAAGACGCCATCCCCTACAACGCCTATTGGGCCGGCATGAGCGTCGACTCGTTGGGCACCATCACCGTCGTCAACGCCCTCGGTCATATTTTTCAACGGGATAAGAATGGCAACCTGACAGATTTAGGCGAATACGGTGATTACGAAGCCCGTACCCAGGACATCACCATGATTGGCGATACGGCCTATATTTATGGTGCCGACCCTAACTATTCGGGCTGGCTCGCCGTGCTTGAAGATGGGCAGGTGACCCATCAGGCTTATGAAAGCACCGGTGGTATCACCGGGGTATTTAAAACCCCCAGCGGTGAGGCACGAATTTTGGTGCGCTCCCGGCACAATAACCCGGTGGGTGGTATTTACACCACAACCACCTCGCTGCAGCTGGAAATGGTGCAACAGACAGTCGAGCAACCGACCATATGGGGCCTCAAAGCCTTAAGCGAATATGGCTTCGTCGGCTCCTGCGACATCGGAAATAACGAGACCCAACTTTGCACTGGAACCAACGGCACAGACACGCAACTTTTACCGATGCCGCCTGAAGAAATTTCCTTGAGCAAAATCACCGGCGCGACGCCCGATTCATTCTGGGCTCTAGGCAGCAACAACCATATTTTCTATTTTGATGGTAACCAATGGCAGCAAGAAGATGTGGAATTGTTTTACCCGCGTTTCATTCTTGCTTTACCGAATCAGGAAGTTCTTGTTCTCGACTTTGATGATATTTTACATTTCAAAGATGATTGCTGGTTTCGATGGAAGTCGTTCGACTTCCCAAACAGCATGGATATCTCCAATCTGACTCAGGGACTTGCTCTGGACGATAATAAAGTGTTTTTGCCACAAGATGCCAACTATTTTGAAATCGATTTGGGCCTCTTGCGCAACGAATAACACTCTACACATCGCCAACGAGTGCACCGCAACCCTACGACCCGATGCCTTTGCTCTTGCACTTGTGCCCAATTGTGCCTAACCTCAAAGAACCATGTGGCAATGCGGCACCCCATACCCTTCTCGCCTGTCTTTCTTTGTATTTCTGGCGCTCCTCATGACCGGACCAAGCTGCAAAGAGAAAGAAAAAGCAGAAGAGACCCCCAGCGAATGCGGTAACAGCATTGTTGAAGAGGCTGAAACCTGTGACGATGGCAGTCTCAACAGCAACACCGAGCCTGATGCCTGCCGAGAAACCTGCATCAAATCCTTTTGTGGCGATGGGATTATCGACTCCGGGGAGGAATGCGACAGCGGCACCGGCAACAGCAATCAGATTGGCTCAACCTGCAGCCTTAATTGTACCCAAGCAACCTGTGGCAATGGCATCCGAGAGCTCACCGAAGAATGTGACGATGCCAATGCGGAACAAAATGATGGCTGCTTAAATACCTGCGCCAAAGCCACCTGTGGCGATGGCATCATTTGCACCGAAGAACTCACCTGCGCACTCTTAGGCGAAGGACTCGAGCAATGTGACGATGGCAATACAGACGATACCGATACCTGCTCCAACGCGTGCGCCCTGCCAGGGTGTGGTGATGGCGTGCTCGACATCAACAATGAGGAGTGTGACGATGGTAACACCGAAAACACCGATCATTGCTTAAACAATTGCCTGCAGAATGTCTGTGGCGATGGTATCCAAAATACAAACGTCGAAGCCTGCGACGATGCCAATACCCTTACCGAAGCCTGTGGCGACGATGAGTCAAGCTGCATTGTCTGCAACGCGACATGTCAGCAAAGCAGCATCAGCCCGGCCTTTGCGATTGCAAGCGGAACAAACCATTCCTGCGCGCTCCTTAGCGAAGGCCAAATCAAGTGCTGGGGCGGTAACAACTATGGGCAGCTCGGTTATAACGATACGGATGACCGAGGCACACAAGCAGAGCATATGGGTGACAATTTAGGTATCGTCAACATCGGCACCGAACAAGAAGTCACGCAAATGGCCTTAGGGAGATATTTTTCATGTGTCTTGCTCAAGGATCAGCAGGTCAAATGCTGGGGCAAAAACTATTCGGGACAATTGGGTCAGAGCACCACAGAAATCCTGGGCGATGGCTGTGCCGGCAGCAGCACCAGCGAACGCGATTGTGATACCGTCCAGGATGAAATGGGTGAGAATTTACCCACGATCAACTTAGGCTCGGAGACGCTCATCGACAAGATTTCTGCTGGCGACACCCATGTTTGTGCGCTTACCACAGAAGGCACGGTCAAATGTTGGGGCTCTAATCTTTACGGGCAATTGGGGCGTGGTGACATCGAAAATATCGGTGATGGCTGCTCTGGAGATGAAATCAATCGCGTTTGTGACGAAGGCGCCGCTGAAATGGGGGACAATATTGTTGCCGTAGATTTCGCAACAGAAACCCCGGTCATCGATATCAGTAGCGGATACGCCCATAGCTGCGCGTTGTTTTCGGATGGAACAATCCGCTGCTGGGGGCACAACAGCATGGGACAGCTTGGCCGAGGTGATGAAGAAATCATCGGTGATGGGTGTCTGGGCGAAAGCTCAAGTACGCGCAACTGTGAAGACGAGGTCTCAGAACTTGGCGCCGCACTAAGCCCCGTTATGTTGAGCGAGGCAAACTCAAGCAAAGCATTAAAGATTGCCAGCGGTTCACGATTTAATTGTGCCTGGCTCGACGATCAGTCCCTAAAATGTTGGGGAGAAAACAATTTTGGACAACTCGGGCTCGGGGATGACAATGCTCGAGGGGATGAAGCCGATGAAATGGACAGCACCCTTGGTGCCGTCGACTTAAACGGCGCAACCGTTAAATCCATCGCCCTGGGCAAACAACACACTTGCGCCTTAACGCATGAGGACAAAGCACTCTGCTGGGGCAACCACACCTACGGACGACTCGGCTTTCCAAGCGATGAACTTATCGGAGATGCCAATACCGATATGGGCCCAGGACTCCCAGAAATTTTGCTCGGCGCAGGCGTCACGGTGCAACACATGAGTCCAGGAGATGCCCATACCTGTGCCCTGCTCAGCAGCGGTCAAATTAAATGTTGGGGACACAACAGCGATGGGCAGCTTGGTCTTGGCGATACAGAAGCACGCGGTGATGAACCTAACGAAATGGGTAATCTGCTGCCCAGTTTGGAATTTGAAACCGAACAAGAGCCATAACCCGTTGGAATCAAAGCGTTTTACGTCAAAGGCTGCCTTCTCCTTTTGAGGCAACCTTCAAGAGCTTTGCTGCGATAATAAAGCCGGGCAAGACGTACCATCATGCCCAATACGCGCGACATGCGACCATGTTTAGCGCGCAAAGAGAATGTAACATACAGAAATTAAACGAGTTTAAAGAAAAGCCCCAACCATGCCCAAAGTGTCTTCAAGTGCCCAATATTGGCAAAATCTGTTTACATCTTGTTCAATTCGACCTCGCCACATAATATGGACTAGGGTATAAGGCGACACAAACATGGGCTTAAGCATTAACAATAAAGGCGCACTCTCGGCGCAAAACGATCAGGTAAATGATCAAAACGCCCTGGAGAACTTTGTCCAAAATCATCCAGAGACAACACAATCGCTTCAACAAATTGCAACCTTGATCAACAGCAATCAAGAACTCTCAACCAAAACCGAACAAT
>JASMKV010000100.1 GCA_030749035.1 Myxococcota bacterium | reverse complement strand
ATGTCCATTCCCGCACGCATCATGGCCATCGCCGATGTCTTTGAAGCATTAACCGCCGCAGATCGCCCCTATAAGAAAGGCAAAACACTTTCTGAAGCGATTAAGATTATGGGCTTTATGAAAAAAGACAATCACCTTGACCCGCAACTCTTTGACCTCTTCATCACCTCAGGCGTGTACAAAGACTATGCGCAGCGCTTCTTACCCGACAACCAAATTGATGATGTCGACGAATCCGCCGCACTGAGCATGCAGCCGACAGCGTTTGAGCTTCCCGACAAAGAGGAGCGCAAAAAACGCTGGCAAGACTTCTTAGAAGAATACCAAAATCAATCTGCCTAAATTAAAGCCCTGCTGCTGTAAGCAACGTTGCTTTGAGCGTCGCGCGATGCTCAGCCTCATCCAAATCGTTTGTCGTTAGATTGTATGTTGAATAATACTTATTCAATTCATTTAAGATAATCACATCCCGATAATCAACATCCCAAAGCGTCCAAACATCAGCCGCCTCCGTATCCTGCAACCAGGGTAAATCCCGGCCGTCACAAACAGTGGCATTGGCTGATTCATGACCTGCTCCATTAATGCCGATAATTTGAATTCCCGAATCCGGATACTCATCATCAATTTCATTTTGAATCGTATCGAGGTGCCCAAACTGGGCACGGCAATAGCCTCACGTCGCGTTACCAAAATACCATGCGGATATTCCTCCCAGAGAGTCGCGCGGTGAAATAAAATCTTCATAGGTCGCAGATGTCGGATTGACATCTTCTAAAGAAAAATCCGCAACCAAATCGTTGGGATCATAGACATCGAAAGCAATAGAATCGGTGCCCACAAGGCCATCACTATCGGTCGCACTCAAGGTCAAGGTATGGGCGCCTGCCATGAGAGAACTCAAAACAAAACCAGCCGTCCCTGCGCTGTTGGCCGGTTGGGTATTGAGTTGACCAAAAACTGTCGATCGCCACTCGAGCGCGAGGCTCTCGGGCGCATCTTTTTCATCACTCACACTGCCTTGAAACACGAAGGTCTGACTCTTCGCATAAGCCCCGCCGTCGTCGGGCGATTCAATCACCACCACCGGTGCCGCAGGATCATCCGTCGAGTCGTCATCATCGTCGCCGTTGTCGTCGTCATCGTCGCCAGTATTGTCGTTGTCGTCGTCATCGTCATCGCCATTGCGCTGCTCTTGTTCGGTCGGGTCGACATCCTCGCTCTGGTCTGGCAGCGCCAGACAGGAGGTCAAAAGGCAAAGCAACAACAAGCCTCGAAGCATACCCAAAAGCATGGAAAAAATAACCTTCATCGCCTTTAAGGGTAGAAGCTCAACGCCCACGACGCAAGCTTAAACCTCTAATAATTATGGTTTTTCTTACTGAATCCCCAAAAAAAAACCTCTCTTTAAAAAAGTGTCAGACCCCTGTCCTATAACCCTGACCATCAAGCAAAAACATCACCTAAGGAGAATACAGATGGCAAGTTCAGCATTTTGGCTAAGCGCTTTAAGCATGGGGGTTTTAGGAAAGATGGCCTATGGCTCTGCATCGCAGGATCTTCGCCCCTCTCGTAAAATCAATGATTTTAACCGTTTTGCCCTAGAAAGTGTTCAATCTGGCAACTTTTCTGCGCGTTTGAATCGCGCCGAGCATGCCTTTGCGGCACAAGCTTTACGTCAACGCATGGGCATCACAAAAAACTAGCTTGGGGGACAAAGTCGCACTAAGTTTCGAGGCATGGCCAGTATGCCCAAACTTTGTTTGCTCCTCGCCTTGTATTTTGTTCAAGGACTGCCTTTTGGTTTTCAGGCCTCTGCCTTACCCATCTATTTACGCACGCACGGTGTTTCCTTAAGCGCCATCGGCTTTGCCGGTGCCCTGGCGCTGCCCTGGTTACTCAAAGCCCTTTGGGCACCTCTTGTCGATCGTTATCATACAAACACATTGGGCCGGAGAAAATCGTGGATCCTGCCCATGCAGTTTTGTCTCGCACTGACCTGTGCTCTGGCCTCAACCTTGGACCCAAGCACCGATCTGACTTCTCTGCTTTTTTTGGTCTTTTGCATGAACCTCTTTGCCGCCACCCAGGATATTGCGGTCGATGGTCTGGCGGTGGATTTGCTTCGTGAGGATGAATTGGGGCCAGGTAATGCAGCGCAAGTTGTCGGTTATAAACTCGGAATGCTCACCGGTGGCGGCCTGCTGGTTTGGCTCAGTGATTCTATCGGCTGGCAGGGTCTTTTCCTTTGCATGGCCATCCTTATCAGTGTTGTTTGGATCATTGTTTTTCTCTATCGGGAACCCGTCAGTCAGGAACACGTTGAGCGGGCTGGCGAAAGCTTCAAGGCGATTTTTGCCGCCCTCAAGCAAAGTCTACAAATCCCCAAGCTGGGTTGGATCTTCCTGGCGATTGCCACTTATAAGATGGGTGAATCCATGATCGATCGGATGTTTACCCCCTTTCTTGTCGATGCCGGTTTTGGGGCGGGTCAAATCGGACTTTGGGTCGGCTCCTACGGTATGGTTTTTTCTATTTTGGGCTCTTTAAGTGGCGGACTTCTCGCAAGTCGCTTACCTATTTTATCTGCACTCTTTATCACCGCAACACTGCGTATCATCCCCTTGGCAGGCGAATGTCTGCTCACCTTGGTTGAACCATCTGCCACGCATATTATTCTTGTGACCTGTGCTGAGCATTTTTTTGGCGGAGCCCTAACCACAGCCATGTTCGCCTTCATGATGAGCAAGGTGGACAAACGCATTGGTGCAACGCATTTTACACTTTTAGCGGCGCTCGAAGTTCTGGGAAAATCACCAAGCACGTGGCTTTCGGGCGTACTTGCTGATGCTTTGGGCTACACCATGCTTTTTGCCTTTGGCACCCTTCTCTCCGCCCTCTTTGTGCTCTTCTTGCTGCCTTTAAGGCAAGCGCGTGCCCCCTAATCCTCTTTGCAAATTGCATGCAAATTGTTAAGAAGATGCGCATGCGCAGGCAAATCCCATACAGCACACTCACCTTTGCCTTTGTTTTGACGGCATGTGGAGGTGGTGCGCACGGCGATCCCATCGGCACGGTGTGTGATGAATATGCGACGGAATTTATTTGCACAGATTACACCGGCTCTAACTACCGAGGACAACACCTGCTTGAACACTGTCCAGACGGTGACATTGTCGATACCTGCCCGGCGGGCAGCAAAGAAGGACAATGTGTGTTCAAACAAGGCAGCAGTGATGAAGCCATCATTTACTATTATGTCAGATCGGACAGCTCAGCCCAACTTTCAGAGATTTTATGTGAAGACGCTGGCGGAAGCTGGACAGATGCACCAAGCACCTAATCAGCGCAAAGACTGTAGACACATGCCATCGTCTGTCGGAACGTCATTACACACCCCACACTCATCCACATAGGGTAAACCGGCACATACTGTATTGCAGGCGTTTAAAACCGACTCTAAGGAGAGCTGCGGCGCATAAAAATTGCCCGCATAATTCTTTTTAACTTGCCTAACGCAATCCTGACAATCCTCATCAAGGTCTTTACTCACCGACTCGCCCGCACAATTACGCATGCAGCCCTGACCGCCACAAATCCCACAATCATCCATAATCCATTCGTCCCTTTCAATAGCGCCGCTCTTATCACCATCCACATTCACACACGCCGGCTCCGTATCTTTGTTGTTGCACACATACCAACCAGAGATCCCGCCTTTCATACGTCCAGTCTCTTCATCCGTCACGCAAAGGTTTGGAGATTCAGGTGCAAGACAAACCTGCTTCGGCTCGTTGGGATCACCGAAACCATCGCCATTGGCATATGCGTCAACATACAAACCATCGCCATCAAAATACCAGGTTTGTTCGATCGCATTGCCATTAAGAACCCCGTTGCAATCATAATCATGTATAGAAGCTGCCGTATTGTCACCGCGAACCGCTCTCGGCGCCTTAGCCGAAAGCATCAAATCTGCGTACTGCTCTTCGTTGCTGCGCATATCATCTGATTCGAATGTATATGCATCGTTCACCGCCCCACAACCGATAAGCCAAACCAAACTTAGGATTATGCGCAAATGCCCTAAGACATATCCAGAAGATCTATGTTCTCTTTTTGTTCTCATCTCTACAAAACCCACCAAGATTAAAAGTTTTCACGTGTTGTCACGGATTTTGCAGACTTTGTGCCAACATCTGTGCCACATAAGTCACTGTAAACAGAGATAAAAAAAAATGAGTTTGGTCGTCCTGGTGGGGCAATCTGATGTGCGTTGGGAAAAGACCCATCTATCTCAAGCCCTACAAATCGGGACGAAAGGCCGATTCCTGAGTTTTACTCTGCATGCCGCAAAGACCGGTTCTAAAGCCTGAACCGGTTGCACGCAGAGCGCATAGACTTAAACGCAACGTTCGCCTCCTGTCTATTGCATGGACCTGCGTCTACACAAAGCGCTGAGGGCGAGACCAATCGTCAACAGCATACCCAGAGGGTCAAAGGCACTGCCGCCTCCGGACCCGTGTGAATTGTGACATTCATAGGTCCCAGGTGCATTGTGGCAGTGCTGTCCAGCTGAACAGGGATCTGCAACACATTCATTGATATCAACACAACTTTGTCCATCACCATCAAAACCGGCATCACATGTACAAACCGGATTTTCACCGCTTGTGCCACAAGTTGCATCATCATCGCAAAAAAAGCAGGAGCCATCATCAACACCTGCATCCTCATCATAGTTGCAGGCACCGGGAGCAGTACAACCCAGCACAGCACATTGACCGGTGGTTGTCTCGAGAGCCTGGCCTGTCGAATCGGCAATCGTGGTCTCTCCAAAACAAATTTCCTTTTCATAATCAGAGAACGATACGGTCGTTAACACACCCTCACCGACGGGAATAAAAGCGCCAACCAACGTATAGCCCATAATCTCAATTGAAGATGTCGTGACAATAAATTCTGAAGGAACCGTAGCACTGCTGATATCAACGCCATGCAATTTGACCTGAAAACCTGCCACATGCCCTGAAGCGTATTTTCCATTATTAGCAAGACATGTCTCTTCATCCATTCCATTGTCAAAGGTCCACGAATTGGTTTCCGGTGTGAAAATACCATCAAATTCTTCACACCAAACTTGGAAATTATCATAAGTGGAATAGGGATCACAGTAGCCAAGATCGGAATCCACGCAATCTGCCTCGTTAGAATATTGCGCATTCGAACAATGAGAGCAGCCTTGACTGTTTTTCATATACACATCAAGGGTGCCCGCAGCCGTATTTATATTCAGGATTTCGACTTCCACAGCGTTTTCAGCACGCTGGGGAGCAGAGCGGTTTTGCGGATCCTGCCCATCAACGTCTTCAAAAGTCCCCGCATAATAAGATAAAATTAAATCCAGAACATTGATCTTTGCGTTTGCATCCAAATCACATCTTCGACAATCCGTGCCTCCATTCAAGTTCAAGGAGCAATTCAAGAATTCGATTTCTGAACATTCCTCTGCTTCAGACCTTGAGCGTTTTTCGTCCCCCCCATCGCCTTTTCCGCGCGCACGGCCATCTTTGACAGATTTCGCAAACGAATCGTTGTTGCCATCATCAAGACTCCACGAAGTCTGTTCAATGCCCATGCCACAGGCGACAAGAAAGACAAGGCCGAAAAAAGCAATCACCTTGATGAACATCTTTTGGGTTGTTGTTTGAACGGTCATGGCATCCCCCGCGTTGAACTCCAGATAGCCTTGTTCTGGAAAGTGCGGAAGCTTCAGGAGGTACCTGAATATGATGCATGCAGACACTGTGCCAAGCA
>JASMKV010000099.1 GCA_030749035.1 Myxococcota bacterium | reverse complement strand
GTCACCATGCCGGCGCTTTCCATCATTTCAGGCAGCATGGTTTTAAGAATCACTTTGCGCTTGAGGTTGTGGGGTCCGGTTTGGTCCGCCAGGAAAATCTCACCCATGCCCCCAGCCGCCAAGCGCTGCGAGACCCGGTATTTTCCCATCACAATATTTTCTTCTTTTTTAGGCATGCGCTTACTCAGGAAAATCTAAACAGGTGCCGGTACACTTATTTTGTTGGTTGAGAAGAAGAAAAGTGCTGACGCCAGTCACGACGACCGCAGCACTCACACCCCAGAACCACGGGCGTTCGAGGATGGAGCGATGGCCCGCCACGCTCCCTGGTGTGAAAGTGATGCTTCTTGGACTTTGAGTATCATAGAGCTTGGCGAGGGCCTGTCCTTGAGCGTCGGACGACGTCATATAGTATTCTAAGTTAAAGCCCGAGGGACTTTCTGTTAAAGCCGCAGGCAGTATGCCGCCCCAATCTTGTGGCGTGGTGTGGGTGAGAATCAAACTTGAATAGGCTTGATTGTTGGCTTTACGATAGTTGACCTGAATTGTTTTAATCCATTGTTTTTTATCTTTAAGCTTAAGTTTAAAAACATAATCACGCCCACCTTGACCTTGCGGAGGGCTCTCATCGAAGATTGCAATATCGCGGGTTTTTTCAGCCAGCGCTTTGTCTTTTTCGCGCTTCTGGACGTTCTGGAAATCAAACTGCGCTTTGCGAAAGACCTGCACGATTTTAAGCGAGGTGTTTTTGGGCAGCTGGTAGTCGATGCGAAGGGAGAGAATCTTCATGAAGCTCTTCTCGGCGGCAAGTGTATTGCCCATGACCACCAGAACTGAACCCTCCAGCATGGTGGCGTCGAGGATATCTTGTGTTGTGGCATCTTTGTGCGAAATTACCGCGGTGGTAAAGCTTAAGGCTTCTTCAAAATACATGCCCAGATAAAGCTCTTTGGCCGCCTCCATAAGCTCTTCGACACCAGCTTGTGGGTTTGGTGGCGCTTTTTGCGCGGCGGCCAGCGTTGAGCAGAGCGCCATAGCGATGATGATGTAAAAGTGTGTGCTCGACATGGTTTTCCTGACTTTTGTTCTATCGCAACTAAGGCCCAACTTACAAATGCCAATATATGGGCTTAGGTGCTTAGGATAAAGAAAAAACCACTTTTGAATTAGGGCGTTAGACCTGTGCCGGGGTTCGGTTTTGAGTTTGGAGATTTATTTGCACCAGACACCCCGAGGCGCTATGAAAGATCCTTAAGGGGTGGGTTTAATAAATATGTCCAAAGAGTTGCCAACGACAGAAGCTTTGAGCGAAGCCGAGATCACAGCGGCCAAAAAGGTCAAGGGTGTATTCGGCGATATTATTGCCCAGGAGCGCGATTTACGCTTGGTGGTTTCAACCGAAGACGGCTTAAAATACTTCGATTTACCCCAAGCAGGTCAGGTGACCATTGGCCGGACCAACGACAACGACATTTGTATCGATGATGCTTCTTTGTCGCGGGTGCATGCCATGATCAAAATAGGCAACCCTTTAAAAATTGTCGACTTAGATAGCTTGAATGGGACGTATTTACGCTCTGAGCCATTGGAAAGTAAAACCCCGGTACCTTTTGCCCTCGATGAACCCATTGATTTTGGTAAAATCATGGCGGTGGTCCAGGAAGTTGGTGGTGCACAACGTTTGCGCCGACTGGCGACCCATGCCTATTTTGAGATGCGTTTGGAAGAAGAATGTGCCCGGGCACAAACCAACAAAAGCGCTTTTGCGGTGATTCGGGTGCATGTCAAAAAAGACAGCCCGGAAGACTTAAGCAGCGCACTCTTGCTGCGACATATACGCGCGATGGATACTTTGGCCCTCTATGCGCCAGGTGAATTTGAGATTTTGGCACCCGATTTTACCAGCGATCAAGCGCAACGTCTGTGTGACCATCTTGTCGAGGTCTTGTCTGACCACCGATTGGGGCCACAATGTGGGGTGGCGCTTTACGGAGAGCATGGACGAAGCCCTGAATCCCTCTTGGCCTATGCGTGTGACCAGGTGCGTGAGCATGACGCACCTGATTTTGATGCGATACCCGATATTATTGTCAAAGATGAGGCCATGCAGCGTCTTTACCATATGGTTGAGCGGGTGGCGCCTGGGAAAATTTCCGTGTTGCTCTTAGGCGAAACAGGCACGGGCAAGGAAATCCTTGCGGCGGCCATTCATCGGGTTTCACCGCGTCGTGACAACCACTTCTTGCAAATCAATTGTGCCGCTTTAAGTGAAACTTTGCTCGAGAGTGAACTCTTTGGCCATGAAAAAGGCGCCTTTACCGGTGCGGCGCAAGCCAAAGAGGGTTTACTCGAATCCGCCGATGGGGGCACTGTTTTCCTGGATGAATTGGGAGAAATGCCGCTGACCACCCAGGCGAAACTCTTGCGGGTGATTGAAAGTGGTGAAGTTATGCGGGTTGGTGGTTTAAAAACAAAACCCATTGATGTGCGTTTTGTGGCGGCGACGAATCGGGATCTTGAGGAAGAAATCGAAGTGGGTAATTTCCGGCAGGATTTATTTTTTCGCCTCAACGGTATGACTTTAAATATTCCACCCTTGCGCGAGCGTCCCCTTGAAATAGAAGCACTGGCCCAACTCTTTGTTGAGCAAGGGGCGAAAAGCATGAATTTAAGTTCGCCGCCACGTATTAGCGATGCGGCGATGGATCTCTTTTCTAAATATTCATGGCCAGGTAATATTCGCGAAGTGCGTAATTGTATGGAGCGCGCGGTACTTTTATGTGAGACGGGCGTCATCGAGTTAGAGCATCTGCCCTTAGAGAAAATGCAGAGCCGCATGCAACCGGGTCGTCGCGGCATTACGATACCCTTTCCTGAAAAAATGGCGGACGAAGATTTTGATACCGAGACCCAGGAAATCGAAGCATTGAATACGGAAGTGGCTTCGGTCAAACCGTCCCCGGCAGAAGATGAAAAGGCCGAACTCAAAAAGATCCTGGAAGCACTTTCACAGGCAGGGGGTAACCAATCGATGGCGGCGAAGATGTTGGGGGTTTCGCGGCGGACGCTAATACGTCGTCTGGAGACCTATGGCATTACCAGGCCACGTAAAAGCTAGCGGCTTTAAGGGGTTT
>JASMKV010000098.1 GCA_030749035.1 Myxococcota bacterium | reverse complement strand
TAAGAAAAGTTCAAAGCATCGAAAAGCAGAGGCATTGATCGAAAAGGGACAGTCCATTCGCATATTGAGCGAGAAGGACTTTTGTGCGCTGGTGTCGAAGCCGCTTTCAGAAGGGGGGAGTGCGTAAATATATGAGTAGCTTGGACAAGCTTGCAGTTCTGGCGAAGGAGTATCTTGGCGGCCCCGAAAATACATTTAAGGCTCCAGTTCAGCAAAAGCAAATTTGCCCGGCCA
Source organism: Myxococcota bacterium (assembly GCA_030749035.1). GTDB lineage: Bacteria > Myxococcota > XYA12-FULL-58-9 > XYA12-FULL-58-9 > JASMKV01 > JASMKV01. The sequence continues at coordinate 3,083 of JASMKV010000098.1, read as the reverse complement.
TCTATGAGTTTGAGATAAGAACGTTAGGAGGTAGATGAAATCTCCATGTCTTGCGAGGCCGAAATTTATCCGCTATGCTCTTGATATGGTGTGGCGTGTTCTGTTGTCTCTTTCTCTTTTGGGCTTTGTTTCTTGTCAGAACGAACCTTGTAATACTTATGCAGATGTTTTTTGCTCCAAGTTTTCTTTGTGCGTGAGTTTTCTTGAGACCGCAGAACTTGAAGAATGTAAAAGTGATGCGAAGAATATAATGGACCAGGCTGCGGCCGCAGAACAGCTGAGCAACAATGCACTTGTGCAGCGTTGTGATGCTTATGCCAATACGACAAGCAGTATGACCTGCGAAGAATTTAACAATCTATATGCTGCAGATTCGAATTCGGATTCAAATTCCAGCGGTTCTGGGAACAGCGGCACAGGCTACACCAGCGATGATATCAGTAAGTGCTGTAACTGTTTGGTGGATGCTGTTTGGTCTGAGTGGTCTGATGGTAGCAATAAGAAGTACTGTTTTGAAAGCGAGGCTAGTCAGTGCATTAGCGCGTTGGAACATGGCAGCAGTATAACAATGCTCTCGCCAAGATGTACGGGGCAATACTGCGCTGGCGATTGTTGGTTTTTACGGTAGAAGCATAAGGGGAAAAGGACATGCCAAAGCATAGAGTTGTTCTTTACAGTTTATTGATGTTGAGTCTCTACACTTTAAGCGCGTGTGTCTTGTTTGAAAGTGATCTTTCTGGTGCTCCCGATCTCACAAAATGTGGTGATGGAGTTCTTAATATCGAATTGGGAGAAACATGCGATGATGGTAATGTTGAGGTCGAAAATTGCGCGTACGGGGAATTAAGCTGTTCAGTTTGTGGGGGCAGCTGCCGTCTATTGGAAGTCACAGGCGCGTTTTGTGGGGATAGCGAGGTGGATGCTGATGCTGGGGAAGAATGCGATCAGGGTCTTGAGCCGACGCAGGAATGTGCTGAAGGGGAGACCACCTGCACGGTCTGCACTTCTGAATGTAGAAATAAGGTTATTTCTACAGGTTATTGCGGCGATGGCATGAAGAACGAAGAACTGGGCGAAGAGTGTGACTGGGGGGAGCGAAATAGTGCGCCCCCGCCGGTTTCTGCAAGCAATGAAGATATTGTCTGGGCTTGTTATACCAATTGTGTTTATCCCGAGATCCCCTATCCATCGGCATGCTCTGCGGAATTAACTGTTGCGCAAACGAACCAGAGCGGTCTCTATATTGAGAATACCTGGGAGGATGGGTTGCATATGAAAACGACAATGGATGTTAACCTTGATGGGAATGACGATTATGAATGGATTAAAACCTATAACGCCTCCGGCTTAAAAGTATTGGAAAAAACAGATGGATCTCCTGAAACAGGAGGCGCTGATGGTGTGTTTGATTTCGAATTTATCTATGAGTATGAATCGAGTGGATACATGACCCGGCTGCTGCAAGATGGCCTTGGCGCCAGTGACCCATCGGATAGTCATACGGATTTTGAAATGGTTTTGACATATGATTCGGCGGGAAATGTGATTACTGAGAAAACCGATGGCACGATAGAGCAAGGGGGATGGGATGGCGTGATGGATGTTATGAGTGTGGGAACTTATGATGTGGATTCAAATTTATTAAAGGTTGAGCAAGATGGAATCTCTGGCTCAGGTTCCCCTAATGGGAGTCTGGATTATATTTATACGGCCACTTTTAATGAAGATTCTCAGCAATTAACTTATACTGAAGATGGCACGTCCATTGATGGGGGGGCTGATGGCAGCGTAGATATTTCAGCCCTTTGGGGATATGATTCCGGTTTTCTGATCCATTATGAGCAAGATGGAGTTTTAGAGCAAAGTGTTGCGGATGGCACGGTTGATTACGAATATGACTATAGTGTCGAAAATACGACGCTTATAATGCATGTCGATGGCAGCGCTGAAGAAGGCGGGGCAGATGGGACGTACGATCAGGTCGTGAAATGGGTTTATGATTCAGCAGGGCAAAGAGTTTTAGAGTTTAGCGTTGATGGCATTGTGGGGGGGGCAGGGCCGGATGATGTTGTCGATTATTTGGTGACTTACACTTATGATGCGCAGGGGAATAATCTCACAATTTCTGCGGATGGAACAGCGGAGGCGGGTGGAGCCGACGGAACGATTGATGTGCGCATCGTGATGGCCTACGATTCTAAATCGAATCTGACATCGTATGCCAAGGATGGTGGCTATGGGGGCGAAGGTTTGGATGGTGTTGATGATTTTGTCTATAGCGCAACCTGGGACCAAATAGGGAATCGATTGACCGAAAGTTATGATGGTTCTGATACGGAGGGCGGAGCGGATGGCACGGTAGATGAGTTTTACGAATATTCTTATGCTTGTTGGTAAAGCTTGTGCGTGAATAAAATCTCCCCAAAATAAACAACTCTACCCCCGCCTCAACCAAACCACATTATCCAACTCCGGCTCTTCTTCTTCTTCGCAGTGTTGAAACTTTCTCGCCATATCTTCGAGTTGCTCGTAGATGGCGTGTCGTTCTTGTGGCTTGAGTTGGATAAGCAGAGTAAGGAAATCTTCTTCTTTCTCATCCATTTCGAAAGCGTACTCATCCTCTTCTAAAAACACTTCTTCTAAATCGTCGTCGGTCTCTGCTTCTTGCAGCGCTCTCGCGTTGTTTTCTTCGGTCACACTTTGCAAAATTACCAGCGCCAGCAGATAAAGAAAGCCGGGGATCAAGCCGCAGAAAAGGAGAATGGTAAATATAAAAGTTTGACTAAAAGATAGGGGCCAGGTCATACCAAGGATACTACCCCAAGCCTCTGACAAAAAAGGGGAGGGTGTAAAACGTATTGCAAGTAGTCGAAAATATGTTGAAAACCGCTGGCTATCGGTCATCGCTTATCGGATTTCGGCTATCGGATTTCGGATGTCGGTCATCGGTCATCGGCTATCGGATTTCGGATTTCGGTTTTCGGATTTCGGCCACTCGCCTACTCGACTAAGCTCCGGCTATCACTTCGTGCACCCGCAGCAAGTCTCCGTAAACGGCTCGCACGGTTATCGGCCACTCGCCT
>JASMKV010000097.1 GCA_030749035.1 Myxococcota bacterium | reverse complement strand
TTTACCGAACGCCTCCCGGAAATCCCCATCGAAAAACGTTCGCACTTTGGTTCCCTCTTAGGTCAGCAGTTTGCCATCAGCGTGGAGGTCAATCCTGCATCCGGGCTCTCCACCGACAAGCAAAGCAAAGCCGCCAAAAGTCTTTTAAAAGCTGGTGCCGATGTTATCAACATTGCCGATGGCCCCAGGGCCACCGCGCGCATGAGCAACTTGTCCTTTGCTCTAAAACTTAAAAACGAATTGCAAAACGAAGTTCTCTTACACGTATGTTGCCGTGACCGCAATTTGCTCGGCCTGCAGGCCAGTATCTTAGGGGCGCATGTCTTAGGTCTTCGTAATGTTATTTTGATTACCGGTGATCCACCTAAAGTCGGCGACTACCCTGACGCCACCGCCGTCTACGATTTAGACTCGATTGGTCTCATCGAAATGTGTAAGGGCTTTAATCGGGGCCTCGACCCCGCAGGTAAATTTTTAGGCGAACAAACATCCTTTGTCATCGCCACCGGTGCTGAACCGGCAGCCCTGGATTTTGAACGGGAACTTTTTCGGCTCGAACAAAAGGTCGATGCGGGCGCGAATCTCATCATGACCCAACCGGTCTACGACCAAACGCACTTTGACCGCTTTTTAGAACGCACCGCCCACCTTCATGTACCGGTGTTCATTGGCATCTTACCCTTGGCTTCCTACCGCAATGCAGAATTCATCCATAATCATATTCCAGGCATGAATATTCCCGATGACATCCGCGAACGCATGCGCAAAGCGGGTAAAGGTGATGCGGCCCGCAAAGAAGGGGTGGCCATCGCCACCGAAGCACTCATGAGCTATCGCGACAGGGTTGCCGGGACCTATATTATGCCGCCCCTGGGTCGTTATGAAATGGCTGAAGAGATCATTGAAGCCTTAGGTGCCGACCGCACTTTAGGCAAAGTCGCAAGTGCTTAAGGTTTTTGTGCACAAAGCTCTGACCGTCTAGACCCGCAACATCTGTGTCGAAGAAACTTGGGAGCCTTGTGGTGTGTGGAAACCAAAACGCCGAATGCCTTTGGCCCGCATCGCCGCTTGGGCTTCGAGCAAAAGGCCTTCAAAGGGTTTAAGACGATTTAAATAGCGCTTGATGCCCTTTAATTCTGGAGTGTCGTCCTGTGATGCCCCCCAAAGCTCACGCCGTGCATCTAAGAAACGATATATGTCTAACTCCCATTGGCTCGGCATCATACAAAAACGCAGTCCAAGACTGATTTCTTCATCGTCATCCGTATTTTGGATGGATGTGATTTGTCCGCCTATATGGAAGGGTTTGGGGTTACCTGGTAAGCGGAAATTTAAATCCACATAAGAACCAGGCCACCTCACTTGGGTGCTCCGGCATTTCATCCCGCCCAAACCAATGTCATCACACCACATGGGTACAGAAAAATCCCGGGCACGGACCATCATAAACGCCGGACTTCTAGCCGATGTTCTTCGGTCCTTATTCAAGATCTTGATTGCCTCAAGAGCCGAAAGCAAAATATCCTCCTACCGTTACAAATCCAGCGCACTCGGGCGATGGATTCAACGCGAGGTTAGCGTGAAATAGCCTGTGTGCAAAAAAAACCGCACTTTTAGAAAAAGATAAGCAATATTGGCTTATTCACCCAGCCAGCGTGGATAACCGGTGACCAGAAAGTCGCGACCAATCGTGTCGACTTCAACTTGGACCAAGCGTGCCGCATTCAACAGATGCGCTGGTCCAGTCCCGCCAATGGAACTTAAGGCCTCAACGCCGCCAATGAGCATCGGCGCCACGAAAGCATAGACTTTGTTGACCACTTTGGCCTCAAAAAACGACCCTAAAACCGTGGGGCCACCTTCAATAAGAATCGAGAGCAGCTCCCGCTCACCCAAATGCAAAAGCAGATCCTCAAGGTCGATTTTACCGGCACAAAGTTTGGTCGAAAACGTTTCAACACCAGCCCGCTCCAAAGCTGAGCGCTTTTTGGATGATGCCTTAGGACCCACGACCACCCATGTTGGTGCCTTGGAACGCTTTGCCATTTGCACCACATTCGCATTCACAGGTGTGCGCGCACGAGAATCGAGAATCACGCGAATCGGATCCCGGCCACCGCGCAACCGGCAAGTCAGCTGAGGGTTATCCGCCAGAATTGTGCCAACCCCTACCAACATCGCATCGGCCACATTACGTAAGCCGTGTCCATAACGCCTGGCCTCTTTTGACGTGATCCATTTTGACTCACCCACTTTTGTCGCAACTTTACCATCGAGACTTTGCGCCACCTTGGCCAGGACATAAGGGCGTCGCTCGCGAATAAAATAATTGTAGGCTTCGTTCAGGATCGTGCACCTGCTTTTGAGGATGCCCACTTCAACCTTAATTCCAGCAGCACGCAAACGACGAATGCCGCGGCCATTGACGATGGGATTGGGATCTTTGACGCCAACAATCACCCGTTTGATGCCGGCTGCAATGATGGCCTCCGTGCAGGGACCGGTTCGCCCATGATGCGAACAGGGCTCCAGAGTCACATACATATCGGCGCCAAAGGCCTTCTCACCGGCCCGGCGCAGCGCCACCACTTCTGCGTGTGGGCCACCGGCGCGAGCATGAAACCCTTTGCTTATGAAGCGCTGACCTTTGACGATAAGGCAGCCGACCATCGGATTTGGCGTGGTGCGGCCCTGGGCTTTTTGTGCCTCGTCTAGGGCCTCTTGCATATATTTTTCGACGTTTGCCAATGCCACTTCGTTAAACCCTGATTAATACGTACCTTTCCTATCGTTGGGATCGGGCGTCCTGTCAACGACCTTGTAGAGAAATTCGCCAACTCAGGCTACAATAGAAAGAAGCATGGTTAAACAACGCCCATATGTCTTTCCTGATCCAGAAAGTGCCGATCCGACAGGCTTGGTGACCATCACGCAAAATCTCTCCCCTGATTTAATCTTGCTCGCCCTTCGCCAAGGCATCTTTCCCTGGTCTGAAGATCCGGTCCGCTGGTATAGTCCGGATCCACGGGCGGTCTTTGTCCGCGACCACATTAAATTGCCGCGAAATCTGGATAAAATCCGTCGCCGCAGCGGCTTTACGGTAACCTGCGACCAAAGCTTTCGCCAAGTCATCGAAGCTTGCGCCCAAACTCACGGTCAGGATGAACGCTGGATCACCCAGGGCTTCATCGACAACTACACCGCCCTGCATGAACTCGGCTATGCCCACAGCATTGAGGTCTGGCAAGAAGAGAGGCTTGTCGGCGGCCTCTACGGCGTGCAAATGGGCCAGGTCTTTTCCGGCGAGTCCATGTTTCACACCGTTTCCAACGCTTCAAAAATCGCCTTTCATGCGTTGGTCGAACATCTTTATGCCATCGACATTCGCCTGATTGATGCGCAGGTGGTCAACGAGCATACCTACAATTTAGGCGCCCTGCTGGTGCCCAGGCGTGATTACCTCAAAATTCTCAAGCGGCTTGTCAGCGTGCCCACCCTCTTCGAGGCGAAGAAATGGCCCAAGCATCCCTGGACCCTACCCAAAAAGACACCAACCCCCCAAAAAACCTGAAAAAAAACACTAAGGGCTTGACCACAGGCCTATCCTTTCTTAAATGATCTCCGTGTTGCCAAATAGGCCACACAATGACTGGTATTCCCCAGTAGCTCAGTTGGTAGAGCAGATGGCTGTTAACCATCTTGTCCGCGGTTCGAGTCCGTGCTGGGGAGCCATTCTAAAGACCACGGATTTTCCATGGTTTTTCTTTTGCTGGGGGCAACGATTGTACCGAGTCCTCAAATATACACACAAGAGAGTCAATGAAGAGGCCCGATGTCTGTCTGGAAAATTCTTTTTACCGCTCTTCTTTTGGTCGGCTGTAACTCGGATCCGAGCGACACCGATGAAGAGATAGAAACCCAAACCCCGGACCATTCGTGTGGGCATCGCATCGATGCAGCAATTGTCACATTCGGCTTTAACGTCGTCTTGGACACAAGCGGTACGACGCAAGTCGCACAAGGCAAACCGCTGCAGGAGGGCTGGACGCTTGCGGAAAGCCCTGGTGAAATTGACGACCACAACGACCGTGAATATGCGCAAATCGCCGCGGCGATGATGCCGATCCGTGATGCCTTAATGTGTGACATCGCCACACTCGAAAAAACCGACTGGCTTTCTCTGACGCAAATCTTAACGCTGAACAACATCAAAACCGAACAAGACCTTTCGGGCACACCCACTGAGCAGGTCTATTCCACCGAGGGCATCTACGATTTGCTCAAAGCCAACGAAAATTTTCACCCGATGATGAAATATCTCGAGGAGGCGGAACTCGAATTGAAATGCATCGCCTTTGAGGATTTTGATTTCACCAATCCCGAAGGCGACGACCATTGCGCCATCCACAATCTACCCGTTGGCCAGGGTCTCGTATTGCCTTAAGCGGCGGTACCAAACGGATTTGGCTTATCCTCGAGCAGCCACCTGCCTATACTTTTGTCAAAGAGTTTTATAGACTCACACGCACCATGCGCGCCCTCGAACTCAAAATCCCCCCTCCTCTTCTGACCGCGCTCTTTGCATTGGTCATGTGGGGAATATCCTTTATCACGCCGCTTGTGGACTATCCTCGATACACCCAGCTTCTGCTCAGCGTTGCCTTTGCTGGGTTGGGTTTGTGCATCATCCTTGCCGGTGGCTGGGATTTTAAAAAAGCTTCGACAACCGTCAATCCACTCAAGCCACAAAACTCCTCGACCCTGGTGCAAAGTGGGCTCTATGCCTTTTCCCGTGATCCTATGTATTTGGGTTTAAGCTTAGGTCTCTTTGGCTGGAGCCTCTATCTTAGCGCACCACTTAGCCTCTTAGGCATTGCTGGCTTCATGTTTGCCATCACCCGACTGCAAATCATCCCTGAAGAGCGCGCCTTGGAAGAGCGCTTTGGTGAAGAGTTCAGCGCCTATCAAACAAAGGTCCGTCGCTGGCTCTAAGATTAACTTTTAGAGGACTTCTTCTAAGGCAAAGTCACCAATCGAATTGCTCAGACGGTGCATCAGATAGTAACGCATCCTGGCCCCCTGCTCTTTGTTTAAGACGTCACGAGTTTGTGAATAATAGCTCATGAGATTGAGGGTCGGCGGCGCATAGGGCCCCAGCTCTCCCTCCGCTATTTCATCCATGCATTCATCGTAAAAATGTTCAATCAGTTTACCGTAAACCAAATCGAATGGATCACAAGAAAAGGGTGCAGGATCACCAAAGGCATCCTCACATTCGAGACAATCAAAAGCAGTCGAAGCTACAAAATCACCCTGACTACCATCGAGCCCTTCAAAATCTAAAGAAGAGTCGTCCCAATCCGGCGCCCCCGAATGCGTCCAGGTTGCATTTTCATAAGTGTGGAAAAGCCCCAAATAGTGACCCATTTCATGGGCCAATGTTTTAGCTGTCACATTACGCACACTGACCTTCACCATGGTCCCGGAACTCCAGGGGTAATGGGCGGTGGACTTCCATGGTCCATCGCCAGCTTCTTCGGTCGGTGGCTGGGGAAAGAGTATGACATTAACATCCTTGGCTTGTGCATAATCGCTAAAAAGCGTCAGGTAATTGTCAGAAGTATAGACCTCAGGTATCGCAACCGGCTCAGCCAGATCAAAATCGATACCATGCACCGAGTATCGCTCCTGCAAAACCACAAGAGCCTCTGCCAAGGTCTCAGTACTGGCAATGGCATTGCCTGCCTCATCCTGTGGCACGAGAAAGCGCAATCGCACTCTTTTTATCGGCCCTGAATCACAATCCATTCCTGGATAGGGGCTGCTTAAAGAAGCCTCGTGCCAGTAGGCGGTCTCATCACAGACAATCTCTTTATCCTTTTGCGAATCTGCGCATGCCTGACCTTCGTCGCAATCGGCATCGCCTTGTTCGCAAGCAACGAGAAGAGAAGTCGAACAAATTAACGCGGCAAAAATCGCCGCTTTTGTTTGCCAATGCCCTGCTCTAACCTTCATGTCTTAAAGGCTAATAGGCACATAGGGCTCTGTCCAGCCTTTTGACTGCAAAAACTGTGTCTGTGTCTGGACTCAAAGCTGGCCATGTACCTGATTCCCAATCTCTTTCCTGTTTTGCTGATTGAACATCTTGCGATATCGTGGGCCGAAAGCTACAAAAGGTAAGGCAACGAATTCAAGCTCGAAGATGATGAAACCCACAAAGACCTCACACACTCTAATCCTTATCAGCATCCTGCTCATTCTTGTAGGCATGGTGGCCAGACATTTCGTCAGAGAGGCCAACACGGCCAAAATGCACACGCATTTGGAGCAATTTGACCATGACGCTGCTCTGGGAACCTTTGCACAAACTCGCCCTAAGATATTTCAACCCCAGGAAAAGCCCTACAAGCATGCTGTTGTGCTCTATCATGGCTATTCTGGTGCAACCAGCGAATACAAACGGGTCGCCGTGGCCCTACAAAAAGCGGGAATCATGTTTTTTGTGCCGCGACTGACCGGCTTTGGACTTGATGATTTTCATCTGATGCGCGAAGTCAAACCTTCCGACTGGCTTCGGGATGCAATCGAAGCCTATGATCTGCTGGATTCCCTGGCCGAAAAAATAAGCATCGTCGGTCAATCAACTGGCGGTACTTTGGCCGCACTTGTCGCCATGCAAAGACCTGCACATCATCTTGTCCTTATCGGTCCAAATTTTTTCCCCAGTCCGTCAGACACCAAGTACAAAAAGATTTTCAACACACCTCTTCTGGGCCCTTTTCTCACTTTCAGCGTTCCGGTCTTCGCCAAACCTGTCCGCCCAGGCCGTGTGATGCCGAGTGACACCCTCGACCCTGATGAAGCCCGTAAAGCCTTTAGCTATCTGACGCTGCCGATCGACAGCCTATTGGCGCAGTACGCGCTACAGGACCTGGTCGAAATTGAAAAAGCCCAATACCATCAGATGACCATCCTCTACGGCAGCCAAGATCTCACCGTCGATAACGAAGCCACCTTCAAGCTGCTTAAAGAAAAAGGCATTCACTTTAAAAGTCATTCCTTCGCGAATTCTGCCCATAATATTTTTCAGGACTACGACAA
>JASMKV010000096.1 GCA_030749035.1 Myxococcota bacterium | reverse complement strand
AAAGACATTGTGAAGCCAACGACGCTGTTGTTGCTGAGGAGGACTCCGACCTTGCATGTGCGTCAGATGATTTGGCTTGCTTAGGTGAGATTAAGGATACTTGGTGTTGCTGTGGAGAAGCGGAAACGAATGAAGGCTGCTGTAGCGACAGGTTCCTTGAATGTGCGTCTTTGGGTGAAAAGGCTTGTGAGGAGAATCCAAAGTGTCGAGATCCTGATTCTGATTCGGGCCGTGGCTGGTATAGCTCCTGTCCTCGCGAACGTGAATCCGACGCCAGCCAACAAGCCCAATGTGAAAAGCATGACCCAGATACGGAAAAGTCTCGTTGGTATAAGTTGTGCCTGGTCGATGATGCAAACGCATGCACGATTTGTGGAGAGGGCAAAAATTGTAATTGTCCCTGTGATTACGATGGTTCGAGTACGCTTACGGACGCCGAACCAGCCCCAGAAGAACTAGAAGACGGCGATTCTGAGGAATCGGGGGGTGACGGATTTGAAATCACCGATATCTTTGTGCCTCCCTCTCCAGGAGGTAAATTGGAAATTGATGGACAAGAGGGTGCCGAAGAGCCTGTGGGCGATACTTCTGGCGCTGTGGCAGATGACGTGGCTGATATTGCCTTTGAAGATGCTCTACCTGAGAATGAAGTTGCAGGTGCGGATCCTGAGGTTGATTCGGAAGCTGTGGACGGCTCGTGTTGTTGCGACAAAGATCGACAATGGCATAAGGCATGTGTCCAATTTAGAAATGAAATTGCCTGCCAAAAAACAGCTCAGCGGCGTAAGTTATGTTCTTGGTTTGATGCGGATGATTGCCCCTGTAACAAAGGAAACCCTTCATATTTAAACAGTGCGGAGAAGAATGAAGGTGGCGGGGAAAAGGATTCGAGCCAGCGAGGCAAGAAAGATAAAGGTCCAAAACGCAGATAACATAGGGGATGCTTTTGGCATTTTTATAGACGATGCCTAAGAGAGATAGCATTGTCGATCGACCTTTCTAGAAACCATAAGCAATTCTTCAGCGCAGTTATTTTCAAAGTGATTTTCTTTGAATGGGTTTAGCTATCAAGCTTCGACTATGCTAAGAAAGACCAGAAAGATGATGGCAAGTCCTATCGACAAGATTCAGACCGCAATCGCATTGGTCCTAGAGTATCCTCGCCGTACTATTTTATTTGCGCTCATTCTACCCTTGGTGGCGCTGCCCGGACTTTTTAATTTAACGCTACGCACCGATGGAAATGCTTTGGTGCCAGTGAGAGCTCCGGAAGTGCTGAGCGATGCGGCCATACGTGAGGCCTTTGGGGTGGATGATCAAATTGCGGTGGTGGTGCAAACCCAACATGAGGATGGCATTTATAATACAGACACCTTGGATTTGGTTCGTCTCTTAAGTCAAAAGTTTGCGCAAATTGATGGGATACAATCCGGAGACATCATTAGTTTAGCGACGGAGAAGGGCGCGCATACCGAGCCGGGAACCTACAATTTTCTGCCCTATCTGGAACCGTTTCCGCGCACGACCGCGCGCTTAACTTGGTTAGAGAAGCGTTTAGGTGAATTGCCCATTTATACCGGTGCTCTGGTGGCTTTTGATGAATCAGCCACAGCGATTCTTGTTGATGTTGCGGCCAGTGATGCATCCACATCGAGCCGTGTTGATCGATCCCTCTTGGTTAAGGATATTAAAAATACCATTGCGTCTTTGGGTGAAACTTCTGACAAGATTATTGTTACGGGAGCATCCGTTGCAGAAACGCTTCTTGGCCGCCATGTTTTGGATGGACTGGTGACAATGTTACCACTGGCAATTGCATTGATGATGCTTATTTTATTTGTGTCAGGACGAAGTTTTTGGGCGGTCTTTTTACCTATGCAGGAGGTGGCGGCGGTCCTCGTTTTTACTTTCGGACTGATGGGATGGCTGGGGGTGCCAATCTATTTAACCACCGGCATCTTACCAGTGATCCTTACGGCTATTGGCATTGCCGATGAAATACATATTTTTAGTCGTTATCGCCAATTGTTGGCAACTGGAGAAAAGAATCAAAGCGCTGCATTGCTTACGACAATCAGGGAGATGGCTCCACCAGTTATTAAAACATCGATAACGACTTCTATTGGCTTTCTATCCTTTGCTTTTTCGTCCATTCAGCCGGTGCAGATGTTTGGTCTCTTTATGGCCGTAGGGGTGCTCTTTTGTATGGTCTGGTCGCTTACGGTTATTCCGGCCGCCCTCATGCTCATTAACCCAAAGCATTTTCGAGTCCGTGTTGACGGGGGAGATAATACGCGATTCCAGATTGGCGATAGGTTTGCCAATTGCACGATACGTTATCGTAGACCGATTTTACTTATTGTTATGGTGCTTGTGTTTCTTTCGCCTTTGGGACTGAACAAGCTTTTTATTCAAGATTCTTGGCTGGACGGGTTTTCTGAGCAGAGTGATTTTCGTCAGGGGACCCAAAGTGTGAATGCCCAATTTAATGGTATTCATCTGTTACGGCTCTGTTGGGACGCGGCGCCGGTTACCATTGATGGGATGCTTCAACGTACGTCGTTAGAGGCACATACGGCTCTCCTGCCCAGTGATCTGGTAGAGGAGCCACGGTGGCTGCGCCATTCAATCCTGCATTTGGGCACAAATTCGAGCAAGGGTTTTGAAATCGTTGCAGCAAAGCGCCAAGGAGATGCGATTCGAGTTCAAACAGCTCCAGGGGATGGCTCGATGCTGGCAGCAATACAGGCGCATGCGGATGGAGAGAAAATCGATTTCAAGGTCAAGCCGGCTGCAGATAGGCTTTTGGCTTCGCAGGAGATTGAGCGCATCAAAAAATTTGCGGAGTTCTTAAAATTACGTGACTATGTGGGCGGGGTAACTAGTACCTGGGACTATATTGCAGCAGCTAATTTTATAGGCACCGGACATCGCTCCGGGATGTACACAGTTGCAGATAGCAAGTACAAAAGTCCAGCAAGAGCTTTGGGCTTGATGGATAGTATTCTCGGTCCGGAGCGGCGTGATGAGGTGATGAACAGGGACAATAATCGTGCCCTTTTCACAGTATATTTAAAAAGTGCCAACTTCATCGAAACACGTCATTTAATTCAGGCCATTCGCATCTATGAAAAAAACTTCATTACGCCACAGGGTATACGTCTACGTTTAGCGGGCGATGTCGCGGTAAGTCAGGCCATGATCCCAGTTCTTGTTGAAACCCAAGTGCTCTCGTTGGTGTTATCGCTTTTGGGAGTTTGGTTGATGGGGTTTCTCTTGCATGGCTCTTTTCTTTTATCCTTGCTCTTAGTCGTGCCCACTGGATTGGCCGTTTGTTTGCTTTATGCTTTCATGGGCTTTACCGGTATGCCCCTTGGTGTCGCTACGTCGAT
>JASMKV010000095.1 GCA_030749035.1 Myxococcota bacterium | reverse complement strand
AACGGAACGCATCGGCGAGCAACATTACGCAACATGACGACCAGTCTGTTTCGCTATGGGCGTATACAAACGACTGCGGGCAAGGCGAAAGCATTAAGGCCTTTCGCAGAGCGTCTTATTACACTTGCAAAACGCGGGGACCTTTCAGCCAGAAGATTGGCAGCAAGGCAGATTGCAGACGCTGAAGTTTTACAAAAACTTTTCGGTGAGATAGCCGATCGCTGTGCAGATCGACCCGGTGGCTATACACGTATCTTAAAGACAGGTTTTCGCCGCGGTGATCGTGCGGCAACGGCGCTTATCGAGCTTGTTGACCGTGAGGTCGGTGGGACTGAGAGCAGTGTTGCGGCGCCTGAGGCGAAAGAAGTGACCGTCGAGTAACTTACGCTTAATCGTTAGATTTTTCATTTCCCAGTACAAATGATCTTCGCAAGACGCTTTTCTGCGTTTTTTTCTGAAGAAAGCCCATCTGCAGAACGTCTATCGTATGGGCTGACGTTTGTTGGTATGAGGGCATCGATTTCTTGGTGCTTGACATGACAAAGATGTCGAGGGATACGACAGCTCTAATTATGTGCACTTAGCGTGTACGTTAAAAATTTTAGTCTCTATTGAGGAGTGAAAAATGCGTTTGGTCTTACGTGGACTTGCTATTTTTGGGGTCATTTTTACATTAATTGCTTGTGGAAGAGCGCCCGGCGAGGTGCCAAAGCATCTTGAGGGCATCGATTTTCCTGATTGGGTTATTAAAAGCACGGGTGCTTTTGATAATGATGGAGGTCGGGTTTTTCATGGTGTGGGATCGGTCAATGGCATTAAGAATCATGCTCTTGCAGTATCTACAGCCGATAACCGTGCCAGGGCAGAGATTGCCAAATTATTCGAAGTCTATAGTGCACAGTTGATGAAGGACTATATGGCATCTACAACCGCAGGTGATTTTAGTGCGTCGTCAGAAGAGCAACATGTTGAGCAAGCGACAAAGACGTTTGCAGCAGCAACACTTTCTGGTGTGCAAATTGTCGACCATTGGTTTCATCCCGTTGATGGTTCAGTTTACGCGCTTGCGCGTTTAGATCTTGAAGAATTTACGGATAGCTTGGAGAAGATGAAGGAACTCAATGAACAAGTTCGTGAGCACGTTCGGAAGAATGCCGAGCGCGTGCATATGGATTTGGAAAATGAGGAAGCAAAACGCCAGTAATTGACTTACTTGGTATGACCTTCACATAATCGAAGGGCCCTCCAGAAATCCATTAGGGTTTGGGAGGGCCTTTTTTGTTTTAGGTCAGGTATCTTTTGGGGGAGTCGATGGGACCGACATTGTTCTTATCGTTCGTGTTATCGCTTAGCGTGACAAACGGATTTTCAGCGAAAAAAGTTTATAAACAAGCCAGTCCAGGGGTTGTGCTTATCTTAGGTTCAGATGGGGGCAGTTCTGGTGGAGCAGGCACGGGATCGCTTATCACACCGGACGGAAAAGTGTTGACGAATGCCCATGTTGTTCTCAACCATGATGGCGCACCATTTAAAACCCTCTATGTCTTTTTGAAGCCGGCAAAGCTGACGGGAGACAACGCAAAAGATTTAACGAATCGTTACCGTGCTAAAATATTAGCCTACAGTTCAGCGGAGGAACTGGATTTGGCGATTATTCAACTTCAGAATGCGCCAAGCGATTTGCCGACGGTTGGATTTGCTTCCTCAAACGAAGTTGAAATTGGTGATGAATGTGCGGCGATTGGACATCCTGAGCAAGGTGGTTTGTGGACTTTAACCACAGGAACAGTTTCGACGTTGATCGCGAATCATGGTCGGGTTTTAAATAAAAATGTTTTTCAGACAGAAGCTTCCATCAACAGAGGTAACTCTGGAGGCCCACTTTTGAATAAAGATGGTAAGATTATCGGCATTAACACCTCTATCGCCAGACAAGCTGCCGATGGTGTGGCCATTACAGATGTGAATTTCTCATTGCAATCGTCGGTTGCCATGAATTGGATTAATCAGGTGGGCTCACATTTAGGCGAAGCACAGGAAAGTGGCCAGCCGATTGTGACCCGCGCAGAAGAATTAAACATTAAAGATTTACGAAAAGAAAAGCGTGTGAGCGGCGCGAAGTCAGGAAAGACGGCGCCAGCGCCTAAGGTCGAAGAGCGCATTGTTGCAGGTCGACCTCTTGACCTAAAGAAGGCGAAGCCTAAAATTGTCACTCCCAAACGTCCATTTAGCCTGGCCGACCTTCGCCGCAAGCAAATGCAGGATATGGAAGATATGCTTGACGATATGCGTGGCTTCATGGGCAGCGGCAAGAGAAAATAAAGTCACTTGATTCTCGATAGACATCCGCACTATTTCCCACAAAGTTTGTTGTGAAAGCTGCCTTGAGGGCACTTGCCAGCAGGGGCATCATGTTTTGCTTTATAAAAGGTCGAGATTGTCGTGAATCAAAAATTGCATGATGAGGTCGCATTGCCGCTCTCAGAATTTCGCTACGATTTGCCTGAGCACCTTATTGCACAAAAACCGGTAGAGCCTCGCGATCAGAGCAGGCTGCTTGTCTTGGATAAAAGAAGTGGGGACTTTGAGCACCGCCACTTTATGCATATTTCGGAGATACTTGATCCGGGTGATCTTATTATTAATAATAAGACCAAGGTTTTCCCAGCGCGTTTGAACGTTTTTCGCCCATCAGGAAAAGAGGCGGAGTTGTGTTTTATTGAACCTATTGAGGGCGACTATAAGACCAGTCAGTTGTGGCGTGCGTTAGGGCGTCCAGCAAAATCCATGAAAAAGGGTGGGCTGCTTACGACGTGTGCAGGTGACGCTCTAGAGGTTGTTTCACGCGAGGGCGAATTTGTTGTTCTGCGTACTCAAGAACCACTGATGAATCTTCTTAAAAAATATGGCGATTTACCTCTGCCACCCTATATCAAACGTCCATCAGGCTTAGAGGAATCGGATCAGAATTCTTACCAAACCCTTTTTGCGGAAGATGAAGGCGCGGTCGCGGCGCCAACAGCAGGACTGCATTTTAGCAAGGATGTGTGTCGTGCGTTGACCGAAAAACAGATCGCCATGGAATCGATTACATTGCATGTGGGGCCAGGGACTTTTTTGCCGATTCGAAGAGAAAACAAGGATGATGTGCGCGCGCATCAAATGCACGCTGAATATTACAAAATACCTGAAAAAACATTAGAGGCGATTAGGCAAACACAGCAGCAGGGCGGAAAGGTTGTTGCGGTGGGGACAACGACAGTTCGTACGCTTGAGTCGTGGGCGTTAACACAAAAAGTCGAAGGTTATTCTGAACTCTTTATTTATCCGGGCTTTGAGTTTAGGGTTGTTGACGCCATGATTACAAATTTTCACTTACCAGAATCGACCTTGCTCTTGCTGGTTTCGGCTTTTGCCGGAAGAGATTCTGTTTTAAATGCCTATGAGGAAGCCAAGAAACAAGAATACCGTTTTTTCTCTTACGGGGATGCAATGCTTATGGCTTAGTTCTATGGGATGGTTGAATGCATAATGAGAGCACAAGTGCGCCGATGAATTTTGAGCTTTTGGGCAGATCGAGTTCAACAGAGGCCAGAATAGGAAAGCTCACCACAGCGCACAGCGTTATTGAAACGCCGGTTTTTATGCCAGTGGGGACACTGGCTTGCGTAAAATCTCTCACATCACGTGACCTCGAAGACCTGGGCGCAAAAATTATATTGAACAATGCTTATCATTTGATGCTTCGGCCAGGGGCCGAGGAGGTCAAGCGTTATGGTGGTCTGCAGAAGTTTATGGCCTATAATGGCAGCATTTTGACCGACAGTGGTGGCTTTCAGGTGTTTAGTCTTGAAGGATTGCGCAAAGTCACCGACGAGGGCGTTAAGTTTCAGTCGCATATTGATGGCACTTACCATGATCTGACTCCCGAAAGTCTTGTCCAGGTTCAGGAAAATCTCGGTTCAGATATCGCCATGGTTTTGGATGAATGCCCAAGTGGCGGCGCGGAGCGCGATGTGGTGCAAAAATCGATGGCGCGTACAACGGCGTGGGCAAAACGGTGTATTGATGCTCGAAATCGCCCCGAAACTGCTTGGTTCGGGATTGTACAAGGGGGGATATTTGAAGATTTGCGCCATGAGCATGCCCAAGCCATTTGTGGTTTGCCCTTTGACGGCTATGCGATTGGTGGGGTTTCGGTTGGCGAAAAGCCTGAGGATATCGAGCGTATTGTACGCCATACGGCACCACTCTTGCCGCAAGAGCGTCCCAGATATTTGATGGGGGTGGGTACACCGGCGGATCTTGTTCGCGGTGTGGCCGCGGGAGTGGATATGTTTGACTGTGTGATGCCCACCAGGAATGCCAGAAATGGACAGCTTTTTACGCACACAGGTAAGATCAATATTAAGAATGCCCATTTTCGTGACCAAGAGGTTCCCCTTGATGCAGCATGCACTTGCTATACCTGTCAAACCTTCACGCGCGCCTATTTACGTCATTTGTTTGTGAATCGCGAATTGACCTTTTATCGCTTAGCGACCATTCATAATTTACATTTCTATTTAGAGCTTATGCGGGAAATGCGTCAGGCGATTGCCGAGGACAGTTTTAATGAAAAAGAATTTCTTTCCCATATTGGTGAATAAAAACAGCAACGACATGAAACGTGAACGATAAAATTCAAAACAAGATGCCTAAAATGTCTGGTCCAGTCATCTTTGCCGTAACTATACCCTTATGGCTCGCTGTTTTTGTTGCCACTTGGAGTCATATGGCGCATGGTTATGCGCAAGCCAGTCTTTGGTTTGAATCGTGTGTGGCCGCTCAAGCTCAGATCCTTGAAGTCATTGCTTGGTCTCTTATGGGGCAACTCTTCGCCCTTACTTTGTGGCGTACGCGTCGATTCAGTGCTGTGGCATTGCTGCTTGTCGGAACAT
>JASMKV010000094.1 GCA_030749035.1 Myxococcota bacterium | reverse complement strand
AGGGGTATGCATGAAACGATTTTCAAAAATGGTTTCTGTGATCATACTCGTTCCGTGGGCCAGCGCTAAGAGTGTCATCATTTGCGCTTGCATATCTGTAGGGAAGCCGGGATAGGGCGCTGTTTGAAGATCCAGAGGTTTTATCTCTTTGCATTGGCGAACTTCAATCGTCTGTTCATCTTCAGAGACATCAATTTGAATATTCGCCTCTTGCAGTTTTGCAAAAAGTGGCAATTGATGTTTTTTTAAGCCGCCCGTGATTTTCAATGGATCACCCATAAGTGCGCCAGCAATGAGAAAGGTTCCAAATTCAATACGGTCGGCAATCACGTGATGATTGAATCCTTTTAAGTCAGATTTACCTTGTACATGAATGGTTTTAGAGCCCGCACCTTCGATTTCGACACCCATCTTGATAAGGCATTCGGCAAGATCTTCAATCTCTGGTTCGCAGGCACAATTTCTTAAAACAGATTCACCCTTGGCCAGTGCTGCGGCCAAAAGTAGGTTTTCAGTACCGCCCACGGTTGGGAAATCAAAAATAATGTCATTGCCTTGGAGTCTCTTGGCTCTGGCATCAATATAGCCATGATTGATTTCAATTTCGGCCCCCAGTTTTTCCAGGCCTTTAAGGTGTTGGTCCAAAGGCCTGTTGCCAATCGCGCAGCCCCCAGGGAGTGATACCTTGGCCCGCCCAAAGCGTGAAAGCAGGGGACCAAGCACCAAGGCTGAAGCACGCATCGTTCTGACCAATTCATAGGGGGCTTCATGGGATGACATCTCTTTATGTGAAATATGAATTGCTTTTTTTTCGAGTCTTGCTTTTGCCCCTAAGGACTCAATGAGTTTGACCATTGTTTTAACATCAACCAAGTCAGGCACATTTTGAATATGACAGTCATCTTGGGTGAGGATGGTGGCGGCAAGTATCGGTAGGCAGGCATTTTTGGCCCCGGAAATATGAACCGTGCCCCTGAGCAATTGTCCACCGTTGATGCGTAGTGCGTCCATGTTTTAATCCTCTTCGAAACGATTAAGGCGCATAGTATGCTGTATTCTTGAGATCAAGACAAAGAGGCCGTTGGCACATCTTTTGCGCGAAAAAGATTAAACGCGCATAGGGCGTAGAATATCGCCACCAAGAGCGTGAGCTGGTTGTAGCCGACCAGTAAAACAATTGTTTCACAGGTTCCACCAAACATGGCACCCAGAATATTCCAACCAAAAGCCTCAGCAGACTCTTTGGAGTCCTTAAAGAGGTATCCAAAAACAAGATTGGCAAAGAAAATTGGTGAAAAAATGAAGACGGAGCTGAGAAGATAACGCAGGGAGACCGACTCAATAGAAAGAAGGCTGTTAAGGGGAATGATTAAATGAAGTGCCAATGCGATGAAGAGACCCACAAAGAGCAAGAGTGGCTTTTTAAAATTAAATAAGACAACACACCAATTTGCCAGGAGAATAGATACGAGAATTGCCGCAAAAACCAGGGCATTGATGATCCAAGTTGAACCAAAGAGCAGTGTGAATTGAATGATGCTTTTGGTTTCAAGAAGAAGAAAGGCCGCTCCCATAAAAAAGAAAGACCTGTTGGTAAAAGTATTTGCTTTTGTTTTAAGTTTTAAACTCCAAACGATGATGAATGCAAAGGCAATCATCATGAGCATCACACCAATATAGAGGGGAGGAATATGTGGGGTCTGCATGTAGAGGAATGGCCAGTCGTCACTGGCCAGTTGGTTTTGTTCTTGATTAAAACCCAGGGCTTCTCCACGCAGCTTTGGCCCGATGGCAAGTCCAGCAAGCATGCCATCTTCGTCTTGCCGATAACGTTTTATGATGGGCGGATGCCCAAAGACTTTTTCGAGCATTAGGGCCAATTTTTCTCGTAACCAATGCTCCCTATAAAAATTATAAAGCACCAGGGCGCCATCAGGTTTAAGGATCTTTTTGGCTGCTTCAAAGCTTTCGAGGGTAAAAAGATAACTTTCCAGGCGGATGTTTGAAAAACTTGAGACCAGTGCCAAGGAATCCGGTAGGGCAAAGAGTACCATGTCATAGGTGTCTTGCGTGTGTTCCATGAAAGATCGACCATCATCAATAAAGACCTTAACGCGCTTGTCATCATAGGGGTGCGCAGGATGAAAAAGTTTGCCGGCAAACTGAATTTCAGGATCGATCTCCACAGCGTGGATTTCGCTGACTTCGTTCACCAAAGCATAGGAAACATCTGAACCCGATCCTGAACCAATGATTAAGATTTTTGAAAACGGTTTTCCGCGTTTGGGCACAATTTCTTCGTAGGGAAAATTATAGGTCTCTTCGCCCTCTCCAGGCATATACATCACTTGATGGCCAATGCCGTTGGCACCCACAATAGGACCTGAAGGACCTTGCACGACCTCAATTTTCTGATAGGGCGACCAAGTCAGATAGTGCTGTGGTTCTTGATAGATAAGAAGCGCAATGATCCCGAAGAGACACAGCACCGTGCTCAGCCATTGCTTTCGAGGGCTCAAGAGAAGAAAAAAGAGATAAACGACTATAAACCAGGCAATCGGGTGCCCGCCGGAAAAGCTGTGCAGAGTAAAAATCAAGATTCCAGCCAGTGAACCGGCGATGTCGATTGAGTAGGTCACGATCGGTTTATAGTGATTAAAACAGCGCGCTGTTTCCTGGGCAATGCAGCTAAAAAGAAAAGCTGTGCCGCCAAAAATCAAAGGCAAACTTATCCATAGAGGGATTAGATTTTTTTCTAAATCTGGGCCGAAGTAGAGCTGCCCGAATCCATGTCTTAAGAGTCCAACGTGTGGTGTGGCTAAAACCACAAAAGCAAGCCACCCTAAAAAGATGAAGGGCGTCCATTTAAAGAGGTTAATGGATTTTTGATTGAGAAGGAAACCAAGACCAATACCAAGAAAGACAGCAATAAGAATAAAATTTGCAAAATATCCAAGATAACGAATTTGCGCACTTGCATAGCGAATGAGAGCAAGCTCGGCGTAGAGCGTCAGAAAGACAAGTGCAAATAAACGAAATCCTATTGCGTGGCGTTGAACGTATGAGGGCATGGTTTTAATGACCTAGTTGTATCGAACGGCCTTTTGGTCGGAACCAAACTGGAAGGTGAGGGTCAGCCACATCTGATGAAATCCGGTTTTGGCCGGTGGATCGAGTGGAAAGTTTTCGGAATCATCGAAATTAAAGATAAAATTATTATAGTTGGCTTTGATATAATTATAGGCAAGACCGAGTCGAAAATAGTCGGCGAAAAAATATTCAACCTCTGTGCCTAGAGACCAGGAATTACGTTTGCTGTAGCCCATTTCATCATAACCGGCGGCAGGAGGTGAGCCTTGATAGCTCAAGCCGATACCGGTAAAAAGAGAAGGCTCTAGGGGTTGTAAATATCCGGGTAAAAGATGTTGCCAATGCCATAGGGGGTAAACCCGCAAACCGCTTTGCCAATGGGCTGCCCAGGAGCGCACATCTGAATCGTTGAGGTTATGGCCAAAACCAGTCAGGTACGATTCTAAAGCCGCATAGCCTAAAACATTAAAACCTAAACGAAATAAAGCACTAAGCCCTCCATCAATATCGGTTGTCGTGCCCGTGGGCAGGCCGCTTAACCTTGAGCCGAGTTCATCGGGTTGAAGTTGGGCGTTTTCGACGAGACTACCGTTCACCCCGGTGGGACCAAATCCAAGTCCAAAATAAAACCCCGGGCGGGCTTGTGCAATGCTGCCTTGTAAAAGGATGAACACCAATAAAAAATTTTTCAAATTAAACATTGCTGATACCTATTAAGCGCCTTTGAATTCAGGCGTACGTTTTTCGTTAAATGCACTGATGCCTTCAAGAGCATCTTGCGATTTAAAAAGTTGTTGCTGAAGCTCACGTTCTAAGGCCAGGCCGTCTTGAAAACCCATTTGCACTCCAGACTGAACGGCGCGTTTGATGGCGCCGACGGCAAAACTGGCTTTGTGTGGTGGTGTAAAGGTTTGCGCGTATGCCATGGCATCTTCATCAAAGTTTTCTGCGGGTATGATGTGATTGATGATGCCTAAGTCCTTGGCTTCGTCAAAGGATAGATTGTTGCCGGTGGCCATCAACTCAATACTTTTCGATGCGCCAATAAGGCGTGCCAGGCGCTGCGTGCCGCCGGTACCCGGAAGAACGCCTAAATGTACTTCGGGCAAGCCAACCTTACCACCGTCAGCTTTGGCAATACGAATATCCGCAGCCATGGCAATTTCAAGACCACCACCGACCGTATGCCCATTGAGCGCAGCGACAACGAGTTTGGATGTTTGCTCGAGTCGGTTGAGTGTTTCATTGGCATGAATGCAAAAATAGTATTTGAATTCGGGGGTCATATTACCCAGCATTTCAATATCAGCACCGGCACAGAAAAATTTATCACCAGAGCCACGCAATAAAAGCACATGCACCTCTTGGTCCATGCGTGCTTTGAGAATGGCGGCATCAAGCTGCATCATCATCTCATAGCTGTAGGCGTTGGCGGGTGGGTTATAGAGTGTGATGACCGCAATATGGTTTTGAACATGATATTTTATAAGCTCAGACATGGGCGGCCTTATACAGGCTCTTCTCCTAAAGGTCGAGAGTCAGGACAAATTTCTCTTATACCTTTTCTTCGAAAAGCACGATGGCGGTTTAGCGCAGGGTAATGCCTTCGCCTTGTTCCGTATGGCCTATTTGCGTGGCCTCTTGGTAGCCGGCATTTTGGAGTTGATTGAGAAGGTCTGCGGCATTGTCTTGCGGAAGAGCGATCAGCAGGCCGCCAGAGGTTTGCGGGTCGAGTAAAACAGGATCTATTTCCCCCTCTATTGTTGTCTGGCTTGCGACGTATTCATGGTTTCGGGCATTGGCGCGGGTTTTGTAGCCCATTTCAATTGTTTCTAATGCATGTGGGTAGATGGGAATGGCGCTCTTTTCCAGGACAGCTTGAACCTTGGATGCTTTGACTTGTTCAGCCAGATGTCCGAGGAGTCCAAAGCCGGTGATGTCTGTGGCACTTTTGGCTTGGCACAAGCGCATAGGCTCGATGGCCGCGC
>JASMKV010000093.1 GCA_030749035.1 Myxococcota bacterium | reverse complement strand
GCTGCGTTTCTGGGCAAATCACGAATATGTCCCACACTCGCCTCAATCGCATAGGCTTTGCCCAGGAACTTCGCGATGGTCTTTGCTTTTGCCGGTGATTCAACAATAATCACCGGTTTCCCACCACCTTGAGCCTTGGATTTCTTTGCTTTTTTCTTTTTGCTTGCCTCTGCCATACCTAAGCCAATGTCATCAATTGTCGACCCATAAGAATATTCCTACCCAGCCCAAATGCTGGAAAAGCCACAACCCAATTTCGCCCCTTTGTTCTTCTCCGGATTCCGGCTATAGCAAAACAATAAAGAATGCAAATCGCCAAAGCCATAATTCTCGTTAGTTTTTGCCTTCATCTTGGTCTCCCATGCCAAGTCAGAGCCGCCGAAGAGGAGCCGGAAGTCCACTTCGCGCTGCTTAAATACGGCCCCGGAGAGAAGTGGAATCCCCGTCCAAACGGGCTCCCAAGGCTTGCCTGGGAAGTGCGTAAGCGCACCAGCATCGCTGTCGACATGATGATCAAATCCGTGAGCCCGCAAGATGATCGACTCTTTGCTTATCCGATGTTGATTTGGCAAGGTGAAGAGCATTTCGCTCCCCTAAGCAGCAAAGCGGTCTACAATCTAGGTCGATACCTCAACCTTGGGGGGACCATTCTGGTGGATATTTCCTCCGGTGTCGTTGATGGCGGCTTTCATCAGGCGATCAAACGTGAATTCGCACGCATCCTGCCGCGCGCCAAATTTAAACGCATCCCTCTTGACCACGTGCTCTATAAAACATTTTATCTCATCGACAGGCACGGCGGGCGAGTAAACTCTCAAGCCTACCTGGAGGGCATATACATTCAAGATCGATTGGCCGTTATTCTCACCGCCAACGATTTGGCCGGCGCCATCTCCAGAGATCAATTCGGTGGCTGGGAATACAATGTGGGCAGTGGTGGTAAAACCGCACGCGAGATGACCTTTCGCTTAGGGATCAACATTCTCATGTATGCACTCTGTCTTGATTATAAAGAGGACCAAGTCCACATACCCTTTATTTTGAAGAGGCGTCGCTAGGCATGAACAGCACAGAATTCAATGATTGGGTTTTGGTCTCACTCTCACCCTTATCCGCATGGCAACTTACTATCCTTTGCTCTTTAACGCTCATCGCCACGGTGTTTTTGCTCTGGAGCTACAGACATAATCGACGCAGTGGTTGGTTGATGGGGTTGCGCGTCTGTACTGGGCTTCTCATCATGGGCTTTTTAATCGAACCAGCCTTACAACTTCGCCTGGTACGTAAAGCACGTCATCGTGTCGCCGTCATTGTCGACCACTCGAGGAGTATGTCGCTCCTTAATCCCGATAATCGCTCACGCCACGAAAGTGTGATTGAGTTTCTCGGTGCGAGCAAAAGTGAGATCGAAGCCCTGCACCAAAAACGCCATGTCTCATGGTTTGACCTCGAACAAGAGTCGAGCCTGGAGCACTTACAGCTCCCCCCCCAAGGTGACGAGACTGAACTCATTGCTGCTCTCGAAAAGCCTCTGAGCCAAAGCTCCGGCCCGTTGGCAGCCATCGTCCTTTTTTCTGACGGCGCCGATACGGGTGTGCTCGGTGAAGGCAGAGATGCAGCCTTTTATAAGGAGTTAAGCGCAAGGATCAAAGTCCCGATCAACACGGTCAATGTCGTCCCCGAGCGTGGTTTTAAAGATGTTTGGGTCAAAGAGATCATCAAAGACAATTTCGCATTTATCCACAACACCATGGAAGTTGAAGCGGTGATTGAGATGGTGGGCTATGAAGCGGCAACTGTTCCCATTTCCATCAAGCGCAATGGTCTTATTGTCGACACACAAGAAGTCTTGCTCACACCCAAAGAACCAAGTCGCGTACGTTTTAAAAGTAAGCCTGACCTCTTGGGCGAATTTGTCTACTCAGTGCATGTGCCCACCTTTGCTGGCGAGGCACTTTTACACAACAATCAACAATCTTTTGTCTTAAAAATTGTGAGGGATAAGATCAGAGTTCTGCAGGTTGCCGGCAGGCCAAGTTGGGACGAACGATTCTTACGCCAGCATCTGAAAGAAAATCCGAATATCGATTTAATTTCCTTTTTCATTTTACGCACCCCCACCGATCAGAGTTCCGTTTCAGAAAAAGAGCTTTCACTCATCCCCTTTCCTGTCGAAAAGTTGTTTACAAGTGAGCTTGACAGTTTTGATGTTGTTATTTTTCAGAACTTTGATTTCAGACCCTATCGCATGGCCCATTACTTGCCCAATATTCGCCGAGCTGTGCAAAATGGTTTGGGGTTTGTCATGCTCGGCGGTGAACAAAGCTTTGGTGGTGGCGGTTACGCCAACAGTCCCCTCAAAGAGATTATCCCTGTGGAGATGACACAAGACCCCCTGATGCTTGAAAACTTTCGTCCCGTGCCGTCGCAAGCAGGCCGACGTCATCCTATTTCGACCCTCACCAACACCGGCCCATCCTTAGATTACTGGCAAAACATCCCTGCTTGGCAAAGCTATAACCACATCGCTGAAATGAAACCTGAAGCCATCGCTTTGCTTGAGCATCCCAAACAGAAAACACAAAGCGGCAAACCACTTCCACTCGTCACGGTGATGGAAGCTGGCGAAGGTCGAAGCATGGCCATTGCGACCAACAGCCTTTGGCGTTGGCGGTTTCATGCCGACAACAATGCCGGCCAATACGACCGGCTTTATCATCGTTTTTGGTCCAATGCATTGCGTTGGTTGGTCAAAGATCCTGAACACTCACGTATTCGCTTGCGCAGCAAAAAGAAGACCTACAAGAGCACGGAGAAAATTGTTCTTGATCTGCACGTGCAAGGCAAGAGCTATGAACCCATCGCTTTTGCCGAAGTGGACATTCAGATTCTCGCTCCAGATCAAAGTATGGTGGCCCATGAATCGGTGAGCACTGGCGAACAGGGTCACACGAAAGTTGTCTTTGAAAGTTTACCTGAAGGCCAATACTCGGTGATTGCCCGTGCACAGAATGTGTTTGCGGAAATAGGTAAAGGTTCTACGGTCTTTGTGGTCGAAAACCTGGGCATCGAACTTAACGACATCAAACCTCGCCCAGATATTCTACGCGCACTAAGTCAGGCCAGTGGTGGTCGCGCATTTCAATTGGGCGATGCGATTTGGGATGATCTGGCCTTCACTGCACCCAAAGTTGAAGAAATTGACCGCCGACAAAACATTGAACTTTGGGACAATTTTTACGCGCTGATTGCAGCAATTGGTTTGCTGGCGGCGGACTGGTTTGTTAGACGACGCAGCGGTTTTATTTAGGAAAGAAGTAAGCATGTGTAAAAACAAAGCGCCCAGTGTCACCGTTGTTGGTGCAGGCCTGGCGGGTTCCGAGACAGCCTGGCAGCTGGCCCAGGCAGGCATCCAGGTGCGGCTTTTGGAAATGAAGCCAGTGCAAAGGACCCCTGCCCAGGTTTCAAACCATTTTTCT
>JASMKV010000092.1 GCA_030749035.1 Myxococcota bacterium | reverse complement strand
CTCGCTCGGCACACAACTCAGTACAAGCGATGGGGTTCGGGGTAGAATGTATCATGTGGACCTGTCCAAGGCGCTTGAGCAGAGCACCGACAACATTATCTTTTCCCATTCGGTCAACTCTGCGGTCTACAGCCGCGAACTCAAGAGTATGGTGTTCTCAGCCAACGGCGATTATGCCTATGTGACATCGCGTTCTCCGGATGCGCTTTTGGTCTTTAGCGCGGAAGTTCGGGCAGACACCTATACACCAAATGGTTCCACAGAGCTTCTTAGTGCTTCCTGGCCTCATTTCGAACTGCTTTTTGCGCATGCGTTTTCAGGGCAGCCAACCGGCCTGGCTTCCTGGTCCAATGGTTCGGATGACTATCTGGCGGTGGCCAATTTCGAGGACAGCAGCGTCACCTTCTTTTCTGTTTCAGGTTCGAGTGTTTTGGTGGCAGGGAAAATCACGAATGTGGGTGACGGTTTGGTGTCGCTTCACAGGGTCGATATTGACAGCACGAAGCTGCTTCTTGCGCTTGGGTTTGATAGCCACACATTGAGCATCATTGATGTTGGCGGCGACACACCCGCCGAATTTAAGACTCTGGTGAAAGTTGGTGCCTTATGAGCACGCGTCTGATGAAAATATGTTGTGCTGGTTTTTCGGCACTTCTTTTAAGCGCCTGTCCGAGTAGACTTGAGAGCGTGGATGCAGATTTAAGTAATCCAGGGGCGCTGGTTCTGGCCGGCAAGGACAAGGATAAAATCTTCCTTGCAAATAGGGGTGAAGACAATCTGCAGGTTGTCGCCTTGGGAGAGAGCTTGTCGGAGTCGAGTTTTGTGAACGGCCCGATTCAGTTTCTACCCTTGCGCATCCCATGTGGTGGTCAGCCCGAAAAGTTAATGGCCTCGGATGATGGTGACTATGTGGTTTTTCATGACGCCAGCCATAACGCCTTAGGGGTTGTGGATGCAGAAAATTATATTCTCCGTCTGGGCTTTGGTGCGTCCGCGAGTGGCTTTTCTTTTGCCACATGGCTTGAGGCGCCAGCGGCTTTGGTTGCAGGAGAAGCGTGCAGCGATTGTCTGGTGCACTTTTTTGTCTCACTGCCCAAATCGCAGAAAATCCTGGAGCTTAAATTATTATCAGAGGAAGTCTTAGGCATCGAATTGGTGCGTGTGTGGTCTATCGATTCTGGATATCCTGAGCACTTGCTCTATACGGAAAACAATATCCTTTTTGCCTCCGATCAGCAGGCGGCACGCGTTTGGAAAATTGATCTGGGGGCACCCGAGGAAGCCCCAACGGCGATCGATATCGCTTCGCGGGCGGGAGCTTTGACTTGGTCAGAAAAATCAAAGACGCTTTTCGTTGCACGCCCAGCCATGGAAGACGTTTTGGCCATCGATTTAAGTGGTGATACGCCAGAGATTTTGGATTTAAATGCACGTTTTGCACCGACACCTGAGTGTCTGCTCTCTTGTGAAGAGGAGGCGGAGCCACTTTGTATACAGCAGCATTTGGCCGATCAGGCCCTATGCGTGCAAGCAGAAGGCTTCGATGCCCCGGCCGAAGCGGCACCCTATACAGCGCTCTTTATGGCCTCGAAGACCCAAAGCATGACCGTTGTGGATGGCGCAGCAAGCGATACAAGCTTGGCGATTGAATGTGAGGATGCGCAAGAGGAACATGAGACGCTTTTGGTGAGCGCGGGGCTGGACGGTTCCTTTCGCTTCGCTTCTCTTGACGCCTTAGCCGATGGTGG
>JASMKV010000091.1 GCA_030749035.1 Myxococcota bacterium | reverse complement strand
AGACACAATCACTGTTGAAGCAGGCACCAATCTTTGGGATTTGGACGCACTCTTAAAGCGTTATGGTTACGAATTACCCGTAAAGAATGGTGGCTGGTCTGGACCAACTGTCGGTGGCTTCATCGCTGCCGGTGGAATATCGCCCACGCAACAAAAAGATGATGGGTTTTGGAATTATGTGCGGGAGATAACATGCCTGAGCATTGATGCTGAAAAAATGGTTCTTACGCGTCAAGACCCACTCTTCGCCTATCTTTTTGGCGCTTCAGGCCAACTCGGTCTCATCGCCAGTATAAAACTTGATATCACTCCTTTAAATGCAAGCCTTGTGTCTTACCCGCTTGATGTGTCTGGTCAAGTTCCGCAATTTTATTCGCGAGCAACCCCCTTTAAAGACTCACAATTCCTGACATGGTTTTGTTGTTTTGGTGCGGTTGAAAAAGCGTCGGAGATGCGCTCCGCGCTGGAGATCTTCTTTAAAGGACATCAAATGTTGTTCAATAAAACGGAGGTGCAAATCTATCATTTTAAACACCGAGATCTGCATGTGCCACTCCTGTATGACTCAAGAGATGACTTTGCCGGTGTGGAAATAAGGGGTCTACAGCCACTCACAGAATCACAAAGCCCCAAACTACTTGAATTGGTCGAGTCCTACACAAAGATGGTCGAAGATGCTGGTTATCAACACTATTCGCAAGTTGAACTCACCGCCATGCCCACTTGTTCGGTCTCATCATTGTCACCGCAAACACAAGAAACATTCTTTAGACTAAAAAAAACTCTGGACCCACAAAATCGAATGAACGCTCCCGCGTTTAAATAGACCGGCGCCCATATAAAAGACCAGAACACACTAAAAGACGATTTTTTCGTGTAAATTTAAGAATCGAGCCTTATCAACATTAACCTTATCCGCTTTCATAAGCTCAATGCACTGCGGAGCCGCTAAAAACTCCATTAAATCTGAAAGGTCCTCTGCTTCAAAACCAATATGAATAAGATTTGGGTTGTAAATGCCGCGGGATATTTCAACAATGCCGACACCAAGTTCAGAATATATATCAATCTTGCCCATAAAACTTTCATACCAGAAATTAAAATCCTCAACCTCTACTGTAAGTGAAATTTTCATACCGAATCCTCATTAATAAACAAAATATTAAGCCGCACGCTATTCATGCATATCACTTGATACACACAGAGATCTAGACCTGCCCAAAAGACTTCTTTTGCTTTGAGGTCATGGTCTTATACTAAGGCGTCTGTTTCTGTGGACAAGCCTAAGACATAACGTTATCCTAAAATCACTTATTCCACTCAACCACGAGACGTTAGTGCAAAAGCCCCTCTTTGAAAACTTTTTTGCCCGAGTGCAGGAGAGTAAACGCGCTGAAGAAGTCAATTTAATTGAACAATGGCACAAAGAGATTAGCCTCTTCCTCTCTTATGGCGAAGAAGCTGTGCGACAACGCAAGATAGAGCTTGAGATCGCATGCTCACAGGAATGTTCTTTGCGCCTCAACTTTTTGTACCACAAGGATCCCATCATTTACGAACTCGCCCGCAAAATACTCGGTGCTCATACAAGACTTCAACACTATCTCGACTACGCTCAGAAGCACCACCCTGTCATTCACATCGGAATGGCCGCAAATCAGGAGATCTTGTCTTACGAGATCTATATCGCTGGTTGGAACAAGGAGCTTCAAAAACAAGATTTCAATGACATCCCTCTGAATGCTTCCACTGTGCGCATGCTGGGCATTGACACTGAGGGTGAGTGCTCTGTCTATACCCATCGCCTGCCACCATCACCCAACTTCTTTATGTTCACCCAATCCACTTTTGAAACGGCTGCAAACTCTAAAAGACCATGGAATTACTACAAACATCTTAAACGCGATCAGGAAGGCCTGTGGCCAGTAAGAAAGGAAGGCCTTGAGGTGTTTTCAGTAAAGGTGACGGATAAGTTTAAAACCGCGCTAAGCGGTCTACAGATCAACTATTTCGAATATTTTATCGCCCCAGACGGCGTACTCCCTGCTCTTAACTTTGGATATCGACCGGGTTGCGCTTCACTTTATCTCCCACTGAGTGAAAATGCGTAGCAGGAGCACTTCATATATCCATTTTGCTAACCACGAGTCTTCATCTCAGATCGGGCGCACATAAAGATGCAACCTCAAGAATTCATCCATAAAACAGCGGAGCAATTTCTCAAAGAGTTGCTCAATCATTTTCCGCAGTGGCAAGCAGAGCAATTTCAAACGATCGCTCACTCATTATCGCCTATCGGTTGTTCTTTTTACGTTAAGCTTGAGGAAGAACTGTTTTTCCTAAAGTACACTCGTGACTCTACCTATTATCAAAGAACCGAAGCCATATCGAAAACACTCTTGGGTTCTGCGCCAGGCATTGTCCCCCGCTTAACAATGACACCTGGGCACGGAGTATTGATATATGAATACATCACCCCTTTAAACATCCCCACGTTCAACATCACGAGCATAAGGCCCGTCATTGATGCACTTATCTCCTTTCACTCCTGCACGCAGGAGCAAGCTCAAACCCATATGCGTTTTCTCAATAAAAACTCGATGACAGAAACCGTTTTTGACCTGCTTCGACAATCCAAAGCACAAAACATCAAATCGAGTCCATATTTTGACGACCCGGAACTCATTCAAAATGCACTTGCCATATTTGACCTTATAGAAGCTAAAGCCACGCAGATCGCAAGCGACATCAGCGACATCGAAGAGCGTGAGGATGTCAAAGTTTTATCACATGGTGATATCAATGTGGGGAATCTTCTTTCTCAAGACGAACGCATCATATTCACCGATCTTGAGCATGTGGGCTTACGCTACCGATCCGATGACCTGGCTCAAACCATCCTCATGCTTGAACAAACCAGCCTAAAAAACATTCGCGAAATCATCAAGATTTACCTTGAAAGCACCAACATTCGACAAACAACGAATCAGGAGGCCTTCTTTCAACTTGTAAGTCGAAAACTGATTATCGCCTCAGCATATCAAAACCTCTGTATGCTAATTTACTACTTAAGTTTAAAAGGACTTGGCTGCCACTTCGAACAGGACCTGAGTCCTCCCCTTCTTACAAAGAGCGTAAAAGAGGCAAGGGCCCCCGTGATGCCCGGTAAGTGGAAAACGCATCGAAACCTGCCTGAGCTTATTGCGCAGCAAAGTCAAAGACTCCATGGACTTTGCTCGATGTATCAATAAGGCTCCGCATTCAAGATTGGACCAAGCAAAATTTAAAACAATGCATTTAGACGTGTTGGAAAACCGCCAGCCTATGCCATTAAAGCATGTTACGGGTCGTCCCCATACGCATCTCACCGAGTGCTTTAAGCACAGACGAGAGCAGATTATAAAGCTGATTGGTCTTTTGGTCAAAGTTTTGAAATGCGGTTGATGCGATTTGACGCTTATTACGCACGGACTCCTGCTCTGACTCAAGGCCTTTGATGCGATTGCCCAAAGACATTTGATTCACCTCTCTGAAAACCTTTTTCTCACCATTGGGCCCATATTCAACCCGATCGTCCCCCGTGTTGTACTTGTCGTCTGCGGCGAGACAATCGACACCAAAAAACCAAGAGTAGTTCTTTTCGACGACTTCCTCACCTTTCTGGACAGCGACGTCTTTAGTCATGATTTCGCCATCGTCTCCCAAGGATGTCGTGTCATGCTCACGCACTTCGATCTCGACCATTTTCTTACCGGCATCTTCACTGCTACCACCCGCAATCGCTTTACCCAACTCATCAGAAGCTGGCAGGAGAACTTCCTGCAAATATTTTGCAAGCCCTTCGCCCATCTTGTTGTACATCATCAGCTTCTTTAAGAAATATTTCTTGTCCTCATTCATGTCCTTAATGGACTCCATGAAAACAAGCATAAGAATGTCCATAATATTGCCATGTGGAAATTCAGACATTAACGCATTCAGTCGTTTTTCAAATTCTTCAGCCGTTGCCGGATTCGGATTGACAACAAAATCCTGCATCGCTTGCGCGCCATTTTTCACGCCCTCTGTGCGCCAAGAACCCACCTCACCAGCAGCGGATGACTCCTGTGCAGAGCCTGTTTCTGTTAAGGTTGGACGGGCCTTGAAACGTCCTTTGCCTTTACGCACTTCAAAATTTTCTTCAATCTGAATCTCTTCTTCAACAGGAAGTGCTTCGCCTGCAGGCTGAAGATCAGCTTGGTTTAATTCTTCAGTGCTCTGTGTGGTAAACGTT
>JASMKV010000090.1 GCA_030749035.1 Myxococcota bacterium | reverse complement strand
CTGCCCGAAGGCAGCGCGCAGGTGCGAAGTATTTTTCAGAGCGCCAACGGCACGCTCTATGTGGCCACCGGGGATTTTTCTGTGGCGAACGAGCAGCGGGTCAGTACCGGAAAGATTTTTCAACAAGAGGTCGACACTGGTGGGCAGATAAGCTGGAACGAAATCCAAAGTGGTATGATGGGGGCGATGATTTTTACAGATCTTACCATGGTGCTGGGTAATCTTTGGGCTCTGGGCTACCAGCGGGTGGCGCATGAAAACGATCCGGACAACTACACGGTGGAAAATGGCTTTTTATGGCGTTATGTCGACAGCACCTGGCAGGAAGAAACTTTAGCCAGCTGTTGCCCACAGGATTGGACCGAGTTTGCAGATAAAATTTGGATAGCAGCACCACAGGATGCACTGACGCACCTCTACGTCGACGAGAGTGGTACCTGGCAGGATGTGAGTGACACCGAGGTGAAAATCAAAAAGCTCTTGAGCGATGGTACTTCGCTTTGGGGCATTGGCGATGCGGGGCATGTGGCGCGCTATGATGGAACCCAATGGTGCACGCAGACCATCGCCGAAGAAAACTTAAACGATATCTGGGGTGATGGCACGAGTCTTTATGTGGTTGGCGATGGCAACACGTTTTTAAAGTTTGATTATTGAAGAAGTCCACTCCTCAAAGCAGTCCTTAATTTTTTTGCCCGTTGTATAGCCACCGCCGGCGCAGCAACAAGAGACCAAGCATCATCCATAAGATGGCGTAAATCGGTGAATCGCCGCGTATGCTTTGACAGCCACCTTTCTTTTTATGATGGCAGAGGGCATCTTCATCGCCAGGCGCAGCCGTTGGTGTCTCTCCATCAAGGAGCGTATCGTCGCTTGAGCCTCCAGGGTTGCTCTCATCACCTTCGTCATCAGCTTCAGGCTCCGTTGACCCCCAGGGTTGCCAGTCGATGGTGAGGGTATAGGGCACATCGGGTCCCGACCAGCAGGCGACCGCAATCTTCACCGTCTGACTGGCCAGCGCATTTTGCATAATGGGGCCGGCGTAATTTTCATCGACGTTGGAGGTCAGCTGATTGCTGTTGGTGTCGTAGACCCAAAAATCCAAGTCCGAGGTGCCGCCTTGCCAGTCCAGAATAAAGCGGGCGTTCTCCTGGCAGGGCATATTCACAACAAACCAGTCAAAATCACCGCTATAGCCATGGCCCGTGTTGGCGCAGGAAATGGTTGCAGAGATTTCCACATCACCACCACTTGTTTCAAAGATGTTCACATCGTTTTGCCCCTGCCAGTCGTTGGGTTCGGCCTCGCTAAAGCTCTCTAAAGGGCCACCACATTCGCCAGCGCTTGGTGGCGGGGCAGGTGTGTCGTCGTTGTCACCACTGTTGGTCTCACCGCCATTGCCGTTGTCACCCGCACCGGGAGTGCCACCGCAATAACCGTCGATGCAGGACTCACCGCAGGGACAATAGTGGTCGGCGTTGCAGCTTTGGCTTTGCGAGGGATATAAAGCGCAAGCCGCTTCGGTATCATCACAGCTCAACGTTCTGTCACTGGTCCCACCGCCGTAGGTGGCGGTCATGGTGGAATCGTAATGATTGCTGTGATCGAGGCCGATAAAATGGCCGACCTCGTGGGTCATCACCGATTGTAAATCGCTGCCCCAACCATTTTCTGTCCATTCGTGATGATAGCCGTTGACCACCAAATCCGCGTCATTCAGATCGCAGTTGTAGTCCCAGGAAGGCATGGTCACCGCCAGAGTGTATTGACCCATATAGGATGGCCAGGAGTCTTCGTAGTAACCGACGGCCCGCGAATTTTGCCAATCCATGGGATCGTCGTTGGTGTTTGCATCCTGCTCAAAGCTAAAGCTTGAGCAGCCAGGAACGCCCCATTCTGCAAAAGAATCGTTGATGATGCGTAAACTATCTTCTTCGCTAAAATCGGTGGAGGGATAGTTTTGCGCGTAGTTCCAAAAGGTGTGCGGTGTGTCGCCGCGCCAGGCAGTATAGTTGCCCGAACAGGTGTAGAGTGGATCCCAGGCCAGCGCAGCCGCGGGCAGAAGAAGACTTAGGACAAGAATAGAAAGACACTTTTTCATTGCTTTGCTCCTGTCTGCGTGGTGTTTGCGGCGTTTAAGACAAGACGCATGGCTTCAAGTGTGAACTTCGTTTTATGCTCGGGATGATATTTTTTAAGATTTCCACCGCCATCGCGCTTATAGAGATTGAGTTGTAGATCTTGGGCAAGGTGCGTTTGGTTGTTGCGCTCGACCAGATAATAGACCGATTGACCCAAAGCCGTCAGATACCATTTGCCTTGCTCCTGGCGCAGAAAAAGCACAGCCCGATCACCCTTATGCAGAACCCCATCGCCAGGCAGGGTGGTGCTGATGCCATCGCGTGTACCGCCGATTTGTACAAGCTGCACCTGCTCAGGCGCTTGCCCATAGAGGACTTCATCGATAAGCAGCCGCGTTTGCTGCATGGGCCTTCGATGTGCTGCGACATCGATGGCGGTGCGCTCAAAAACGCGCGCCACAACCACAGCCGTGCTTTGCACCGCTTGCTCTTTTTCGCTTAGGTAAAGGGCGCTGGTGGCGCCGGCGGGCGGAAGATGCCCGAGGAATAGCACGATCGCTACGATACTTTGAGAAACCCATGCGCTGCTGCCGATATGCATCGCTTGACTCCTTGCTATGTGGTGGGGCAATGATGGTTCCTAAAAACACGCAACGTCTTTTCAGGTTATTCAAGCAACCCTGGAGCCATTCCAATGGAATGATGCTGGCGGCTTGTTATGACGCTTTGCAGCGCAGCGACAATTTACATAATTGTCAGCATTGCTGTCAAGCACTATTTACATCAATGTCAGTATTTATAGATCGACGTACGGGACGCCGGATCAGCGAATTTTGACTACCGACTACCGACTACCGACTACCGACTACCGACTACCGACTACCGACTACCGACTACCGACTACCGACTACCGACTACCGACTACCGACTACCGACTACCGACTACCGAT
>JASMKV010000089.1 GCA_030749035.1 Myxococcota bacterium | reverse complement strand
CAGAGAGACGGCCACGCCCTTTTATATGAACCATTCATTCTCCTTGAGTGATTTTGCCGCGAGCCATCCCGGCCTCACCGGATTTCGTGGCCATATCCTGAACTTTAAGGTCGGGCTGGCGGAGGATGTTCATGTTCTTGTGCGTTATACGGATCAGACCGGCCGGCCCCACAATCTCTATGATTTTAGCGAAGTTCCAGGGCGTCACCTACAGCGCTTTCAGCTGAATCTAAATGCCTCTTTTTAGACAACAAGCGACCATTTTCAGCGACAATCTATAAGCAATTGAGCTTGCCCCAAGGTTCGACGATTTTGACTGACTTCACGTCAACGTGAGGGGGAGTGGTTGTACTCATGGAATATATGCAAAAAAAGTCCTATCTAGCTATAATTACGGTGATTTTCATGTCTTCGGCATGCATTAAATGGTTTCCAGGCCGTGTTTCCGAAGGTGTCGGGCGCTTAAGTGTCCGTAACGTGGCGATCATCACCAAACTTATCAATGCGGATGAGGTCTGTGGTTTTGCTGCCCCGGCGGTTTACGATCATCCAGCTTTGGAAGGCAACACCACCGAATCCGGACGGGCGATCTGGTCGGTCAACCAGTGTGAACTTAATTTCGATGAATATGCTTTGCCCGCCGATTGCAATGGCGTGGTCACCACCGTCAGTGGCAAGATCACCGTCAGTGCTCGCCGTGAGCTTGAAGGACGACTGACTGGGGATGTGGAGTTGCCCGTAATTCCACATGACGCCAAGTCCTTAGCCATCTATCTCGACGAAGTGTTGATGGAAAATTTTGTCGTCCATTCTTCCGACAGCGATGCCTATCTTAAGGCTAAATCCGGTACGGTAAGCGCGGTGGTCAAGCCTCTTCTGGCCCGCTCGGACTCTAAAGGTTTGTGTGCGATTCCAACGGGGCATGTGGCGGTGGAAAACTTAAGCTACACCGATGCACAGCTCTTTGTCGATTCGGGTGATCGGGATTTTGATGTCGAGGTTCCCACATCCGATCTGCATGCGCAGATTGGTCAGTCCGATGCGTATGAGAATCGTCTCTGGGGAAGCATTAGGGTTTGGGATAAGGACAAGGAGATCAAAGGTCTCGAAGGCGGACTTAATCCTGACTACGAGGCGCAAGACTATGTGGACAGTTTTGCCTGTACGGAAGATTTAGCCAAGCCAATTTCCTATGAATGCCCTCCCGAAGAGGTTTTGGGTGTCGGTGGTGCGCGCCTTGCGGTGGCTGCTTTAGGTACACTGGCGAAACTTTTGAATGCGGATGAAAGCTGTGGTTTTGATACGGAGAATGCCTCCTTGAGTACGCAAGGGGCGGAGGGCGATGGCGGCGGCACAGCCACGCAGCAGATTTCCCTTAGCCAAGCCTGTCAGATGCGTTTTACAGAGCCGCATTTGGCGGCGACGGACTGTCAGGGCAACAACACCTGGGTTTCAGGGAAAGTGGCGCTTTCCGGCGGCAAAACGATTCGTGGTGTTTTGACTGGTTCGGAGACTGAACCGGCGGTGCCCGATAGCTTGCGCGCTGTGGATTTAAACATCTATGCCAGCTTTGATGGGTTAACTCTTGATTTAGAGAGCAATGATGCGCAGGTGACTTTTCGTAGCGGCGCTCTGAGTGGCACTTTAAAGCCAGTCTTGGCCAGGGATATGGAGACCGGCGTTTGCCGTTGGCCTATTCCACGAGCACAAATAGAAAATCTTACCTTTGCAAATTTAGAGATGGTGATTACCCAAGGGGCGGCCCAGATCGGTATCACTTTAAATGGTGGCGCCCTTGAAGCGACCAATGGTCAAGTTGATGGCAGCGAAAATCGCCTTTTGGGAACCTTTAATGCAGACGGTGTGCCCGTTGAATTAGGGGCACAAGGCGAGCCTCTTAATCCTGACTATGTGGCAGCGGATTTTGTCTCCTCCTATGATTGCTCGGAGGAATGGGAGTTGGTTGGCGGAGATGAAGATTGCTCTTTGGGCAAACTCTTTGCGGACAGTGGTGCCAGGCTTCTTGTCAAGGCATTTGGTAAGGCTTTTGATGTGACGAACCGGGATTCGGAATGTGGTTTTGAAAGCGTGACCGGGCTTATTCCTGCGGATCTTGATGGCAGTATTTTTGATGATGCCATGGAGGCCCGTTGGGATATTGATGGTTGCACAATCTCCCACGGCGCAAAGACATTGGTGGACACGGATTGTTTAGGCACCGACACCTATATGGAAGGCTCGTCGTCGATTTCTGCAAGCCGTTATGTGGCAGGCGCACCAGCGCTGGGGATGCCACCGGTAGAGCCGCAGGATAGGGAATCGGTCAATATGGTCATCCATTCGATGCATTTGCAGAATTACAGCATTTACGAAGTTCTGGAAGGGGCTGATGAGCCGGAAGCCTATCTGCAAATTCATGAAGCCACACTTTCGGGACGGCTCAATCCGATCACCGGAGAAGCGGCGGATAAGCCAGGGGTATACTATATCAAATCTGATGCGATTGGTTTTGAGGATATTGGTTTTGATTATGTGGATGCGACTTTGGTTGCGGCAGGCAAGCGCTTTAACTTTGAATTACGCGATGGACAGCTGAATGCCTTTAACGGCCATTACAACGAGAATTACAATTCTCTGCATGGTCAGCTGAAAGTTGATGGCAAGCTCTATTCCCTGAGCATGGAGCTGAACCCAGAATATGATCAGGAAAAATTTGATGCAGCTTATGTCTGTCGGGAGAATCTTAAGGAAACTGTTCCGACAAGTGAGTAACTTGGTAACGATGCGTTTTTACGTTGGTTTATCAGGGTTGACAAGCTACTGACAATGCTGTAAGTTTTCCTTGCTTTGGTCCCACTTTGCGTGAAGCCTATCTATGGTTTTCACAGGAGGGGACTTTGATGTCTTTGTCATATGGCCGAATTAGCCGTTCTCTATTGGCCCTTTGTCTGCTTATCTCCTTAAGTGGTTGTCTAAAATGGTTTTCCGGTCGGGTTTCCGAAGGGGTAGCCCGCTTGAGCATTCGCAATGTGGCTATTTTGACCAAGTTGGTCAACGAAGACGCGAATTGTGGATTTGCTTCCGACTCGGTGATCAACAACCCTGTGACCCAGGGACAGATTGGTACGGTCGGTGAGGCGGTTTGGCAGGTTCAAGATTGTCTCTTAGAGTTTTCTGATTATACCACCGAGCCCGATTGCTCCGGTGTCACTCAGACCATTAATGGGAAGGCCAAAGTAAGTGCGCGACGGGTGATTAAAGGCCGATTGACGGGCGATCCGGCGGAGGCGGCTATCCCGACCGACTCTGAGGCGCTGCAGATCTTTCTCGATGCGGTAGAGTTTGATGATTTTAAGGTTACTTCATCGGATAGCGAGGCAAGCTTAACCATCCTTTCCGGGCAAGTTACGGCTGAGATTCAACCCCTGCTGGCGGTTTCTGAGTCACGGAGCTTATGCGCCATTCCAACCGGCAATGTGGCGGTGAAGAACTTACGTTATCAAGACGCGGAGCTTTTTGTTGATTCCGGCGACCGGAAGTTTGATGTGGATGTTGTGACCTCTGATCTGCATGCGCAAGTTGGGGTGTCTCCGACGCGCGAGAATGCACTTTGGGGAGAAGTCACCGTCTGGGGCAAGCACAAAAAGATTAAAGGACTCGATGAGGGACTCAATCCGGATTATGATGCGGCTAAACATTTTGATAGCTTTCTATGTACGGAGGATTTGGCCCAACCCTTAAGTTATCACTGTCCTGTTGAAGAGGTGATTGGTACCAGTGCGGCGCGTTTAGGTGTGGCGGCTTTAGGGACGCTGGCAAAATTGGCTAACGATGATGAAAGCTGTGGCTTCGAAACCGCGAACGCGACTTTATCCACGAGCGGTATGGTTGGCGATCCTGGTGGGATCGCAACCTATCAGATTTCTCCGGGCAACGCCTGTCAGGTGACATTGAGTGAAAATACTTTGCTCGAGAGTGATTGCCAGGAGAATGAGACCTGGGCGCAGGGCAGCGTTACCGTAAGCGGTAAGCGAAAGATTCAGGGCTATCTGACCGGTTCTGAAGATGAGCCGGCGGCACCGGACTCGATGCGGGCAGTGAGCGTGGAGATGCAGGCAAGTTTTAATAACTTCACACTCGAATTGCGCGCTCAGGATGCGAAGGTGACTTTTCGCTCTGGTTCCTTAAGCGGTACTTTAAAACCCATCCTGGCCAGAGATATTGAAACAGGCGTTTGTCAGTGGCCGACACCGCGTGCCGAAATCGAAGACGTGAATTTCTTGAATCTGGATATGCTGATTGAACAGGAAGGCAAAACCGTGGCCTTTGTCCTTAACGGCGGCTCGCTCTACGCGGTCAATGGTCGCGTGGGCACTTTAGAGAACTTTTTGAGTGGCAGTTTTATTGTCGACAACCACGCGATAGATATTTCCGCCAGCGGTGTCGATTTACAACCCGAGTATAACGCCACGGATTTTGAGGCCTCTTATAATTGCGCCGAAGAGTGGGAAGTGGTGCAGAACGAGGCAGATTGTTCCCTGGGTCAACTTTTCGCCGAAAATGGTGCGCGCTTGATGATCAAGGCTTTTGGTAAAGGTTTTGATGCGGTCAACAGAAACGACGATTGCGGCTTTGAGAGTTTTGGCTCGCTCTTGCCTTCGGATATTTCCGGCAATTATTTCGATGTTGTTCAGGCGCGGTGGAATGTCGAGCAATGTGAGGTGTCGCATGCACAAAGCTCACTGATCAGCGAAGATTGTCTGGGCACGCAGACCCTGATGTCGGGCTCTTCGAGTGTGACGGCAACCCGTCAGGTCGAGGGTAAAATAGCCTTTGGCATGCCGCCGATCGAGCCCCTGGACAGGCAATCGGTTGACATCACGGTCCATGAGATGGTCTTGGATAATTTTATCTCGACAGAAATCGAAGCGGGGAGCACTGAACCCGGACCTTATCTGCAAGTCCATAATACGGTGCTTTCTGGGGAGATTCATCCGGTGACCGGTGAGGCTGCAGACAATGCAGGGGTCTATCATATCAAGACCGATGTGGTGGGTTTTGAGAATGTGCGTTTTGACAAGGCGGATGTGAGTATGTTTGCCGAGGGTAAACAGTTCAATTTCACCCTCAAAAATGGCCTCTTAAATGCGTTTAACGGCAGCTATCTGAATGCACAGAATTCTCTGCAGGGGCAGGTGGAGGTCGATGGCCAGGTCTATAGCTTCGATATGGAGCTTAACCCGGATTACGATCAGGTTTCTTTTGATGCGGCCTATGTTTGTGAGGAAAACTTAAAAGAAGTCGTGCCGACGCTATAAATTAAATTTAAGCCTTTACGATGCGACTTTGCTGGCGTATTGAGGCCCCATGAAAACTCTCAAATACGTTATTTCTATAGGTCTTTTTAGTTTTTGTCTCTCTTGCGGCACGGTTTCCGGGGACGGTGATGGTTCCGGTGATAATGGTGGGGCGCAATGCAATGACGATGGTGTGTGCACGCCAGGCACGGGCGAAAATGCAACCAACTGTCCGGCCGATTGTGAGAGCTCTTCTTCAAGCTCATCGAGTTCTTCGTCTTCGAGCAGCTCGTCTTCTTCAAGTTCAAGCTCGGGTGGAAATAGTGCTCCAGAAAATACGGTGTGTGGAACGATTGCCGCTTCATCAAGTGGCACCTGCGACTATAGCGCCGGTTCCAGCGCTCTGCTCCTGCGCGGTCATGTGCTGACGCCCACCGGCATTTTGGAAGGGGGCGAGTTGCTCATTGAAAATGGCAACATTTCTTGCGCGGCCTGCGATTGCAGCGCGCAAAGCGCTTACTCGGGCGCCACCACATTGACCTGCGGGCAAGGGCTTATTTCGCCGGGGCTGATTAACGCCCATGACCACCTTGGGTTTAGTCAAGGGGCTCCCCTTGGGCATGGGACTGAACGCTATCGGCATCGGCACGAATGGCGTAAAGGCAAAAATGGTAAAACCAAGATCACGACGCCCTCTAACAGTGATGGTGATGATGGAGAGACTTGGGTGGAAATGCGCCAAGCCATGGGCGGCTCGACCAGCATTTTTGGTTCCGATGGTCCCAGTGGCTTTTTGCGAAATTTGGATAAGGGGCATCTCCTTGAGGGTTTGAGTGGTGACGAAGCCCGTTATCAGACTTTCCCGCTGGATGATAATGGCGGCACCATGTCTGATTCAGGCTGCTCGGCTTACGATATTGATTCAAGTTCCTCGGCGGAGGGTTATAACGCCTATGTGCCGCATGTGGCCGAAGGCATCATCGATGAGGCCCGCAATGAGTTTCTCTGTGTGTCGAGTGAAGATAATGGCGGCGAAGATTTGGTCTTTGATACGGCATCTTTTATTCATGGGATTGGCCTCAAGGCGCAAGACATCGCTTTAATGGCCACCGAGAGTACGGGGCTGATTTGGGCTCCCCGTTCGAATACAGATCTCTACGGCATGACCGCAGATGCCCCCTTATACCATAGCTTAGGTGCGCAAATCGCCATTGGTACCGATTGGAGTTATTCCGGGTCCATCCACGTACAGCGTGAATTACAGTGCGCGGCACAGTGGAACGACACCTACTGGAACGGTTATTTTAGTGATGACCAGCTGGTGGCCATGGCCACCCATCAGGCCGCCGAACTCTTGGGCTTCGCTGCAGAGATTGGTTCCTTAAGCAGCGGCAAAGTTGCGGATGTGGCCATTTGGGATGCTTCGACCAATCAAGACTATCAGGCTATCTTAAGTGCGGGGCCCAAAGACGTGGTCTTGGTTTTACGCGGTGGGGAAGTGCTCTATGGCGATGCGACATTGGTCAACAGCTTGGCCTCAGGCGATAATTGCGACAGCCTTGATGTGTGTGGTTCAAGCAAGGCACTGTGTGTGCAGCGTGAAATTGGCCAGGGTTTTAGTGCTTTTGAAAGCACTTTGGATTCTGGCGACACCTACGATTTGTTTTTCTGTGGCACGCCGACAAGCGAGCCCAGTTGTGACCCTTTTCGCCCCGAAGGCGGCGAGGTGCCGATCTATAGTGGCAGCATCACTTCGGGCGACAGCGATGGCGATGGCATTGCCAATGGCTCGGATAATTGTGCTTCGCATTTTAACCCAGTTAAGCCTATCGATGGCTCTACCCAGGCGGATTACGATGGTGATGGTTTAGGTGATATCTGCGATCCGTGTCCCTTGAACGCAGATACGACGTCTTGTTCATCCATTGATCCCAACGATGGGGACGGGGATGGGGTGGCGAATTCCGCCGACAATTGTTCAGGCATTGCCAATACGGACCAAGCCGACAGCGACAGCGATGGGGTTGGCGATGTGTGCGATGATTGCCCGAACACGACGAATGTTTTGGGCGGCTGTCCAACCCTGATTTACGATATCAAGCAAGGCAACGTTGCGGTGGGCGAGAGTGTCGCTCTGCAAAATGTTGTGGTCACCGCGGCTACAGATATGGCCTTTTGGGTGAGCGTGGACCCTGCCGGCAGCGATTGGACCAGTGCCGACCATGCTGCTATTTTCGCATGGAATCCCGGCTCAGATACGCAGCCGAGCCCTGGTGATAAAGTTAACGTTGGTGGAAGCATCAACGATTTCCACGGGCAGATTCAGTTGAGTGTGAGCAATGTGGAAGTGCTGGCGAGCGGTGTGTCCGTGCCCGATGTGATCACGCTTACAGCC
Source organism: Myxococcota bacterium (assembly GCA_030749035.1). GTDB lineage: Bacteria > Myxococcota > XYA12-FULL-58-9 > XYA12-FULL-58-9 > JASMKV01 > JASMKV01. Next base: position 1,909 of record JASMKV010000089.1, on the reverse strand, counting down.
AGCGCCTTTGCTGCCGCAGATGCATACGAGGGATCTCTAGTTAAGCTCTCAGGTGTGAGCGTTTCAGATGCGACGCCTACGGCTCAAGACGGCGAGGATGTGGAAGGTGAGTTTGAGGTTGGGGATGGTATACGGGTGAACGACTATATCTACCTGGCCGATCCCATGCCCAGCGAAGGCACGTCTTATACGTCGATTACCGGTATGCTGCATTATCGTTGGGGTCAGTTACAACTGACGCCTCGCTCAGCAGCCGATTACGTGCAATAAAATTTAGAGCAAAAAAAAACCTCCTAAGGGTAAACTTAGGAGGTTTTTGAATATTCGTTTAATCTTTGGTTTTACCAGATTTTGTCCCATACCCAACGGGCACCCATACCAACGGCAACACCGACGGCGATGGTCGCAACAACCGGGGCTCCGGCAGTCGCAGCAACAAAGGTTGCTCCACCAACCAGGGCGCCGATAGCGGCATCCTTAGCAAAATCTTTCTTCGCATCATCAAAGCTTCGGCTCCCTTGCGCTACGGCAACAGAGTTTTCAACCAAACTTACTGCGCCACCGATGGTTGCACCGATAACCGATGAACCCACAACACCTCGAACAATGCTACCGGCGGTTGCGGTTGCAGCGGTTGTGGCGGTTGAAGAAGCGGTGCTTGATGCCGTACTTGATGCAGCGTTTGCTCCACCGTTGGCAGCGTTCGCGATAGCGGTGTTAAGATTCTTAGCACTTTCAACGGTTGTGGAAATTGCGGTTTTTGTGGCGGTGATAATTTTGCCACCAACTTTTACGCCAGGTCCAACCAATGAAGTTAACCCTGTTCCAATCACGGTCGAAGGGATACGAACCATATCGTCCATATACTTGATGTTCTCGTCACCCATGACATTTTTCATCATGTCATGATGTGAACCCACACCTGTATTCGAAGCGTCAAGATTAGACACATCAACGCGTGATGCATCGTTAAGAATGTTATCGACATTGATGTCGAGTCCCGTGCTGTTGCTCAGGTAGTCATTTAAGCTGTTGGCACTGTTTTCGTATGCATCTGTGTTGTTGGGTTGAATCACATTGGTGTTGGCCGGTGTGGGTCCAGGCGCGGTTCCGGTCATTTCCCGAAACATGGCGAGTTCTTCACCGCTTAATTTGCCGTCACCGTTGTGAAGTAAATCGATTTCTTCAGCGATGGATTTGAATCTTGGATTGTTTATTGTTGCTATTTTAATATCAGACATAGTCATGGCCCCTCGTGTTATGAGTTGAGTGTGGTATTGCTTACTATATCGGCAAAGAGGGGTGCGCAGTTGCTATAATTTTCTGCCGAGGCCGTGAATGTTATGCTTAAGGCGTTGAAATCATTAACTAAATGGTATTGATCCTGGTGAAGTTTTTTTTGCACAACCTGCCCATCCGGACCAGTGGCTTCGTTGACCCAGGTGTAGCTCAGGCGGTAAAAACGGCGTTTTTCGTAAATCACCACCCCTTCTTCGAGCCATGTGAGCTCCTTGAGGGCCGCGTTATCGAGGGCTTCTTTTTGGTTTTGCCCGTATGTTTCCAGCTTGGGCTTGCCTGGTAACTTACGCACCGTGAGGACGAAGTTGGGTTGTACGCCATCGGTTGGTGGCCCAATAAAGTTAATGATTGAGTTATCCTGCCATATTTTGGGGACAGGCACGGTCGCTTTGCCAAAGGTCATCATTTCGGTTTCCACAGTCTTTTCTCCTATGTCTGGTTGATGGTTGAGGTTAGCATAGCCAAAACCAGGGTCAAGAAGGTACTTTTTACCCGGATTTTAGAGCAATGCTCGGCAGATGTTTTTGTGCCGGCAGCACAGCTTGTGGTAGGGGGCATGTTCATGCACTTTAAATTGCAGACACATCATATGCTTCTTGGCGCAGCATGC
>JASMKV010000088.1 GCA_030749035.1 Myxococcota bacterium | reverse complement strand
AAATTCAGCGGCTCAGTAAGCTGATTAAATTCTGTGTCCGTTAAGATCATGGCCATCTCTACAATGGCACAAGTTTCTGGATCTAAACCGGTCATTTCCAAATCGACCCAAACCAAAACATTATCGGCTGTACGCTGCATTGTTGCCCGTCCTCTCTAGCCTACCATCTTTAGCGGAAAAGCCAGCGAAATCCAATGGTGAAACGATGTCCCGAGGCATTATAGTTTCCATTGGCCGAAGGATAAGAAAGCCCTGACTCCAGGCCTGCCCTTAAATTGAAAAGAGAATTCGTCACGTTGAGAGGCTGAAAGTAAAGATATGCATAGGAAACAATCCACGTCGCGCTCAGAGACTGCCATTGCGCAGAAAAAACATTTTCAAGCATATTAAAATCTAAATTTCCAGGATGCACAGATTCATCGGGGATATAGCTTGGATCGTAAACCCCGCGCCAGGCAAAGCGCCATGTGGAATTATGCTTGTAGCCAAGCCGCAAACCGGCCATCCAGTCATCCTGTGTCCCCCGTACCGACAACTGCTGCCCTTCAATAAAATCGGGTTCCACTTCAGAAACATAACCGACAACCATGCGTTGAATATGGCGGTTCAAAAATTGATAAAAGGGTGCCAGAGACCACGGACCCAATTCCAGCTCAATTTCTCCATGTGCATGATAAGGCATAGGGTACGTTAAATCGAGCGTGCCCTCGGGACGCAAATTGAGACCGGGCAAATTATCTTCCAATTCTTGAGAAGTCTCTACATTCATCAAACCATGCATGTGCAAATTACGTATCCATAAAAACCCAAACCCCAGACGCAACCACTTCATCGGCGCCCACCACACCCCCAAACTCGCACTTGGCGACCAGCCTTGTGCCTCTAAATGCATGGCACCTTCGAGGAGTGGGTTCTCCGTCGCAAACAAATCAGCCCCCGGAGGCAAAAGGTTATTCGCAAACGCACCAAAATCAATGCTGTTGTTTTGCTCAAGCTGCCCATAGGTCACGCCACCCAGCAAAGAAAGAGACAAATTTTTAATCGGCCGATAAATGACGCCCGTAGAAAGGTCATAGGTGAAAATAAGCGCCTTCTTCGAAAAAAAGCGCTGCGCCCCATCGTCGGGCCAAAGGCCGCCAATCGCATAGGGACTAAAGCCACCCAAAACCCAGCGCAAGGACGCCAGCGGGGTGGGCCCATCAATAGAAAAAGTAAAATCCGGCGCCGGCAGAGCAAAACTCACTTCATCATAGGCTTGGTTGGTGTTCGGGTCTGTACCTGTGCGAAGATAAGAGACTTGCGCAAAAATGGTATTCAGCTCAAAATTGATCGCTAAGTTTTTTTCTTGCCCTAAAGCCGCTGGGTTCCAATAAATCGAAACACCATCGTCGTTAACCGGACCGCTAAAAGCAGATCCTGTCGTGATGGCATGGACATTGGGTGAAAGAAAGAAAAGGCACAAACCAATGCTTAGCCAAAACCTTTTATGAAATGGGAAGCAATACACGTTAATAGTTTGTAACAGAATTCTCTGGTCGACGCAGTAAACAAAAAATGCCGAAAAGCAAAAGCCATAAGAGGGTTAAAGAATTTCCTTGCGTACTCTGACAGCCCATTGTCGGTATCGTGTTCACCGCAAAGACCACTTGCGCCTCGCTTATATTGCCCGCTTCATCTTCAGCACGAAGAACAAGTCGAACAATCTCATCTTCCGGCAAATCTTCAAGTAAGAGTTTTCCCGATGCGTCCAAATTTCCTTGTGCCAAAATAATATCCGGCAAAGCTTCACGTGTAATTTGTCCCAATGTATAGCTCACCTTTAATTGACTCGACTTGCTGTGATCGTCCTGCACCGAATATTCAATCAGTGCTTCAGGCTCTTCCCAAATGCCAACCGGTGCCGATGTTGTGGAAATCACAGGACCTTGAGCATCAACCAGCACCAACAGTGCCACCGGTGTAGAATCTTCATTACCGTTTAAGTCAATCGCCGCCAGCGAAATGTTATGCCATCCCCCCGAAAGAGAATTTAAAACAAGGTTTCGGCCATAATAGCTGTCATCCTGTTCTTGACCGTCAACCCATATTCGATGTCGCAAAAATTCTGTCGGTGTATAATTGTCCGCTGAATTCATCGACAAGTGCACACGCTTAGGCGAAGGGGTTGGCGGTACATCGAGCAGAGCTGTCATCGGTGGTTCCATATCGCTTGGGTCTAAAGGATAGACCTGAATATCGGCCTGGAGATATTCTGAATCCACATGCACTTCATCTACGCTTAAAGCAATCGGTGCACCAACAAAGATACTGGGCATCAAAGGCAAACCTTTAAGCGTGTCAACAAAACCAGGCAAAAGGTAGTTTTGGATAAGTCCGGTCATCGAATTCTCAGAAAAGATAAGCCCGTCTTCGGGCAAATTCACAACCAGGGCCTGTGTTTCTATACTTAAGGGCTCTAAGACAAGGGCTTGCAAAGCAGGATCTATCTCTAAAGCCACGCTCACATCTGCACCAGTATTGGCCTGAACAACAAAGGGCTGATTGGCCCCTAAATCGACTTCAATATTTGCGTCCAGGGCAGGTAAAACGATACGAATATCATCCTTGCCTGCTTGATCGAGAAAGAGCTGCGGTGGCGTCATCGAGCTGACATTGCCGGCAATGGATGCGCCGGGAAGGAATGTCTGCAACGGCGCACTTAAATCAAGCCCCCAATCGCGCGAGTCAAAACAAAGCCAACCACTTAACCAGGCTGCCCCCAAAACTTCTTTGACGAAAACTCTTGAAGCTGCCACGCCTAAAAGCGGATGGGCGTATTCAAACGCGACAGGAAATGCATTGGCTTTCGGGACACTTGCGCCCGGCAAAAGACATGCGCCTTGTGTTGTGGCTTGGGCGCTGGCTTGAAAAATCATTTCAAGACTATTTTCCGCGACATGAATACTTTGCGGACGGGCTGCAAATTGAATTTGATAAAGCTCTATATCGTTGGCTAAAATTTCATTTGTGAACGTTTCTAAAAATGCCGGTAAGAGCTCCTGAACTTTTTCTTCAATTTTATTGACCGCCAGGCCAATCATAAGCTCAGAAAAATACTCGTAGGTCACATTGAAAAGGTTATCGTAAAGCCCGCAGGATGATAAATTGACATCGGTCTTTTCCGCATCAACATTGATCTCCAGTAAACGAAAAGGAAAACTCGCTTCACAGGCTTCGATCTCAGGCTCAAGTACCGCTTCAACAAAAATATCCTGGGCCGCCAATGTCGCTGTGCAACTCGCATCAGGCATCGCGCAAAGTTGCATGTCTAAATCCGACTCAGCACTGACATCCACATAAAATCGAATACGCACTTGATTGGCTGCAAAGGAGACTTGTGGATCTGCCAAAGAAAATTCAAGCGTTCCATCATGCGGTGTGATCACCGTGTCTTCAAAAACGCCAGAACACTCCATCAAGGTGATGGGCTCTTCCGGTACGGGCATCGACTCAGGAAGTAAGGCTAAAATAGGTTCCTGGATAAGCGGCAGCATCTGCGCATCAACACGCACCCCCAAAGCATGGGTCGTCTGGCCATCAGGACAAATGGCCTGCGCTACGCCAGAAAGCGCAAAAATCAGACAAAATATAGGGGCGTAGATATTCCTAAGCATTCACCAATCCTATGAGACAAAAACGAGCTTGTGCTGCCTCATAGTTATCGCCATGCGCCGAGCAATGTTTCGGCAGAAAACACTGTCCTTGCCGCTTTTTCTGATCGCTGTTAAACTCCTAAAATTGTTTGAGAATGTTTCAACTTAAGAAAGAGAAAAGACCTCATATATGCATGTCTTGAAGCACCCTATCTTGACACTCTGCGTCATCCTTTGCGGCCTTGGCTGCGAGGAGGCAAATCTTTTGGGAGCACAGGATGTGTTGATTTACGGCTTTAACGCGCAAACGCAAGAATACAACTTGCACCAAAGCCGGCTCGAAACCCTGGAAAACGCCCGACGCATTCGCGGAGGCGCTGCGAAATTACGTGGCGGTGCCTCTTTAAACGTTGAAACTCTGGCCTTAAGTGGCGATCTGGATTTTAAAACCGAAGCCGCCGCGCGTGATTTTGATTTGGTCAGTGGCGATCATGCAGTGTGGGCACAATACGAAGTACGCAATAACGTCATCCATCCCATTGATTGGGAAAGCTTAACGATGTTTAGTTTTTATCATCACGTTGAAAATGGGCTCGCCTTTTACGAAAGCCTTGGTGTCCCCCAAAGTGCCTTAGGCCAACTGGTCTCGCATTTTCAGGTAAGGGTTTCTTCTGCGCTTTTAGGCGGCCTACCCTTGGTGGGCAAAAATGCGGCCTATACCCCTATTGACGATACGCTCTTACTCTTTCCTGATTTTACCGAAAGCAACCGCATCCCCCTGGTCATGAACGAAGGGGTTATCATCCACGAG
>JASMKV010000087.1 GCA_030749035.1 Myxococcota bacterium | reverse complement strand
CGTAAAGGAGTAACTCATGAAAGAGCGTAAATTAGGTTTATTAGGAAAAAAAGTTGGCATGACCCAAATTTTTACCGAAGATCGCAAGGCTTTGGGGGTCACGGTTGTGGAGCTTGGTCCATGTGTTGTGTTGAAGAAGGCGTCTGTGGATGCCAGTGGCAACAAGCATAATGCTTTAGAGCTGGGTTTTGATAAAAAACCAGAGCGCAAAGTAGATAAGGCTGAAGCAGGACATCTCAAAAAAGCCGGTGGCTTAGACAAGGCCAGCCGTTTTGTCCGCGAAATGCGCGTGAGTGCGCAAACGCTTGAAAAATACGAAGTCGGACAAGAGATTTCGTTGGCTGATTTGGAACTTAATCCAGGTGATTTGGTTGATGTGGTCGGCACCAGCAAGGGTAAAGGTTTTCAGGGCGTGATGAAGCGCTACAACTTTGCCGGTTTCCCTGCATCGCACGGTACGAGTGAATATTATCGACACGGGGGTTCCATTGGTTGTCGAAAGTGGCCAGGACGAGTGTTTAAAGGCCAAAAGATGCCTGGGCAAATGGGTAAACGTCGTGTGACCACACAAAACGTGAAGGTGGCTGAAGTTCGTGTCGAAGAAAATATTCTTATTTTGCAAGGTGCGGTTCCAGGTGCCAAAAACGGTTATGTGAGCGTCCGGCCGGCCATTAAAAAGAACCCTGTTGCTTAAAGACAGCGATACTTTTTAAAAGAGAATCACGATAAGCAAAACGCCTGCGCCGATAATGAGTGTGCCCAGAGCGACGATTCCAAACCAATCAGGGATCTTGGCTTTGCCGGTTTCCAGGAGAGCAGGATCGATTTGATCGAGGCCTGCGGTTTCGTCATCAAAAAACTCTTGTTCAGGATGCTCTTGGTCCTCATGGTTTTCCTCGGCGTCAGGATCTCCGTATTCTTCGAGTTCCTCACCGATGTCATCTTCACCCGGAGCACCGACATGGGACGGGCTTTCTTCGAACTCTTCGCCGATTTCAAGATCATCTTCGCGTGTGAAGCCGGGGACATCTTTAAGCGCATCGAGCAAAGCGGAGTCAGGGTCGACAAAAACCAGCTTAATCGGTCCGATGGTTATTTCGTCTTCTGATTTAAGGCGTCGCGGCTTTTGAATCTTTTTAGCGTTAACCAGAACGCCATTTTTCGAGCCCAAGTCTTCAATGCTGATGCCTTCCCAGTCTTTTCTGACAAGCGCGTGGCGACGCGAGACATTGGCATCGTTAAGGGTGAACTCGCATTCTTTTGAGCGCCCAAAAACCCATTCGCTGAGATTTTGGGAGATCATATAGCGCGCACCTTCATCATGACCGTTGAGTGCACGGAAATAGGCGCCATCCTCGCCAGCTTCGCCCAAGCGCCCGAGAATGCCGGCAACAGCTCGTGAAGCAACGGCTTGGGTTGCTTCGCCGGGTTCTACAGAAACAACTTTTTCAGATTCGATATGACAGGTGATTTTGCTTTTAGGAACCTCTATGACATCGCCACTGCGAAGAACTTTTTTTTCTCCAGAATCGAGCTTTCTGCCGTTGACCAAAGTTCCATGGGTGGAGCCAAGATCCTCAAGCAGGTAAACCTGATCTTCTTCGACAATCGTCGCATGATTACGTGAGATAGAAGAGACTGGTATATTAAAATCACATGATGCATCACGACCCAATATAATCTTACGTTTATTCGATTCATGGGTGAGGGCTCGCGGGCTGCCGCCGTCCTGCTCTATGACTGCTGTTAATCGGATCACGCTATTGTCTTACCATTTCATTATTGCAGTTGTAATTGTTTGATTCGGTCCTTGCACCACTGCTCTTCTTTATAAAAGGTGTCGTCTCTAAGTAAGTCGATGAATTTTTTGCACCATTTGACTGTTTCGTCAGAGCGATAAAGTCGGTCGAGAACTCTGGCGGCGCGATAATGGGCAAGCTGGTGCTGTGGGTTGAGCTTGACCGTGTTGAAAAACTCGGTAAGCGATCGGTCATAAAGTTTTTTCTCTTCGTAAATTGTGCCCAAGTTAAAATGGGGTTCTGGATTGCCAGGGTTACGACGTATTTGATCGATGTATTCACCAATGGCGCCGTCCTGCAGGGCGAGGCAAGCGTAACTTTCAGTGAGGTTTTGTCTGGCTTCCAGATAATCGGGTCGAAGTGCCACCGCACTGACGCAGGCGTCCACCGCTTCGGCGCAGCGGCCGAGCCTGTAGTTGGTCCAGCAGAGATTATAATGGGCGCCCGCATGTTGTGGGCAGGCCAGCACGCTTTGTTCAAAGTGTGTTTTGGCTTCTTGAAAGTCTTCTTTTTGCAAGGCGATGACACCCATGCCGATGCGACAGTCACAGGAATTGGGATCGATTTGCACACATTTAAGGTACTCTGTTTTGGCCTCTTCAAGTTTTTCGGTTTGCAAATGGCAGGTCGCAAGATTGAGACGAGCATCGAGATAGCCGGGATCGATTTCAATGGCTTCTTTAAACGCATCGCTGGCGGCCCCATAATTGCGTTCATTCATAAAAAGCACACCAATATTATTGTGGGCTTCGGCAAAATTATTTTTTAGGGCAATCGATTCTTTAAAATAGCGCATGGCCAATTCTTTACGGCCGCGTGCATGTTCAATGAGCCCCAGAAGATTAACCGGTTCAGCAAATTTTGGAGAATACTCCCGTGCCAGTTGGCAGCGTGCTTCAGCCTCGACCAGTTGTTCTTTTTGAATATATTGGGCGCAAAATGCAGTGTGTTCTTCAGCTAAAGGATGCACGGTATTTTCGACGCAAAATGCGCATGACATCGGCATCATGATAAGCATGAAAAATCCAACAAATCGAGTTATTACACGGTATTGGTTTTTGTGATGGTTTTGTGACATGGACGACATAAACTTTCCTTTTATTGACGTACCCATAGGTTGTAGGTGGTGGGGCGCCCTGATGTCAATTCCTAAGCTTAAAGTTTATTTACTTGATTTATTTGACTTTTAAACGCTTAGGGCATAGCCAAATGACTTATGAAGCGTCATTTCTTTTTCTCTGTCTTGATTTTGAGCCTTTGGCCCTTGGGGGCTTCTGCGCAGTATCGAAATCAGAGTTTTGGCTTGGATGCAGGCGGCTGGCTGCTGACCAAACCAAGCCTTGTCGATGATTCGGGTGCCTTGCTGCCTGTGGATAAGATTCCGTTGCGCTTGTCCAATGGCTTTGGCTTAGGGGGCGAAACCAATTTTAAAATGGCACAAGATCGTTGGTGGTTTTCAGCCCGGGTGCGCTTTGGTTTTTTGCAATATGCGGTCAATGACTTGGGGACGGCCATCGAGATCGAATTTGACCGGGAGGCCAGGAAAACGCTCGGCACTTTGCTGGGGATCGAAGGTGGGATGGGTGTGCGGTATATGTTGATGACTGACCGCGTACGGCCTTATTTACAACTTGGTTTGTCCTATATGCGTTTGATGACCTTTAGTTCTTCGGCCTCGTCAACCTGCGATCCGACTTTAGATCTTGTTTGCGGTGGTGATACCTCCTACGAGACGCTCTTTTTGCCGCATCCAAATGTGGGCGGTATCAATGGCCAATTTGGTGTTGAAATCACCATGATGCGCAATGTGGCGTTGCATCTCTTTTCCAATGCAGGACGATGGCTTGTGCTTAATGCGGCCGATAACCATACGGTTTTTCTCGGTCTTGGCGTGATCTTTTTTACATAACCAGCAGAACTTATGGTCTTTGTGGGATGTGGCTTGGCGTGTTTAGAGCAGCACCAAATATGTCGTAAAGGCCAGGAGTATACCCAGTAAGATGGCCACGCTGATGGGCACAATGCCGACACCACTGACTTTGGGTTTTGTGTTTGCGGCTTCTTGGCTGGGGCGTGTGTCATCAAGCGTGGAAAAACCATCACGCAGGTGTACTCCGGTGATTTGTGTCAGGGCCTGATTGAAGGGGTCTATATTTAGAAGACGAGCTTGAAGTGTTTCAGCAAGCGATTGATTTTTATCTTTAATCGCCAGTTTAATGCCGCGCAGAAGGTGATCGATAAGGCGCTGCTTTTGCATTTTCTCATATGCGGCAGGGTTGTTAAAATAATCGCGAAGATCGTCACGTAAGTCGTTTACCCCATTTTGTTTTAGGATGTCTTTTAAGTGCGTAAGCACTTCTTCAATGTTGGTTAGTCGTGTTTTGGCATTGCCATCAAGACAGCGCGCGATCAGTTTGCAGAAGACCGGGCTTAAATTGGGCTGTGATTGTGTGGGTGCAACGTATTTGCCGTCTTGCACGGCCTCAAAGACGGCAATCGCGTTCTCTCCTGGATAGGGCATTTGTAGGGTGGCGATATTGTAGAGCAGGGCACCAAGTGCAAAAATATCGGTTGCTGGAATGAGATCTTGTTTAAGAATCAGTTCGGGTGCCATAAATCCGACAGTTCCAATGACGTCGGTTGATTCGCGCCAGCCGGTGACGGCACTGTCTTCACGAACAGCCTTCACGACGCCAAAATCTGTGAGCACAACCCTGCCGCCTTTGGTGAGCATGACATTTTCAGGTTTGATATCGCGATGGATGACGCCATTTTGATGCGCGACTTTGAGTGCGAGGCAAAGTTCGTGGCCAACAGCTGCAGTGATGGGTTCCGGCATCGCACCATTTTCGTGCATGATGTTAAAGAGGTCATCACCATCAAGGCGCTCCATGACGAGATAATAAAAATCAGCATTGATGTCAGAGTAATCGTATATTTCGACAATATTGGGATGTTTTAAGGCGGCGATGGCCCGCACTTCACGCTGAAAACGGTCAAGTGTTTTCTGGCTCAGCATGATGTTCGAATCAATTTTTTTTAAGGCGACTTCGCGATGCAGTTTGGGATCCCAAGCCGAAAAGATTTTAGACATTGCGCCTTCGCCCAAGACTTCACGGATTTCATAGCGATCTATTTGCCGAAGGTCTCCCACGCATTCGATAGTGCCCTTTTAGACGCTTGAAATAAAGACTTTTTTCATTTGAAGGGGATGTGCGGATGGCGCAATGAACGGCCCTTTCCTACGAAAGGGCCATCCATTTGTTGCCACTACATTGGATCTACCACGAGCCGCCATAATATTGTCACCAATGTAGCTTAATTTAGATATCGGCCTATGGAGATTAAAGTTACGTGGAAAAGCACGGAGACAGCATTTTTATTCTTCAGGGTTGTTCCAGGTGTCATTGACTGCGCCCACTTTTAGCGGATACGAGTGATGGATTATGAGTAAGCATGCTTTTATCGCCACGGCGCAACGTGAACTTATTCCTTTGGTGGCGGGAGAATTGCGTGCTTTAGGCGTGCAGAATGTCAGCGAAACACGTCAAGGGGCTTGTTTTGAGGGAACATTAGAGGATGCTTATCGGGCTTGTCTCTGGAGCCGTATCGCCAACCGGATATGGATGCCTTGGGTTGAAGCAGAAGTCGAAGATCCTCAAGGTCTTTATGAGGCTGTAGGTTCTCTGGATTGGTCTGAGCATATGGCTGCAGATGGTACTTTAGCTGTGGATTGCCACCTGCATCGTTCGAATTTAGATCATACCCATTATGCCTCGCTTAAAGCCAAGGATGCTATTGTCGATCAATTGCGGGAGTTGACGGGGACGCGGCCCTCTATTGATACGGAATACCCGGATGTGCGTGTACGTATCGATATCAATCGTAATATGGCCCAAATTGGTATTGATCTTTCAGGCTCAGGTTTGCATCGCCGGGGATATCGTAAGGAAGGTTTTGCCGCACCTCTTCGGGAGACCCTGGCGGCAGCAATATTAGAGCGCGCCGGCTGGCGAGACATTGCCGCTGATGGCGGTGATCTTTTTGACCCGATGTGTGGTTCAGGAACGCTTTTGGTTGAAGGGGCGTTGATGGCTGGGGATATTGCCCCAGGTCTTTTGCGTACACATTTTGGTTTTTTAAAATGGCATGGGCATGATTTGAAGCTCTGGGAGGGCTTGCTGGCTGAGGCCCAAGAGCGCAAGCTCGAAGGCATGCGCAAGATGCCGTCGATCTCGGGCCGAGATCAAGACGGGCGTGCCATTGATGCGGCCAGGCGCAATATTGAACGTGCGGGGCTGAGCGAATATATTCAGGTTAAGCAGCAAAGCTTAAAGGATTTTAAAGCAGACCCAGACCGTCATCCACAAGGCTTGGTGGTGACCAACCCACCTTATGGTGAGCGTCTTGGGGTCGGAGCAGAACTGCACGAACTTTATGCGGAACTTGGGCGCACGTTTAAAGATCACTTTGCGGGTTGGCAGGCGGCGGTCATCAGTGGCGAACACGAGTTGGCGCGTTCTTTGGGTTTGCGTGCGCATAAAAAGAATAAGGTTTATAATGGGCTTCTTGAGTGTGATCTTTTGCTTTTTAAGCTGGACGCAGAGCGGAAGCTGCGTGAAACCCGACATCATGTTGTGGCCAAGCAGGTCAATGAACCGCTGAGCGCGGGCGAAGAGAGTGTCGCAAATCGATTAGAAAAAAATATTAAACGGTTAAAAAAATGGGTGAAAAGCAACAATATCAGCTCTTATCGCCTATACGACCGGGATATTCCCGAATATGCCGCGGCCATCGATCTTTATGAAGACCATGTGCACATTCAAGAATATGCGGCGCCCAAAACGGTTGATCCACTTAAAGCCAAACGCCGTATGAATGAATTGATTCGGGCAACGGGGCGAGTCATGGTTCAGCACCTTGATTTAAACCCTAAAGATATTCACGTGAAGACACGTCAACGTCAACGCGGTAAAAAGCAATATGATGCCTTGGGTACAGAAGGGGAATTTAGAGAGGTGCGGGAGGGCGGCCATCGGTTTTTGATTAATCTGGATAATTATCTCGATACAGGACTTTTTTTGGACCATCGTAAGACCCGTGCACTTTTGCAGGAGTTGGCTGCGGGCAAGGATTTCCTTAACCTTTTTGCGTATACGGGCACGGCGACGGTATACGCGGCCAAAGGTGGTGCGGTCTCAACGACCACGATTGATATGTCCAACACCTATTTGGATTGGGCCGAAGAGAACCTGATGCTTAATGGCATCACAGGAGATTCACATCGTCTTGAACGGGCAGATTGTTTGGAGTGGTTAGAGCGTGCCAAAAGAACCTATAGCCTTATCTTTTTAGATCCTCCGACATTTTCAAATTCGGCAAAAATGTTGCGTGCCTTTGATGTTGAGCGTGATCATGTGGAATTGTTGGAGAAGGTTTTAGAGCGTTTGAGTCCTGGCGGCATCCTCATTTTTTCAACGAATAAGCGCGGTTTTAAAATCAACGCTGAAGCGCTCAAGGGTTTTGAAGTTGAAGATTTGAGTTCGACCACCATTCCAGAGGATTTTTCTCGTCATCAAAAGATTCATCGTGTGTACAAAATCACCCGAAAACAAAAGCAGCGCTTGGTCTTTAAATAAATTCTCAATATATTGGGAAGTTTAAGAGAAGGGCGAAACACAGGTGAACGGCCCTTTCGATGTTGAAAGGGCCATCCATCTGTTATTAAGTCGTATCGGATCTACCACGAGCCGCCATTAAATATTATCACCGATACCACTCAATAGATTTATCGGTTAAGTGTTTGAGATGTTGCGTGAAAAGCTGGGAATCTTTGTCTCAAGGCGCCGGTTGAAAAAACCTAAGTGTCTGTTTTTAAAAGACTATCGAGTTCCTCTGCGCCTTCAAAAATACATACTTCGAGATCGGCGATCCAAATTTGTGTGGGCGGCCATTTTTCAGCCAGTTTGACGTAGTCCTTGGCGGTGACCACCAGCGTGGCGCCTGGGTGTTTGGCGAGGCTGGCTTCAAGTCTTTGTCGATCTTGAGCGTGGTAGGTGCAATGATCGGTAAACGCGAGAAAATCCAGAACGTTGAGGTCAAGTTCTTTCAGCATATGCTGAAAGCTTTGCGGGTGTGCAATGCCGGCGGCCGCCACCACATCCTGTCCACAACTCTGGACGAGACTGCCATCAGCTTGTTTTAAGATGAGGCGGCTGGTGCTGCGGACCAGTGGCTTACCCGCAAAGAGATGGTTGAGGTCTGGCGGGATGGTCGGTTTTATTTGGGCTGATTTGTGATGTAACCAGATCATATGCGCGCGTTTAAGACTGGCTAAGGGTTCACGGAGATGCCCACGGGGCAGAAGATGGCCGTCAGCGAGGGGGGCTTCGCCTCGTAGAACAACAATATCGAGATCTCGGTGCAGGGCGCGATGCGAAAATGCGTCATCACATAGAATGATCGCACAGCCTAAATCGCTTAAATATTGCGCGCCTAAACTTCGTTTGGCACAAATGGCCGCTGGTACATCTGCATAGCGATTCAGGATCAGCGTTGGCTCGTCCCCATGTTTTTCGGCGCTGGCTTTTTCGCCTTTTTGGCGACCGATAAGCCCACGGCTGGCGCGCCCATAACCTCTTGAAAGCAGGCCAACATCTTTGTTTTCGTGGAGGAATTTTTGCAGGATATAAGCCGTGATGGGGGTTTTGCCACTGCCGCCGGCTTCAATACCACCGATAGAGATGGTGAATGCTTTCGGGCGATATTGTGGGAGCCAACCTTGATCGTAGACATAGTGACGTACTTGGAGACAGAAGCCAAAGATCCAGCTCAAAGGGGTTAGAAATATGGCGAGATTGCTTTGCAATCTAGACCATCTGGTGTAAAGCATCGTCGCCACAGTAACGATAAAAATAGCCCCAGCTCGACATGGAGCGCAACGAAAAGCGTTCTTGTGTCGATAATTTATTTCGTAATTGTCTAAGCCCCTCAAGAATATACCGGGACTTCCCCCGATTAACAAAAGGTGTTGATCATGTCCGACCAAAAGCATGTGGGCCTAAGAGGGCTGTTTTTGCAGGTCTTTGTTATCATTTTAATGACATTTAGTGCAGCTTGCGCGGAAAAACTGCTGCGTCCTTTACCGCCTCCGCAGGGGGGATTAAAGGGCAGGATTTGCGATAAAAGCACTGGAAACTGGGTTGAAGGCGCGATGGTGACCTTAAGCGATCGCCAGGTTGAATCCGATGAAGATGGTTTTTTTGCTTTTGAAGGTTTGCAGGGGGGCGAATATGAGGTGGTTGTCGAGAGCACAGATTATGCATCCGAACGTGTGGTGGTCGTGCCTAATGACGGCATGCTCGATATCTCCCAAGAAACCTGTTTGCAAGATCTAGGCTCCATAGAGGGGCGTATCTGTGATGAGGACGCTGAGGCTTGGGTGGCTTCTGCGCAGGTTGAAGTCAGCGCCGGCGATGCGGTTTACACGACCATCAGCGATGAACTTGGGCATTTTGCGCTTGCAGACATTCCCGTGGGACAACGGGACATTGTCGTCGGGAGCGGTGATTTTAGCGAGACCTACAGCATTGAAGTTCAGGCGGATACAACGGTTTGGGCCGGTGATATTGGTTGTGGACCCAGTGGCCATTTGGCGGGACGCGTCTGTGGCGGCGAAGGCTATTG
>JASMKV010000086.1 GCA_030749035.1 Myxococcota bacterium | reverse complement strand
GGCATCAATATCAGTGATGGCACACAATTAGTGCACGCAGAAATTTTTGAAGATACCACCCATGATGAAAGTACAGCTTTTCGTTCCTATGTTGTCGATACTGTTGCGCCTGAGGTTTCAAGCATTAGCTTTAGCCAAAACTCTACGGCCAATGATCCAGGTGGAGAAGATGCAACACTCTATTTGAACGGTGAAGGCAGCGAGGGGACCGTGAGCGGTTCGAAACTGCAAAGCACGGTGGTGGTGAGCACCAGTGGCGCCGAAGATGGTCAAAGTGTAACTTTGGCAAGCGACCACAGCGATACGGGAAACAGTTGTCAAATACCGGGCACGGGACAAACGACCAGTGTAAGCTCGGGGAGTGCGTCTTTTAGTGCTCAGCTTTGTGAGGGGCAGCAGTCACTTAGTGCAACGGTCTCTGATATTGCGGGGAATACGAGTGCAACTTCAAGCCCCGTACTTCTCCTGGTAGATATTACGGACGGCACGGCAAGCATCAGTGATCCAGGTGAAGTACTTAACTCAAGTGATGGCACCCTAAGCGGCAGTAATCTTCTGTACGATGTGACGGTGCAAGTTTCTGATACGGGCACGACGATGACTGGAGCATCGGCGACTTTGGAGCGTTTTGTCGCCGCTCAATGCACAGGGACACCAACGGTTTGCAGCGGCACGCCGGCGGCGACCACGAATTCAACATTGACGGCCGGGAATTCGCCACAAGATGTCATTTTTGAGGATTTTAGTTTGGCCCAGGGGTTAAACTATTTGCGCGCAACATTTAGTGATGTTGTTGCAAATCTAAGTGAAAGCACAGTGGTTGAACTGTCTGTTGATGCCATCGGCCCAACCCTAACGCTCAAAGTTGTTCAGAGTGACGGCAGCACCGAGATTGATTGTTCTGACTCAAATGCCCCGTGTACGGTCGATATTGAGTTGCCCGATGTCAACAACTCGAATCGTTGGCAGTTTGATATTGATGGCACAGATGACCATTCCAATGCGACCACAACCACAGGGACGGATTTATTGTTTAGCCTTAGTGAGTGGGAAAACAGCGATGCAACCATTGAAAACTGTACCGGTTCGGTGCAGGCAAAACTGCTTTCACGTATACCGGGCTCTGAAAGCTCTTTCACTGCGGTGATCAACACGATTAACAATACAAATGACACAGCTGTGGTGCAGACCGATACGGATATCGCCGAAACGCTTTGGTCTACGGCCGATGGCGTAGATTATTTCTTCGATGCGGGTTTGACGCGCGAAATTATTGTTGAGGCAACCGATTGCAACAACAATACCAGCCAATCGAATTCGGTGTTTATCAACCCCGATGTAGAGGGCTTGGAGTTTGATGTTTATGTGGTCAATGACAGCAATACGGTATTGGATGTCGAAGGTAATACCTTCGAAACTGAAGCATTAGATGGGAACTCGTTAGAATTGGACTATTTGGGGACAGCACACAATGTTTCGGCGACCCCCGAATCGACTTTTGAAGCAAAATTTAGAGTTGATATGGCGAGTTTAGGTGGAGGACTCGAGGCAGAAATTATCGCCTTAACAAAAACACCATCCGGTGGGGCTCCAGAGACAACAAGCCCTGAGACGGTGCAGGCTGCCAACACTGGTAATTGTGGGGCGGAGAAATGTGTCTTTTTTGACAATATCTCCTTTACAGAAGGCACACAATATACGCTCACGGTGACCGGTTATGGCGCGGCCTGTTCGGGCGTGAATGAACTCGATGGTTTAAGTGAGTGTGGCTCGTTAAGCCTTGAGGTGATTGCCGATATCAGTGCGCCGCGTTTTTCCTTCGATAGGAAAAGCTTGTGTGATTTAGGCGTCAATTTTGCCACACCTTATGCAGCTTGCGGCGATGGAGCAGGGGAGACCTGTGCGGACAATGCTATTGCAGACACTTCAAGCTCCGCCAATTGGGTCAATTGGAATAAGGCCTTAGATGCCGTGGATTCTGGTGATAACATTTTTGATATCGATCAAGATACCTCCCTTAAGGTACTTGTCTCTGGGGTGGCCGATTGTGATGATTGTGTAGACTTACTCTCGGTGGATTCGGGCGAAGAGATTTTGGCGACAGTCAAATTGCGTTCTAATGTCGCTGTATTTAATGACGTACAAATCCCAACCATAAGTGGTTCGGCCGCCGAGCAAATTAGCGTGCGGGTTAAAGATTTAGCCGGCAATGAAGCGGTGGCTGGTAATGCCAGCGCCACCTGTACAGAGGATGTGATTTATGCCCGGGTTGATACTTTGTCACCGGCCTATGATGCAGGGGAAACTGAAACTTTAGGGATGTTTGTTTGTACGGGTGACACAGTGAGTTCAGCAGATGGGACGTTTGTGGCGACCAATCCCCAATATGCAGAGAACGCTGCATGCACTGGTGCGAGCTATTGTGGTGGAGGAGCAACAAAGTGTGACCGACGAAAAGGTGTGGTCACTTTGGGGTGGAAAGCCCCCGGTGATGATGGCAGCAGTGATACAACCAATAGTATTGTCTCCTATAAGATTTCTGTTGCAGGTTTGAATATTGATTATGGTAGCTGCAATGGTGGATCTAATGCGGGTGCCGGCTGCAGCACAGATAGCGATTGCGCGAGCAATGATTGTGTTATTTCTGAAACCGGATACACCAGCTGCACCGATATGCGCGATACGGGCGCTGTTTTTGAAGCTGTGACCCATGCTACGCATAGTGCCTGGAAAACCACATCACCCTATGTTGGCACCATCAGCGATTTAAGTGAAACCGGTGGTGCAACACCTGTCCACGACGATGCGCAGATTTTTACCATCAGTGGACTGCATTTACATCGTGATTACTGTTTTCTCATCGAGGCGATTGACGATGCGGGCAATTCGGTCAAGGCCGTTTATAATCGCATGCTGCCCTTGCTTTATGATTATGCCTCGACGGCACAGCCGGTATATGATTCAGCGAGCCCTGTGGATGATGATCCCACTTATGCTAAGGTTGCCACAGCGACTGCCGGTTTTCATGGTTATAAGATCATCAATTTAAAAAAATTCGATTTAGATACGGTTGACGATTTTGCGGTGGTTAACGTTAAGGATGATTTTGCGTCGGTGGAGATCGATGTTTATTTGAGTGAAACCGATGATATGTCGACACCCGCATTCACGATGATAGCTCCGACGAAAACAGGAAGTTCTACAAACTTTTATGGTGCATCAACCACCAGTGGGGATTTGAATGGGGATGGTTATAATGAATTGATAATAGGATATTTCGGCGCCACGTCGCCGGACACACTTGGTCCGGTTGATAAAGCTGGAGCTGTTTACATTTATTATGGTGGTCGGGACAACACCAAGGTTTGCTATACGGACTCGGGAACCGAGCGCCGACAGTATCAGTGGTGTGCAAGCGACGACGACTGTCCAGGTGATGGCGATTGTGTGGATAAATCGACCCTTTCAAGTGATGCATTTTTTGACCCTGATGATTGTCATAATGGTATGCGTTGCGATCCTCCGGTTGCGTACGCGGGCGATTCTTTCAGCTGTCCGAATGGCGCTGGGGATTGTCCCTATCCATCGATTATGCCAGATATGACGTTTTTCGGTGCCGAGGAAAATGATGCCATCGGAAAGCCACTGGCGGTAGGTGATATGACGAGCTCAGGCTCCGCAGAGTTGTTGATTGGCTCGAATGCGAGCGCTAATGGCGATGGTCGAGATGTTGTGGCGGGTATTTTTGCTTCCGATCTGCCTGGCACCTTAACCGATACGGACAAGCGGTCAGGAACCTACGCTCTTGATATCGGCATCACTTCTGCTGAACTGGCAGCAAGAAATCCAAGCACCCTACAGGGTCCAGATGCTACCCCGCAGGGGATCTTTTATGACCCAAGTTTTATCGTTGGTGTACGTGAGAGCGATTCTGCCGGAAAGAACTACCCAGCCTCTATGGCGGTAGCTTATCTTAATGGCACCAGCGCCAATGGACTTTTGGTGGTTGGAGACAGTACCGCTGATCGCGATGGTGAGGAAACGGATGGTGGTGAAGTTTATATATGGAATAATTCTTTGGCGGGCAAGGTTATTGATGCCGATTGGAACGATACCGAGACGAACGACCTGTCTGCTCTTAAAGGCATTTTGCGGAGTGCAGATGCCTCCCTTAAACCCGGTTTTGGTGCGGTTGTCCATGTTTTAGAACAACCCCGTAGTGCTGCTGGGGATACGGCAGACTGGCTTGCAATTAATGTCGACAATAGCATTGTGGTCTTTAAGTCAACCTCGGTCGGAGGTCTTGAAATGTTTGCGGACAGCACATGTACGGTCAGCAATTGTGTGGGTGGCGACAACTCTGGTGATGCCTGTTCGAGCGATGCTGAGTGTAGTGCGGGTGAAGGAGTATGCACGCTTGATAATGTCATTAAGCTTGCAGGCTGTGACGGAGGCACAAGCAGCTATCACTTCTTAAATAATCGCCCTTGGGGGGACGGTGCTGAATTCGGGACCTATGGGGTGGTTTTAAGTAATCTTGGTGAGTTTGACGGTCATGGTGGTGGGGATGTTGTGGTCGGCACAGGCGGATTTGCGGCCGACATGTATACACAAATATATTCCTATGACAGCGATGTGGATAATTATGTGATGCGCACATTACTCAAGGGAAACATTGATATAGGAGGAGGGGTGATTGGAATTGAAGGCATTAGAAGTGCGGGAGTGACAGATATTCTAATCACAAGTTATCGAATAGGGGGGACGCGGCCCATTTTCCATTTTTACTAGCGAAACAAAACCAGGAGAGAACTTATGGCTACAGACACGCCTCAGCAAAAAGATAAAAAAGACTATGCAAAGCCGGATATTGTGGAAGAGGAAACATTGGAGAGAAATGTACTCATCACTTGCGGGAAGGTCAATCCCATGGCACCGACTTGTTCTGGTGACAACAGGGAGGGATCATAAAGTTTTCGTATGAGGATCCTGCAAAACGGATAAGCGTCTGCTTGTCGTTTTGAAGACTTGTGCGCTCTGGCCACTTAAAGCTTCGGAGCGTACGGATGTCTCCTGGCAAATACTCAGACTTGGCTTGAGTGGTGAGCCTGTATCCCGATAATTTTTTGCCAAGCAGGGGCTGCAATAGGCTTTATCGCC
>JASMKV010000085.1 GCA_030749035.1 Myxococcota bacterium | reverse complement strand
GTGCCCTTCACGCGATAAATATTTTCGGGA
Source organism: Myxococcota bacterium (assembly GCA_030749035.1). Lineage (GTDB taxonomy): Bacteria > Myxococcota > XYA12-FULL-58-9 > XYA12-FULL-58-9 > JASMKV01 > JASMKV01. Next base: position 17,640 of record JASMKV010000085.1, on the reverse strand, counting down.
AGCGCATAGAGCAAATCCTCAAGTAGAACTTCATCAAAAAGGAGCTTGCTTTGGAATGTCCATGCTTCAAAGGCGGAGTGATGATGTTGCTCGTCGAGGGGCTCTAGTTTTTTTTCTGCGTGAGTGTCATTAAAAATATATGACCATTCTATCTGACCGTGTTCTGCATTGATGATTGGCGCGTGACTATTTAATGTTCTTATGTTCTGATGAATGTCATTTAAATCATTGGTCGCTAAATCAATTTTATTAAGAACTAAGAGGTCAGCTCTTTCAATTTGTATGGCGGCTTCATTCGATGTTTGTAGTGCTTCTTTCATATTTAAAGCATCAACAACGGTTAAGATGGTTTCGATGGCATAATATTCTGAGATTCCCGGTTTGGTAAGTGTCCAAGCGACAGGGAGCGGGTCAGCGATGCCGGTTGTCTCGATAACAAGGTGTTCGAATGTGGCGTCTTCTTGGAGTTGTAAGAGTGTTTTTTGAAGATCATCATTAATGGCACAGCAGAGGCAGCCATTATCCAGTTCAACAAATTGTGAGGCGCCTCTAAGGCGACTCCCATCGATGCCGACTTGGCCAAATTCGTTGACGATGACGGCCACTTTGATACCGTGGTCAGCTCTTAGAATCCAATTGAGCAATGTTGTTTTGCCGCTGCCAAGAAATCCGCTGATGATCGTTGAAGAAATACGGCGCTGCATAAAATTAAAATTTAAGTTCGGTGAAGCTTTTGAAGACGCGCTCCATTTGTTGTGCAGGCAATTCACTGGGTGTGATTAAATGCGCTTGCCAGCCTTGTTCATGCGCGGCCGAGATGTGGACTTGCGAGTCATCAAAATATAAGATTTCGTTTGGCGAAAGCCCCGCAGCATTTTCGACATGTGAGAATATTTCTGAATTGGGTTTCGCTAATTTCAGGTCAAAACTGGTAAAATGTCTATCTAAGCGACTTAATGGTAGCGCATCCTTGCCGTCGCCGGTCATGATGTTCCAGTGAAAGATATTCGTATTCGAAAGACATGCGGTGGTTATGTCACTTTGTTTGGCCTTCTCAATAATACGTGGGGTTCCAGGAAAGGGTTCGACAAGCCAGTGCCGCCAAACATTACGGATTTTTTCCGGGTCCATTGTTGTAAGCCTAGAGCATTCGGAGAAAAATTGTGTTTCGCCCATTTCTCCCAATTCAAAAGAATCGTAAAGGGCGAGCAATTTGGGCCACAGTTCCTCCCATGGCATGTGTTCAGGTATTTTTTCACCAGCCCTGAAAAAAGCTTCCTGTGGTTTCCCAACGATGCGTATCAGCACGCCACCAATATCGAAACAAACAAGCTTGGGTGTGGTCATGGCCATGGGCTGCTTAAACTATAGATATTTTGGTGTGTCCAGCGTGATCTCAGTGCAGGTTTTTTGATTTGCCGGGGCATCAAAGGCATCGGTGGGAAAAGTGACGATTTCTCCGATATTGGCCTCATCATCACCATTGGCATCAATATACATTAAAATCTGATAGGTGCGGGCTTCAATGTTTGGGAAAACCATCACCACTGAGCTTGCTTCGCCGCTTAAGTCCACATCTTCTATCTCATCCCCGTAGACGTTTTCATTGTCTCCAGGTCCAAGCGCCCCTACATCCCCGCCTTTATAAACAGCGCCGTGAAGCTTGCCTTTTAATTTTCCAGGCTTATCTTTCCGAATGTCTGCATCGGCACGAATCACAAGTTCAAGGCACGCGTTTTGTTCTGAGGTGCCTTCACATTCATCCCCCATGGAGCAAGCCCCACTTTGGGGTTCATCTCTGAGTCCACATTGGCTGCTGCCCAGGCAAAGGCAGCAAAAAAGTCCCATCTTTAATAGCACTTTAAGATCAAGAACTTGTGGCTTTTGGATGACTTGCATATACGATTTAGAATAGCCATTTACTCCCTTTTTTGCCATACAAAAGTTTATGAATGCCTTAAACTGTTTTTCCTCTTTAAAGCGTGGCTTGCTGACTTTTGTGGCACTTTTTACGCTTATTTTCTTACAGTTGCATTGTTCATCCTATGTGGAGCGCCCAACGCAAGTGTATATTGAGCCTGAAAGCGATGAGTTTTGGGCTTTGCCCTTACCCAGCGATGGTCGATTAGAAGAAGATGGTTCTTATAATATTGAAGATTGGCCTGGTACCGATTGGTATAACGACTTTAGTGAGCGTTGGTTGCGTTTGGTGGACAAACGTGTGCGCGACGGTTGGGGATTAAGTTCGGGTGTTTTTGTTAAATTAACAGGGGCTATCGATGAAAGCACTCTACCAAAGGATGCTCGCGCAAGCATGGGTGAGGATGCGAGTGTTTTTCTTGTCAATATTGATGAGACGTCTGAGTTATGGGGAGAGCGAATACCGATAGAAGTCTCTATCCCTCCGGTGGACAATTACACGCCAGAAAACCTGCTTGCCGCAATTCCAGTCTTCGGTTTTTTACGCGAAGCCAATTCTAAATATGCTTTGGTCATCACAGAAGCGCTTAAGGATCTCAATGGTAAGCCGCTTGGACGGACCGAGGCCTTTCATGAAAAATTTGAAAAAAGTGATGATTGCGCTTGCGCCATGAGCGAAAATTATAGCGCTCTGAAAAAGACCTTAAAGAAAACGGATTTAGATGCTGACAAGATTGTGGGTGCTGCTGGTTTTTCAACCTTTGACCCGAACGCCACGCTTTTAAAAATAGCCGCTTGGACAGAAACGATTCCGCTGCCCGAACAAGCAGAGCCATGGGTGGTGGCACAAACTTATGAAAGTTATCAGGTCCTCACTTCCCGATTTAATATGCCAGTGATTCAGGAGGGGAGTCGACCGTATGCTTCAGAAGGGCATGGTGCCATTGTTTGGGGTGAAGATGGAAATCCAGTTATTCAAGAATATCAAGGGGTGCGTGTGGTCTTGAGTATTCCCAAAAGCACGAAGCCAGAGAGTGGGTTTCCGTTGACCATGTTTTTGCATGGCTCAGGTGGGCACTGGTATCAGACCATTGATCGTGGCCCTCAAGCGGAAGTGGCTGCAGGTGAGGCTGAAGATGCGGTTCCGGGAACAGGCCCGGCTGAATGGTTGGCGCGTCGTGGCTTGGCGACCATGGGAATTGATTTCTCTTTGCATGGAGATCGCTATAGTCCGCCCGATACGACAGGGCTTAAGCTTTATAATCTCATTGATAATCCAGATGCGACGATTGATAATTTTCAAGTCGCCATTATGGAACTGCTCTTGTGGTCACGTCTTTTGGTCTCATGGGAAATTGATGCGACTCTTACCGACGCGACGGATATTGGGCAAAGTGGTGGAGTGATCAATTTTGATGATGATCGCTTATCGGCCATGGGGCAATCGATGGGCTCGACGCTCTCTGTGCCTTGGGCCACAGTTGAGCCACGCGTGAAAGCGTTTGTCTTGTCGGGCGCTGGTGGAATGCTGGCTGAAGTTGCGGTGAGTGCAACGGAGCCCTTTCCCTTAAATGATACGCTTGTGTTGCTTGCCAGAGTTGGAGAGGGAAAAAGCATTCATCGTGCCCACCCTTTTATACATACCTTGCAAAATGGCTGGGATCATATCGACCCTATCGTAAAAGCCCCCTATGTTTTGCGCAAGCGACACGCGGGCATGCCTGAGCGACATGTCCTCATGCCGTCAGGGTATCGGGATGGTTATTTTGCGCCGCGTGCTCAGGCTGCATTGGCTGTACCCCTAGGGCTGCCGTTGGTGGGAGAGTCGGCCGAGGAATTGCTTCCCGACTATTTGGATTTGGCAAATATTCCAGCCATAAGCTATCCGGTTCAGGGTAATATGAATGGTCAAAGTGCGGCACTTGTGCATTATGCAGCCCCACATGATTTAGGCCACTATGTCGCTTTTAATCAAGAAGGTGCGCGCTATCAGTACACATGTTTTTTGGCTTCTCTGGAAAAAGACAAAGCTCCAGTGCTTCCTGCTGCGGATGCGTTGAATGCGGAGTGCCCTTAAAAAGGGGCGACGATGCGGTTTTACCTCGAATTTATTCTTAAATACCGCATCAGGGTTTTAATTGGCCTGTCTTTGATCTCTTTGGCTTGTCTTATACCCCTCAAAGAAGCCGTTGTGGCATCATCAATCAGCCGCATGTTTTTTGCCGAGTCTCCCGATTATGCACGTTATCTAAGCCACGGGCGCGAATACAGTCGAGATGAAGTGATCGTGATTGCGCTTGAGCATGTTGATGTTTTCGACAAAAAAAACGCAAAAAATCTACGCGCGGCTATTGATGAGATTGAAGCGATTGAGGATGTGGAGCGCGTTTTAAATATGTTGGACGCACAGCATATTTTCGGAAAAGAGAATACTCTGCATATCAATAACTATGTGGATGAAGTGCAAGGGCCTGGAGAACTCGCGAAAACACATGCTGCGATAAGTGCAGACCCATTTGTGGGCGGCGTTCTTTTCTCTCATGATGGCGAGCATAGTGTTGTTGCTGTCGAATTGACCTTGGATGATTCAAGATCGGCAGAAACAGCTCCTAAGCTTTTGAAAAAAGTCACCGAGATTTTTGAGCGCCATGGTTTTGAGCGCAAGCTGCAGAGGCAAACAGGTCTTGTGGCGGTGATGGCAGAAATTTTCGTGCAGAGTTACTACAGCTTAGAAACGATTTTCCCTGTTGTGGCTGTTGTCCTCTTCCTGGTCGCCTTTTTACTCTTTAGACAGCTATGGCCAGCCATTTTAGCGATTTGTGTTTCAGGGGTTGGTGTTTTGTGGACGATGGGGCTCTCGACCCTTGTTGATCCGTATATCAACATTATGTTGTCGATTGTTCCTGCGGCGGTATTGATTGTCGGTTTTTCAGATGTCATTCATTTATGCTCTGCTTATCTTGTAGAGCTTGAAGATGGTTCAGATAAACAAAAAGCATTGATTGACAGCGCCACAGATGTCGGGTGGGCGTGCTATTACACCTCTTTAACGACATTTTTTGGTTTTTTAAGTATTTCCTTTGTGCCAACACCCGTTTTTAGGCAACTGGGTTGGGTTTTGGGCTTTGGTGTTGCCATCTCGCTTTTGTTGGCGTTGACCCTGGTGCCTATCATTTTGAGTTTTATGAAGACCCCAAAGGCCTGGCGTGTCGGCGCGACGGGAAAGTTACAGGCCATCATCGACCGTTTTCTCAAATCTTGCGAATTCGTTTCCGTAAGGCATCCATGGCGTGTTTTGTTTGGATTCCTTTTGGTCGCCGTTTTTATTGGTGCCGGTTTAAATCGTTTTACCATAGAGACGAATATGGTTGAACGTTTGGATGACGAAAACCACATCACGATAGACAATCGTTTTTTTGAAGAAAACTTTCATGAGAGCAACTATTTTGATCTTCTTATTGATACTGGAACGCCAGGGGCGGTCTTGGAACCAGGTTTCATGAAAAATCTAGAGCTTTTACAGAATCGCATTGAAGCACGAAGTGATGTTGGACATGCCTATTCGATCCTTGATGTTTTTATGCAGGAACACGCGGCGCTAAAGAATGTAGGCGACAAATCGCTTTATCCGCAAAGTAGGGAAGGGCTGGCACAATACCTTTTGCTTTTTGAAAATGCGGGGGGCTCTGACTTAGATCGGCTTATTGATTTTGATCGGGGGCTTGTACATCTTTCGGTACGTTTGAAAAAAGAAGATTTCCGGGCCTGTTTTCATGTCGGCAATGAAATTGCGGCAGAGGCAAAAAAAATCTTTGGGCCCAATGTTCATCTCGAGCCGACGGGAATTATGTATTTAATTGGTGGTTGGTTGGATAATATTGTTGACGGCCAAAAGCATGGCTTGCTTTTTACATTGATATCAGTGGCTTTAATGATGATGATAGCATTTCGTTCGGTGCGCATCGGATTGTGGTCAATGCTGCCTAATATTTTCCCGGTACTTTTTCTCGGCGCTCTTTTGGCTTTTATGTACGATGATATCGACTCTGACACTTTGGTTTTGGGCGCTTTGGCCATTGGCATCGGTGTTGATGACACCATTCACTTTCTCATGCGTTACCGCATTGAGATGCAGCATGGAGCGACATCTTCGCAGGCAATATCGAGGGCATTTTCGTATTCGGGTAGAGCGATTTTGATGACATCACTGGTTTTAGGCCTTGGCTTTTTCCCTTATGTTTTAAGTGAATATTACAGCACTTATGTTTTTGGTGCATATTTGCCCGTTGTTTTTGTTGCAGCGCTTCTGGCAGACCTTTTATTGGCCCCGGCACTGATTACACTGGGTTGTATTTCCTATAAGTCTAAAGACGAACACCTTGCTGATAGCGCAACAGGCCCTCTTTAAATTTGACAGGGTCATTGGTTGGCAACTCGCAGACGCTTCCTCTGCAAATATAGGCGGTTGTTTTTCCGTTCAAAGGCTTTTTGGATTTTAGCCAGGGAATAGCTTGAGCGTTTTGTTCAAGTTCTGGTCCAACGTTTAAGTGCGTGACGGCTCTGTTGGGAATAAAATGCTGATTTAAGACCTTTTGAAACGCGTCATCTTTGGAAAGTTTTTCCGGCTCGACGATGGCGATCTGCAGTGGGCGATCGAGGTAATAATCTAAAGCAGAGAGCATTTTGGGCAGTGCTGACCCTCGTGAATTGAGAGAACGAGAAAATGCTTTGAAACCCATTTCGGCACGATTTCTGTAGTCTTGTTTAAGTGTAAATTGCTCAAGTCGCAGGAGGTTCAGAAAAGCGACGGAGTTCCCGCCGGGTTCGGCACCATCGTAACTTGGTTTATCGCGTGCCAAGAGTTTTTCATGGGCAGAACTGGTAAAATAGTAGCCACCGCTTTTTTCGTCCCAAAAGTTTTTGTCCAAATAAGTCTGAAGAGCGATGGCAGCGCTTAGCCATTTCAATTGTGAATTTGCCTCATAAAGGTCAAGTAGTCCCTGAATAAGAAAGGCGTAATCATTTAAATATGCGCGATATTTGAGTTGTCCATTTCTCCAGGAACGCCAAAGCCAACCTTCCTGGTGTCGCATGGCTTGAAGAATAAAGCTGGCAGCGTTTTCCGCATGTTGTATGTAGTTTTTGTTGTGGAGGGCTTTCCCCACACGTGAAAAGGCCGAAATCATGAGCCCATTCCAGGAAGTGAGGATCTTATCGTCGAGACCAGGATAAATACGATTTGAACGAATCATATAAAGCTGACTTCTGGCTTGTACCGCGGCTTCCTCAAGACGCTTTGCTTTTGCTGTGGGCTCTTTGGCTGATTGCTGTGCATGGTGTAAAAGGTTTGGAATAGAGCGCCCCTCAAAATTTCCACCAGGGGTAATGGCAAAGTATTCGGCAACAAGTTTGGCCTGTTGTTGTCCTATTGCGCTTTCGAGTTCTTTTGGGGTCCAGGTAAAAAATAGGCCTTCTTCAGAATGCCCGTCGTCCCCAAGACTGTCGGCGTCAGTGGCCGAGTAAAAGCCACCTTGCGGATGGGTCATTTCTCTTGCGACGTAGTCTAAGATGTCTTCTGCGATATTTGCAAAAAGCGATTTTTGAGTGAGCTGATAACCTTCAAGATAGGCTACGGCCAGCTGCGCATTGTCGTAGAGCATTTTTTCAAAATGTGGGACAAGCCAGCGTTGATCGACTGAATATCGATGAAAGCCACCGCCGATTTGGTCGTAGATTCCACCGGCCGCCATACTGGTGAGTGTATGGGTCAGCATGCTTAAGGACTTTTTATCTTTTGTCTTTTTATAGTGACGTGCCAGTAATTCAAGGTTGACTGAGCGGGGAAACTTAGGCCTTTTGGAAAAGCCACCCCATTGGGGCTCAAAGTTTCTTTTTAAAACATTGATTGTGTTTTCAATCGCTTCTGCGCCAGGAAGATTGCCTTGTTGAGGTTGATTCATTTGTCTTGCAATGCGTTGACTTACCGATTTTGCTTGTTGCAAAATCTTTTCGGGTTCCCGTTGATATGAGAGACTAAACTCTTGTAAAATATCGATGAAGCCGCGCCTTGAGCCGCGGACGCCTTTCCTGGGAGGAAAATAGGTGCCTGCAAAAAATGGTTCACGCGCAGGCGTCATGATCACGGTCATGGGCCAACCACCTCGGCCCGCCAAAGCATGAACAGCCGCCATATAGACAGCATCCACATCAGGCCGCTCTTCACGATCAACTTTAATGGGAATATAATTTTCATTAATATAAGTTGCAATTTCAACATCCTCAAAAGATTCATGCTCCATCACGTGACACCAGTGGCAAGTCGAATAGCCGACACTTAAAAGGACAGGCTTGTCTTGGGTCTGTGCTTGCTCAAATGCTTCGTCACTCCAGGGTTGCCAGTTTACCGGGTTATGTGCATGTTGAAGAAGGTAAGGACTGGACTCTAAGATTAAAGCATTAATATAAATAGGCGAGCCATCTTTCTTGAGATGTCGGGTACGTGCCTTGTAGCCGGAACCTTTTGCCTCGAAAGCATTTATATATGCAGGATTCATTTTGCCCTCAATCGAGTTAGAACGCAGATTGCTCCCCGCAGAGCATTGCAGCAGTGCGAAAGAAACAAAAAACATCAAAAATTTATTCATGCGTAGAGCTGTCCTTCCAGTGAAAAACAAAATCACAAGGCTTGTGATCTTCAGCAAGTGTTGTCGTTCGCTCAAGCGTAATATCGGTTTGACATGTGTCAAAATAGGCTTTGTCGCTGGCACAGAAGATGGGTGCAAGTTCGGGAACACCTAAAGTGGTTGAATATTGCGCAAAAGAGCATTTTGAAACAGTAAAAGAGAATCTGTCTTTTGAGTTCATTTCGGCTTTGCCTTGAGCGTTGAAAAATCTTTTTGTGATGGAGGTTAAGATTTTAAGTTGGTTTGGCAAGGGAAGATTTTCAACGCGCTTACGGTTAATGATGGGAATGGTAAATTTTAAAAATGAAAAGGCAAGAGTCTGAACCAGGTGGGCGACGAATTTATGGGCTTGATCGGGCCCATGGTCTAGTTCGATCAGAATTTTATAGAGCAATACGGCGGGAAGCATTTGTTTTTGAGAAAGTTTTTCCTCAGCCGTGGGTTGCACCATTTTATTTATAGGTTTGAAAGGATTCGCAAAAAGTAAACGATAACGAAGCTTAGATACGATGATCATGGTTTGTTTTACACCAAAGCTTTTAATGAGGTGCTTTAGTGCCACGGGGTAGCCATACAATAAATCAAAGAGGATTAGTCGTAAATGGGTGAGCATCTAAGGCTACATAGTCCTGACTTTGCTCTGTGCCAAGATCCGTTTTTTCACATCGTTTCCAGCGGGAAAAGAACGGTGCGTTGTGACTGTTACGACAGAGATCACCCTTAACACTTTGATTTAACGTGGCATTTTCTGTTGATGGCCCAAGTTGTACGAGCACGGTTTGAAAGTGATAGTTGGCGAAACTCTTGCGTACCGTTTTTGGGGCACCGATTTGGGACACAAGCTTTGCATGCATTCGGCCTTTTTTGGCGTTGTATTGCTGAGCTTCTATATGAAAAGAGAGTCGATCAATATAGCGTCCACGATGTTGTGCACCCCAATTCGTGCCCAAGGAGTTGAGGGTGAATCCAAAACCATGAATGCCCAATAGTCCATGCGTGTATTGTTGATGTATACCTTGAATATGGATGGGTGAAACGGTTGGTGTAAGATCTTGGATGATATTTTCTGAATGTATTATGGGCGCTTGTTGCGTGTACAGTTCATTGTGTGCACCCCGCAGGACCAGGATCGCAAGATTTAAAAGGTAGTGGGTTTTTTGATTGAGTGGTTTAGGGGCCAGATAGGGTATGCCTCCATGGTGCGGTGTCCAGCCTCTATTGATTTCGATGCTTAAGGGGCATTCCAAGCCCTTTTGTTTTTGGCTGCATTTTTGAATTTGAATATTGAAGTGGTAGGGCCAAATCCCATCAGAGTTACATCCACGCCCAGCTGTCTGGCGACATGTTGTTTGTAGATCAAATCCATTGAGTAATGCGGTGAAATTTTGATTTTCGAGTTCCGGATGGCTTTCGATTTTATAAGGTAAGAGAATGTTTTTTTGCCATATTGTTTCGCTTTTGGGGGTGGGAGAAGATGCAATCAGGTCATCCCATTCTAATCTGATCTGATAATTTTCATGATGAACCTCTTTGTTTTTAAAAAAACTGTAAAAACCTTCGGGACGCATATGGTTCCCATCCACACCAGTGCTCTGACCCATCGCAAAACGGGGGTGGGGTGAGGGCTGCTCTATTATGGATGCCAGCTTCGAAATGCGGTGTGGGATTCTAAAATTTAAAAATTGACGGAGCCATTGGTGTTTAAAGCCCTGCCAAACAAAAATCTCTTGAAGGTTTTTGTTTGGGGGCACCTGCTTTATGCTCACCGTCATGTTGTGTGGGGCAGAGATGCTGTGCTCTTGCGCAATTGTTTTTTGTTCGCAAGCGAGAAAGCAAAAGGTCAAAAGAATTGATGGCCAAATCATCGCATGGCTCGTGGGTCTTTTCATTTTAGCCAAGAGGATTATTGATGCTCGTCATATTCAATACCCAGCTTTTTGGCCATTTCAGGCCTGTCCGGACTCTTATCCATCGCTTCTTCCACCGTAATTTTCTTATCTTCAACAAGAGTTTTCAAGGCGTTGTTGAGCAGGACATTGCCGCGCGCGGCTCCGGTGGCCATCATGTTGGGGATTTGAAAAAGCTTGGCTTCGCGAACGAGGTTGCACTCGGCACGTCCCGGTACAAGCAGTTCCAGGGCAGCAACTCGCCCGCCGCCAATCTTCTTACACAGCTGCTGAGCGACAACGCCTTTGAGGCCATCGGCGATGGCTGAGCGTATACGGTTTTGATCTTCGGCCGGAAAGAGGTCGATGATTCTGGATATCGTACTGACTGCGGTCATCGTATGCAGCGTACCAAAAACCAAGTGGCCAGTATTGGCCGCTTCCAATGCCAAATGGACGGTTTCAACATCCCGCATTTCCCCGACCAAAATAATATCGGGATCCTCACGCAAGGCGGCTTTTAGGGCGCGTCCAAAAGATGTTGTGTGTGGGCCAATTTCACGCTGATTCACCAGGCATTTTATGTTTTGATGAACAAATTCGATTGGATCTTCAAATGTGAGAATATGTTCAGCCCGGGTTTTATTAATATAATCGAGCATAGCCGCCATGGTTGTTGACTTTCCACTTCCGGTGGGGCCTGTCACTAAAACCAGACCTTTTTTTTCCTCGCACATTTTCCGTACCGGTTCGGGGCAGCCAAGTTGCTCAAGTGTTAGAATCCCCGTTGGAATTTGTCTTAAACATCCAGCAACACCTTTTCTGTCGCGATAGATATTCACACGAAAACGTGCGTCGGGTCCTATGGCACAGGCAAAGTCGGTATCATTAATTTTTTTAAATTCCTTAATATTTCGATTGGGCATGACTTTGGCAAACATGTGAAAGGCTTGTTCAGGACCAAGAGGCTCGTAGCCCTCCATGATTTCCATCTCTCCGCTGTTGCGCCAGTATGGTGGGTTGTCGGCGGCAAGGTGAAGGTCGGAAGATCCGGCTTCAGTCATTTTTGCGAGAATATCGTCGAGAAGCCGGGTGTCTGGTGTGTCGATATCACGCATGACATCGGCGGCATCGCTCTCGTCGTCATCATCGTCTTCAGGCATTTCAACCTGGCTGGCAGAAGGATTGCTTGTGTTCGGTGCAGAAGGGGCAATCATCTGATTGCCTTTGTGCAAGCGCTCGGCCAAATCTTTTGCCAACGCTAAGCCAAACCCTGGAACTTTATCGCACATAGCCTTGAAATGTTCGGGTGAGAATTTAAAGGCAACGGTATCTTCTGTGGCAATAACGCTTGTTTTTGCGCTTTGGTTGAGCAGTGACTCCATTTCGCCAATGCTTTGCGGCGGCTTTAAACGTGCAATCTCTTCTGCTTGGCCATTCATGATGGCAACTTCACCACGCATCAATAAGAAGAAGGCTTTATTGTCGCTTCCCGATTCGATTAAGGTATCATTCTTGGCGAAACCTAAAGTCTGTGCTTGTCCAACCACAGCTTGGGTTTGTTGTGGGTTCAGTCCAGAAAAAAGTGGTGACTTGCCTATGGCACCTGCCGCCTTATTCAACATTTCAGGTGAGAGAGTTAGTTGCTTCATGCTTGCTCCTCCACGTCCCTATCATGCCCCAATTCGTCAGGAAATCCTAAGAAGTTTTTCAGATTAGTTTGCTGTTTTTCTTTGACGGCCAACTGGCCGCACGCGGCATCAATTTCCAGACCCCTGCTGGTTCTAAAGGTAATGGTGCCTCTAAATTGTCGATGGAGATGTTGTCTGAAGCTTTCAGCTTTTTCCCAATCTGTCGATGAGAATGGATTGGTTGCGCTTGGATGCATTGGAATCAGATTTACGCGACATGCCAGCCCTTCTAGCCAGACGCCTAGAGCTTTCGCATGCTCTTTGCTGTCGTTGATGCCTTGGATCAAAACATATTCAAAAAAGATCTCTTTATTCGTGATGCAGTTGTACTCTTTGCATGCCTGATGGATATCTTTAAGGGACCAGCGTTTGTTGTTTGGAATGATTTCTTGTCTTTGTTGCTCATAAGGGGTGTGTAGCGATACGGCGAGTCGCACCAGTGGATATTTTTTGCCAAACTCAGGTATTTTATTGGCAATACCAATCGTTGAAACGGTCATGATGCCCGAGTGAAAGTGATGGGCTTTAATCAGGTTATCTAAAGCAGCACACAGATTATCAAAATTATGAAATGGTTCGCCCATGCCCATAAAAACAATATTTTTTAAGGGCCGATTTTCTTGCTTGCAAGAGTTCTCTTCCAGCTTTGCAATTTGAGTATATTGCCCGACAATTTCATCAACGTTTAAGTTTCGATTTAAGCCCATTGAGCCTGTTGCACAAAATGTGCAGCCAAGAGCGCAACCTGCCTGCGTCGATAAGCAGAGTGTGGTGCGTTTTTTATTGGGGATTAAGACACTTTCAATCAAGGCTTTATCTTTTAATGCAAAAAGATATTTTTTAACCCCATCCGGTGCGCTTTGTTCATTTTGGAGTGTTAGGATTGATTGTTGTTCATGCACCGACTGATTAAAGCATTTTGTTCACTCAATGCAAAGCGAATCCCTACATGCATATGTTGCTGGATGTCTTTATCAAAAAAAGGGGTTCCTAGATTGAGTCAGAAAAACAGATTTTTGTTGACGTCGTTGTCGCTGATGGAGGGCCGCATTCTGGCCCGCTGATGAATCCAGGCTTCAGTGCCATAGCTCTATATAGGCCTTGCCCTAATAAGGGGTTTGCAAAGGTGACCGTCATGACCATCTTATTTTGACCGTCAGCATAACTTAAGGCTAAATTGACAACCTCAAAACCAGGCGCCATTGCCCAGGAGCCGTTATCCTCAGTTTCCAGAAGGCTTTTGGATTCCAGTGTTTTTAAATCGGCAGGAGCGACCGGAAAGGCACCACCAATGCGGTGTGCATAGACGCGTGCGGCTTTTTGGAGTACCTCCAAGCCCTCAACGGCTTGGGCGAGTCGATAAGGCGTATCATCATGCTCTTTGGGCAGAAGTGCGTTGAGCCCAAATGCACTGATTCCGATAAGCATTGGCAGTGCGATCAGAAGCGCAATCGTCATGATGTTTTTGTTTTCTTGCACTGTTTTCCGCCTTTTCCTCAGCATGCATCCTTTAATGCAGGCTCAAAATCATCATTTTGCGCTCTGATTGAGGTCTCTTCGGTGATTAAGCAATAATTGCGCCAAAGCCACATGGATGTGCAGAGAATAATCGTTTTGATTTCAAAGGTTTAGTTCCAGGGGAAGATTGTGCACTCGTATTCTTCTGGGGCGTATGGGCTTTTTGATGCACGATAGCCCCACCAGCGCTTTTTTCCGCATCGCCTTTTTTTGGGATGTCTTTTAAAATTTGAATTCTTTAACTATCACAATGGGCTGTGATATTCTTTAGAGAGAGTAAAAAGCGATACGCTTAAGGTTAACATTAAAGAAGGATGATATTGAGGAATATGTTCGATCACATCAGACAAAGGGGGGCGCTTTTTCTTGTGGGTTTCCTTAGCACGGTGTTTTTCTCAGGTTGCAAGTCTGAACATTGTCCAAGTCGTTCAGGCCAATTTAAAGCACTGACCTATAATGTTCACGGCCTACCAGATGTGATCACGGGCGATGACACAGCCGATCGAATCTCACAGATTGCTCCGCATTTGAAAGACTATAATTTTATCGCTCTTCAGGAAGATTTTGATGATGAAAATCATGATGTTTTAGTGGAAGAGAGTGATTATGAGGAGGTCAGAAGATTTTCCGAAACGAATGTGAGCAGCTACTATGGTTCAGGACTGTCGTTTTTTAGTGCTTACCATATTGACACCTATGAAGAGTATTTTTTTGACGCATGCCATGGACTCTTTGATTCGTCATCGGATTGTCTTGCGGCAAAAGGCTTTCAGAGGCTTCGTTTAGATTTGGCAGACGCTTGTTATTTGGATGTGTACAACTCGCATTTTGAAGCGGGAGGTGGAGCAGAAGATCTCGCTGTTCGGCAAATTCATGTGAATGCGGTTAAAGATGCAATGCTTAAAAACTCAAGTGAGCAGGCCATTTTGTTTTTAGGCGATACGAATTTACACGGTGATGACCCAGTTGAGACAAAGATGCTCACCGATTGGATGAGTGCACTTGGCTTGAAAGAGACATGTGATGTCCTTGATTGTCCTGAACCAGGTCGCATTGACCGGTTCCTGTTTCGCAGTGGGAAATGTGTAAAGCTTCAAGCAAAGGCCTGGCAGAAAGAAGAACAGTTTGTGGATAAAGATGGTACGCCTTTGTCTGATCATGACGCCTTATCTGCGACCTATTCCTGGTCGACAAAATAATTAGGGAAGTCTTGTTCAATGTTCTAAAAGCAGTTAACAATGATGTGATTGCTTATGCCTAAAAGTGTTTTGATATTAGAAGACGGCCGCTGTTTTCACGGCGAAAGTTTTGGCGCGACAAGTGTGGTTGGTGGCGAAATAGTCTTCAATACTTCGATGATGGGTTATCCGGAGATTCTCACCGACCCATCGTATGCAGGACAAATTGTGACGATGACTTATCCGATGATTGGTAATTATGGGATTACTTGGGATGATTTTGAATCTCGTCGCGCCTTTGCAAAAGGTTTAATTGTGAAGGAAAATAGTTCATTGGCGAGCAACTGGCGCAGTCAAAACACATTGAATGATTATCTGCTGTCTCAGAATGTGCCAGGACTGTGTGGCATTGACACCCGTGCATTGGTTAAGCATTTGCGCACGAAAGGGACAATGCGTGGCGTTTTGGGCGATCTTGAAAACAATACGTTTGAGGGATTATTAGAGCAAGTCAAGAAAGTGCCTTCCATGAAAGGTACGGATTTGAGTAAAGAAGTTAGCGCGGGCTATACCTACCATTGGTCAGAGAGTGAACTCGATTTGGAAGGGCAGTCTGTTCAAGGGGGGCGCCCAGATGAATCCGAACAATTTCACGTTGTTGTTATGGATTTGGGCGTAAAGCGAAATATCTTACGACAATTGATTAATTTGAGATGTCGCGTCACAGTTGTGCCGTCTCATGCGACGAGCTCGGAGATTTTGGGATTAAAACCACACGGTGTACTTTTATCAAATGGACCAGGTGATCCAGAGCCATTAAATTACGCCATTATTACAGTTCAGGAACTTTTGGGAAAGACGCCCGTTTTTGGGATTTGTTTAGGGCATCAAATATTAGGACTGGCACTAGGGGGGAAATCATACAAGTTGAAATTTGGACATCGTGGAGCAAACCATCCCGTAAAAAATATGCTCACCAACAAAGTCGAAATTACAGCACATAATCATGGTTTTAGTCTTGTCGCCGAGAGTTTGTCCAAAGAGTTGGTTGAGATTACGCATCTCAACTTGAATGATGGCAGTGTGGAGGGATTACGCTGCATGCATGTGCCGGCGTTTTCGGTACAGTACCACCCTGAAGCTTCGCCTGGGCCACATGATGCAAATTATCTTTTTAATGCCTTTATTGATATGATGCAGAATTTTTTAGACTCGAAACTCGGAAGCGATTGAGCAATGCCTAGGCGTAAAGATATACAAAAAATCATGGTTGTCGGCTCTGGCCCGATTGTGATTGGGCAGGCGTGCGAGTTTGATTACTCTGGCACACAGGCTTTAAAAGCGCTTCGACAAGAAGGTTATAAGACCGTTTTGGTCAATTCAAATCCAGCAACGATTATGACCGATCCAGATCTGGCAGATCGAACCTATATTGAGCCGTTAACTTTGGATGCTCTTGAATTGATTATTGCCAAAGAACGTCCTGACGCTTTTTTGCCTACGGTTGGTGGTCAAACAGCCTTAAATTTAACCATGGAGTTAAGCGAGAAGGGGGTGTTTGAAAAATATGAGGTTGAAGTTTTAGGGGCAAACCCTGAAACAATACATTTGGCTGAAGACAGGGACTCTTTTTGTCAGGCGATGAAGGACATCAAGCTCTCAGTGGCCAAAGGCAAACAGGTCGGCTCGGTTGAAGAAGCTTTAAATTTTGCACAGCAATCAGGTTTCCCCGTTGTCATACGCCCATCTTTTACTTTAGGGGGCAGTGGCGGTGGCATTGCGCGTAATGAAGACGAAATAAAGGAAATTGCTGTCCGTGGATTAAGGTTGTCAAGAACCCATGAGGTCTTGATTGAGGAGTCTCTTATTGGCTGGAAAGAGTATGAACTCGAGGTTATCAGGGATAAAGCAGACAATGTGATTGTGGTTTGTTCGATTGAGAACATTGATGCCATGGGCGTTCACACGGGAGATTCCATTACTGTGGCGCCAGCACAAACATTGAGTGATAAAGAATACCAACGCCTGCGCAATGCAGCAGTTGCAATTTTGCGTCGTGTCAAGGTCGATACCGGTGGGGCAAATGTCCAGTTTGCAATTGATCCGGCAAGCGGGAGAATGGTTGTCATTGAAATGAATCCACGTGTTTCTCGATCTTCGGCATTGGCATCCAAGGCAACAGGTTATCCAATTGCAAAGGTGGCTGCCAAATTAGCTGTAGGTTACACCTTGGACGAATTGCCTAATGATATTACGATAAATACACCAGCAGCTTTTGAGCCAGCTCTTGACTATGTTGTGACAAAGATTCCTAAATTCACTTTCGAAAAATTCCCCGGTTCAGATATGACATTGGGCACGCAAATGAAATCAGTGGGCGAAGTGATGGCGATAGGACGAACCTTAAGAGAGTCTTTGTTCAAAGCACTGCGCTCTTTGGAGTCATTAGCGCCACATCGTCCAGGGACGTTGTCGGAAGAGCATTTAAGTGAGCTTTTATCTAAGCCCAGTGAGAACACTTTGCGATTTGTTGTGAATGCTTTTGAGCGTGGTTGGGATATTGATCGCGTTGCGCGTTTAACTTTTATTGATCCGTGGTTTTTAGAGCAAGTTCAGGCGTTTTCTCGAATACAGCAAGAGATAAGACATCTGTCTCTTGAGGAGCTCGGGAGCGACCTTTTGCGCATGGCGAAGGAAAATGGCTTTTCGGATCGACGCATTGCCTATTTATGTGGCTCGACAAGCAAGCAGGTGCGTGACCGTC
>JASMKV010000084.1 GCA_030749035.1 Myxococcota bacterium | reverse complement strand
TCATATCGCGCCCCGTCACATAATCCACCAATGCCTCTGACCAACGGCTGTCGAGTCCCTTAATATAACCTGCACCCGCTTGCGCTAACGCACTATGCAATCGCGTTCTCTGCAAAAGTGGATTCCTGTCCAATTCGGGCATCTGCTCATGTGCATCATCTGTTTCCTGTGCATTGGAATCTTTTTTCCACGGCTTACGCTGCTTACTCCAGGCATGAACTGGATCAATCTCAGCATGCGCAATATCCGCAACATGCCCCAAGCTTCGTTTCGCATCCTTGGCCAATGCATGCTGCTTTCCCTGAATTTCCTGAGGACGTTTTAATGTGGTTCTATAAGCTAAAACTTCACGTGAACAACCGCGAATACTCTTGGCAAAAAGCTCTATCTCTTTAAGTGCCTCTTCGCCATCGCCACTCCATGGGCCCAATCGGTGCCTTCTGGCGCCTAAAGCTTTAAGGACAAGTCCACGTTCAATGACACGATCAGATTTTTTATAAACTTTACCCGAAACATGCGTTCCTGCTCTGGTCAAACAATCCCAAATACGCTCCCTGCCCAAAGGCCCCAACAGCTCCAGCGTCACCGCAGCATGTCGTGCTTGTACTGCACCTAAAAAACCATCACTGGGGCCGATGGCAAACCTTGATTGCGCCACACTCAAGGCCAACGTGCGGCGTATCGCATTGGATGTACCGCACCAATGTAAAGAACAATTCGCCGCATAGCCTTCCTTCGCATTACGAGATTCTAGAAGCTGTTTTAGAAAACGACGTTCTTCCGATCTGGCGCTTTGATAATCCATGGCAAAAATACCCATGAGTTGACCTAATTTTTTTCGCTTCGCCGGGTCAAATGGGCTCTCTGGAAATTTTTCTAAAATGGCAACATAATCAACTTCGTGTCCTAAAAATGCCGCTGCAGGCATAAGATCGGCTGCCGGATCTGCACTGTAACGCAATTCAAGATGCGCCCCTTCAAGAGCATTGGCCAGGGGTGCGCCCCCTGAACCCCCATGCTGCAAATCCGCACCTTTTGCTTTTTGTGAAATGCCCTTACGGCTGCGAATAATTACACTCATGATAACGCTCGTTAAATCACAATTGTTTACTTCGTTTCATCATTATCTTGTAACAAAGCAGCGCCAATCGCTTCCTTTAATACGGGCTTAACCGTGTCATTAGAAAATGGTTTTTTCAAAACCCATTCCACACCGTAACGTTTGAGATCATTGAGAATCTGTGCATCGTGTTCCATTTTGGTCGTAAAAATCACAGGCACTTTTGAAACCTCCAAAGCCTCCTTCGCAACTTCCATACCGTCTTTTCGATCCAAGTGAAAATCGACCACCAAAAGTTTAATATCATGCATAAAAAAGAGTTGCAGCGCCTCGTCACCGTTGAGTGCTATTTCAACCTCGAAACCTGCACGCTCAAAAATAGTTTTAAAGTACTCTCGAACATCCGCATCTTCTTCCGCCACCAAAACCTTACGTTTCTCCAATGACTGCCATGCCTGTCTAAAACGTCCCAGGCGCTGAATTCTATTGCGTAAGGAATCCATACCCTCTTCTGTTTGCCAAAATTGATCTGCGGCACCAAGTTTAGAATCACCTGTTGCCAAACCACTCGCGCCCTCTGGAAGAGTCGCACCCGAATCAGCCGCTTGCGTTTTGCCCGCACCTCCTTGACCCGATGCTGCCATCGAATCCCCAGATCTTTGCGTGCCACCACCCAAACCCACACCGGCTGAACCGCCACCTGCGCCGGCATTGCCCCCATCACCCAAGCCCAAACCACCACCTGAACCCACACTGTCTTCATCGGTGGCAAAAATGGGCGCCTCTCCTGAGCCTGTACCTGAACCGGAATCGGAATCTGCATCTGAACCTGAGCCTGTACCGGCCCCCGAGCCCGTACCCAAGCCTCCTGCTGCATCACTTGCGTGACTTTCCCCTGCTTGCGAAGCACGTTGCGCCACATCCTGTAAATCTTCATCGTGGGCATGCGCATCAAGCGGATCTGCTTCTGTCGGCGAAACATCATCCGCACCAAACCCGGCTGCGCTTGCCGCATCACGGCCTAGGCCATGCGCACTTTGTCCCCATTCAACGCCATCCCTTTGCCCCGGTAAATGGCCGCCACCTGAACCACTGGCCCCCACGTTCTGACCACTGCCACGTCCACCTTGACCGCCCTGAGCAGCACTGCCCTGCACACCATCCACACTTCCTGATGTCCCGCGCGCAGACACGCCCGCACTGCTGCTGGCAGCCACAGCTCCAGACAAATCGTCTGCACCAAGCCCGGCACCGCTGCCGCCACCTGAACCTGAACCACCGCCGCCACCTGAGCCTGAACCGACACCATCGCCGGCGCCTGAGCCGCCGCCTAAGCCTGCACCAAGACCGGCACCGCCGCCGCCACCTGAGCCTGTACCAAGACCAGCACCGCCGCCGCCACCTGAGCCGCCGCCTGCACCAGAACCACCGCCAAGGCCGCCACCTGAGCCGCCGCCTGCACCAGAACCACCGCCAAGACCTACGCCCGTGACACTCTCGCTACCACCATCAGAACCACCGCCAGACACAGAGCTGAGATCTGCTTCTGCACCAGTGTCCATCACCGTCACCACCTCTGAATCCGTATCCGCCGCCACCTTCGATGTCTGATCAACTCCCTGAATTGCTTCTGAAGCGCCCGAAGCCACCGTTTCTCCCTGGAGCCCTGCCACAGAATTGACTTCTTTCTCTTCAACGTTCGCCTCAGCTATTGTCACATCCTCTGGCGACAATTCTTTTTCGCTCTTGTCTTGATGTGGAACATGATTTCCACGCACTGAAGTCCCCGCGCTTCCCGCATGATAATCATCGGCAGAAATCGTTTCCTGAAAATCCTCACTGGCCAATAAGGCCTCTGCGTCTAAAGTCTGCTTACCCTTCGCCACGGCTCCTTTGAGTGCACTCCCCGAACCACCGGCTTTCTCGAGAACGGCACCACTGACTTCGCCTTGCCCTCCTCCAGCGCCTTCGCCTTTTCCTTTAAGGTTTTGCTCGACTGCTGAAATAAAAGCTTCGGCACCTTTACGACGCGCAAGAAAAGTTGTCTTTACCCCCTTTGCACCAAATAAATGATTCTCGTCTAAAGCTTCCCCTAAAACAGGCTCAATCATTCCAAAAATATGTAAGCGTACCTCTTCAGGCAAAGGTGGCATCTCCACAATCGCCTGATGCTGGCTGCCTTCTTTGGAAAAGATCTGGCGAATCTCGCCTTTGAGCTTAAAACCATCGCGAACAATTTCAACTTGGAATTCCATATCGATGGTCGTTCCCATAGGTGGCAACTCATCGAGTGTAAGAAGCATAATCGCATTACGCACCAAACAACTTGTATAGAGCTCACGCAATTGGCGAAGACCGGGTATTTTAATGACCGCCCAAGGACGCTGAGAAAGCCCTGTACTATCTTCTTTAACCAAAATGAGATTGGGCTTAACGCCGTTCTCCAAACCAAGACGTCGCGTCTCCCCACGACGCATCTCCAGTATACTCTCCGCATCATCAATGTAGCGCCCTAAACGCCAAGGCTGCAGGGTTTGAACCGAAACAATCACACCGTGCTGATCCAAGTGGACAATATCCATGGGGTAACTCAAACCAAAACTGTGGACCTGACGACATGGGATAAGCCAAAGCGCTTCACCAGGACCAGGCGTCGGCCTACCCTGCAAGCCCAAAAGAGCCGCACGTAAACCATCAAGGCGTCTGACCCGAATGATGGGACCTAATGTCGATTGTGATACCGCCATACAAACTCCAAGCTACCTTTAAAATCATACGATGTATAAGCTTGAGAATACAAGTATTTAGCGTCAGAACTCGCTAAAGAGATAAGAAGTGCCAAACGTTATGGGCGTTCCTGGACATGTTGCGCTAAGCGCTTGATAAGACGCGCTTCCAATTGCCGAATACGCTCCCTGGAAACATCAAAATGCGCACCAATGGCCTGCAATGAAGCAGGGTGATGGCTTAGTAAACGGTGTTCAAGAATATGAACTTCCTTTTCGTTAAGCTGATCTCGGACACATTCCACCGCAGAGCTTACCATATGGCGCGCTTCGATTTGTTGTACATTTTCTTCAGGAGAAGCCTCATCTGCAGCCAAATGGTCGATAAAATGTGTATTGCTCTCGGTATCTACCTGCCCATCCAATGACAAATCCCGCGAACCCAAACGTTGTGACATTTCAAGAACTTCTCGTTCATTAACCGAAAAATGCTCAGCCAAAACAGTCGTCGAATCCGCATCATGCGCACTGAGCTTTTGCTTGATCTTTTCGCCTTCGGAACGCAATTTAAAAAAGAGTTTGCGTTGCGCTTGCGTGGTACCAATTTTAACCAAGGACCAAGAACGCATGATAAAACTTTGGATGTGTGCCCGAATCCACCAAACCGCATAGGAGATAAGTTTCACACCACGCTCAGGATCGAATTTCTTCACCGCAGTCATCAATCCTAAATTACCTTCTTGGATCAAATCTAAAAGCCGTAAACCATAGCCACGATATTCATGGGCAATCTTCACCACGAAACGCAAATTGGCCGTCACCAGCTGATGCGCTGCCTCAACGTCACCATGCTCACGATAGGCCTTGGCCAAAGAAAACTCTTCCTCACGCGTTAAACGAGGAAGTGCTTTAATTTCAGCCATATATCGGTCAATACCCTGACTTATGGTTAATGTGCTTGTCATCAATGAAACCTTATTTGCCCTAATCTGTCCATTTTACACGAATTGACAACCCTTTAGATGCAATTTTCCTTAAAAAGATTCGATCTTTTGGCTAAAAAACACCATTTTTGTGGATTATTCGGAAAAAGCGACCAAAATCACAGTCACATTATCGGTGCCACCATTCGCATTTGCTCGACCAATAAGGCTCTGACATGCCTTTTCCAAATCGTCTTTGTGCTCTAAAACAGCCTCAAGGATCTCTTCGTCGGAAATCATACCCGAGAGCCCGTCCGAACAAAGCAGATAAATGTCTCCATCTTTTGGGTAGAGGCGATTCAGATCCACATCAACGGTATCCTTCATGCCCAATGCCCGAACAATCACATTTTTGTGCGGAAAGTTTTCAATTTCTTCGGGTGTTAAAGGGTGCACCTTAAGATAATCATTCAATAAGGAATGGTCTTCGGTCACCTGTACAATACCCTTGTTCGAAATCACATAACCGCGCGAATCACCAACATGGGCTAAATAAGCACCGGTTGACCCGCACACCAAAGACACCAGTGTCGTGCCCATACCACGATATTTGGCATCACCTTGTGCCAACTCAAAAATGCGCCGATTCGCTAATTTCACGGCGTTCGTCACCCGGTTTTCTTCGTAAAGTTTTTCCTTATTTTCTTTATAGGGCCAAGTGATTTCTTGATCACGCGTTGTATCAATGAAGAAATTTGCCAACGTCTCAACCGCGATTTGCGATGCCACCTCTCCAGAGGCATGTCCACCCATACCATCAGCGACAACATAAAGGTTTTCTTCAGCTAAGAGAAAAAAGTTATCCTCATTATGCGTGCGCTTCATACCAACATGGGTTGAGCCGGCGTAGCGTATCTTCATGATAAAACCTGTAACATAATCTTAAACCTGAACCAAACGAACAATCTCGCTCGGTTGTATCACTCCTCATTTTTGCTAGCATGACCATCAATGGCAAGCAAGAAATACAGGCAGCTGGCGAAAACCGACACCCCCCAAGCAAACGCCATCCTGGGCAATACATGAAGAAATTGTAAGTTCTGGCGTTAATTACGACACTTTCCTTGACTCTGGGGCCTTGGCTGGAGAGTATCATAGGAGGGTCCCCCATAAGGCACCCGACAAAGAGCTATTTTGATGAATACCTTATTTAACGTTATCGCCAGCGGCAATTTTAGCGATCTCTCCAAGCGCTATGCGGACATCATGCTCGCCGGGCTTGTGATCGGCGTTGTTGGCATGATGATCATCCCACTGCCAACCCCAATTATGGACCTTTTGCTGGTTCTCAACATTACCATCGCCGTGTCGATGATGATGATTTCCATCTATATTTCAGGTGCCTTGAAACTGGCCTCCTATCCGACCATCATTTTGATCACCACCCTTTACCGACTCGCGCTTAATGTTTCAACGACCCGACTGATTCTGCTGCAAGCCGATGCGGGTGAAGTCATCAATGCTTTTGGAAGTTTTGTGGTACGTGGCAATTTTGTGGTCGGTGCGGTCATCTTTTTGATTTTGACGATTATCCAGTTCCTTGTCATCGCCAAAGGCTCAGAACGTGTCGCCGAGGTTGCGGCACGCTTTACTTTGGATGCGATGCCAGGAAAGCAGATGTCCATTGATGCGGACTTGCGCGCTGGTGCATTCGATCTGGATGAAGCCCGACGTCGACGCTCAGATCTACAACGCGAGTCACAACTTTTTGGCTCCATGGACGGTGCCATGAAGTTCGTGAAAGGGGACGCGATTGCCGGCCTAATTATCACCTGCATCAATCTCTTGGCCGGAATTATTATTGGTCTGACCATGATGGACATGACCGCCGTGGAAGCCATCGAGCGCTACGGCATATTGACCATTGGTGATGGCCTGGTCTCACAAATTCCCGCTCTTTTAAGCTCCATGACTGCCGGTTTGATTGTAACGCGTGTTTCCAACGAAGAAGAAGAAAACAATTTAGGTGAAGACATCGCACAACAAGTGCTTGCACAGCCCAAAGCCTTCGCCATCGCTGGCGGCATGCTTTGCGGTGTCGGGCTTGTGCCCGGTTTACCGACGGTGCCTTTTTTCGTTATGGCTTCAATCGTAGGGGGCATGGCTTACGCGCTCATGCGCAGCAAAGCCGGTGGAGGCGAAGAACTCCCCGCCAACGAGATTCAAGCCTTAGGTGAGGAAACAAAGCAAAAACAAATTGAAGCGGCCAAAAAACAAGAAGGTCAGGCTCAACAAATGCTCCCTGTGGTCACCCCCATTGCGCTTGAGGTTGCCGCGAACCTTATTCCTTTGGTGGAAGATGCTGAAGGGGAAAACAAATTTCTTGGTGAAATGATTCCTATGATGCGTGATGGATTATTTTACGAACTGGGTGTCAAATTTCCAGGTATCCGTGTGCGTGGTAATGAAACAGATTTACCTGATGGTACTTACATTATTATGATCAATGAGATTCCACTGGTCTCGGGCAATGTCGCTTTGGACAAAGTCCTGGTCAACGACACGGTCGATCGCTTAACCCTTTTAAATATTAAGGGTGAAGAAGCCGTCAATCCGGCCAATGGTTCTGAGTGCGCTTGGATCCCTGCACAATATTCAGATGTTGCTGAGCAAGCCGGCCTCACCACTTGGGACGCCTCTGGCTACATGGTCCTGCACTTATCCAGTGTCTTGCGTAAAAACTCAGCTGAATTTGTGGGCATTCAAGAAGTGCAAAATATGCTTGAGCAACTTGAACAAGCCTTCCCCGCACTCGTTAAAGAAGTTGTCCCCAAAGCCGTCTCACCATTTCAGTTGACGGATATTTTGCGACGCCTTGTCGAAGAGGAAATTTCAATCCGTGATTTGCGTTCTATCCTGCAGGCCTTAGCTGAATGGGGCCAAGTTGAAAATGATACTGTCATGCTCACCGAATATGTTCGCAACGCACTTAAGCGCTATATTTCACACAAATATACACGTGGTGGTAATACCTTGGTCGTCTATCTGCTCGATCCACAAATTGAAGAGACGGTGCGCTCCTCCATTCAACACACGCAAAGTGGTTCTTACCTGGCGCTTGAGCCAGAAATCACCCAAGAAATTCTTACTGCTGTGCGTAATGAAGTTGGCAATTTACCCCCGACTGCACAAAATCCGGTTATCCTCACCACCATGGAAATCCGTCGCTACTATCGCAAATTGGTTGAACTTGAATTTCCCCATTTGGCTGTTCTGTCCTATCAAGAACTTTCCCCAGACATGAATATTCAACCTATTGCGCGTATTAGCTTAGAATAACGGGCAAAAAAAAAGCCACCGGAAAGGCAGCTTTTTTTCGAAAGTTTAAAAACTCTATCGTTTCGAAAACTGAAACTTTTTACGCGCTTTGGGTTGACCGTATTTCTTACGTTCAACTTTACGCGAATCGCGTGTAAGAAAGCCAACTTTCTTCAAAGTGCCTCGATAATCAGATTGCATTACCGTCAACGCACGAGAAATACCATGTCGTATGGCTCCCGCTTGTCCTGACAAACCACCGCCACGAACATTAACCAAAACATCGAGCTTACCAAGTTCTTCAACAAGCTCCAGTGGCTGCTTAAGAATCATCTTTGATGTCTCACGACCAAAATAGTCATCAATGGTCCGCTTATTAATCGTAACCTTGCCGTCACCAGGCATGAGCCATACCCGTGCCGTGGCTTCTTTACGACGTCCTGTTCCATACCAACGTTCTTGTGATGCTGCCATAATCTTCTATCCTGCCAGTTCAAGCGTTTGTGGTTTCTGTGCTGCATGGGGATGCTCTGCGCCCGGATAAACTTTGAGTTTCGAAAATATATTCCGTCCTAAAGTTCCCCTCGGCAACATACCCTTGACAGCAAGTTTAACCATTTGTGTTGAATCTTTCTCACGCATCGTCTTGGCGGACTGTGACACAATGCCACCGACCCAGCCAGTGTGGTGATGATACATTTTCTTGTCATCTTTATTGCCGGTCAAGCGAACTTTATCCGTGTTCACAACGACAACAAAATCCCCCGTATCCATATGCGGGCTATAAATCGGTTTATTTTTGCCGCGCAAAATGGAAGCGATTTCTGTGGCGATACGCCCCAACACTTTTCCATCAGCATCAACAAGATGCCATTCGCGACTGACTTCAGATAATTTTGGACTGAAGGTCTTCATGCCTAAGCCTCTTTCTTTACTTATTCCAAGCTAAAAACTGACGCCCGTTTACGCAAACAGGCCTGAGCTGTCAAGGCACAAAAAACCGCAAGTGCGCAGAAAAACGAGAATAAAACCAATAAATTGCTTTGTTCTGCACAGAAAAGGCGCGCTTTTATGGGCGCTTTTTCCATATGAACGCAGACCAAAGATCTAAAACCGCATCAAAATACATCCTTTCTCAAATAGAAACAGGTACTTAGCTGTTTTAACGGACTCGGGCGCTGGAACTTTCGCAGCGCCCTTGGCGATGCGTGGCGCCAGACGCACATGATCGCTCAGCGCTTAGCCAAAGCTGGCTATTGCTGAGAAAGACAAGTAGTCTTTGCAGCAATGTCACCCTCTCTCTTTTTGCCTGCCTTGAGCGCACTTCTTGTATTGGCGGGCCTGGGCCTCTTGAGTCCTGCAAAGGCCGATCTCTACCAGTACAAAGATGCTTCCGGGACAACGCATTTCTCCAACACCCCTGGCGACAAACGCTTTAAAGCCGTGCCCATAGGCAAAGAACGTTCCGGCTATACAAATATTCAAAACAAACGTTACGATGAACTTATTCTCAGCGCGGCAACCCACTACCACCTCCCACCCGCTTTAATAAAGGCTGTCGTTGCACGGGAATCCGCATTTAATCCGCAAGCAGTCTCTGTTGCTGGCGCCCAGGGTCTTATGCAACTCATCCCCGCAACCGCCAAAGAGATGGGCTTAAAAAAACCCTTTGAACCCGTGCAAAATATCTTTGCCGGCTGCCGTTATCTGCGTATCTTGCTCAATCGGTTTCATGGGAACCTGATATTTGCCTTGGCCGCATACAATGCTGGCCCTGAAAAAGTTGAGAAAAAAATGGCCATACCGCCATTTCCTGAAACGCAAAACTATGTGAAGCGTGTGCTTAACCTTTACGTCCATTACCTCAAGCAAGAGATGCACAAAAGTATCCCTGACACTGATTAGCGTTTGAAGCCGCTTGCTTGTTATCTAAAAGCACACTAAGAACTTTTCTTATGTGGAATCTTCCCAATATCCTGACACTTCTCCGACTCGCCGTACTTCCCTTGGTGCTTTTTTTAATTTGGCCTGGCATTGAGAACCCAAAAACTTGTTTTTGGGCAGCACTCATTTATGCCGTTGGTGCCATCACCGATATTCTTGACGGCTACTACGCAAGAAAACACAATCTGGTCACGAATTTTGGAAAATTTCTCGATCCTCTCACAGACAAACTTTATTTTCTTGTGGTGCTGATCGCCTTTATGCAATTTAGCCCAAGCCGTATTCCCGGTTGGCTCTGTATGATTGCCTTGACCAGAGAGCTTGCCGTCACCGGTCTTCGTGGTATCGCAGCAGCTGAAGGGCTGGTTATCGCTGCGGGAGAAGGCGGCAAGGTTAAAACTGTTTTTGCCTGTATCGGTATGGTGATGCTTTTGGTCCATTATC